>NZ_SHOE01000037.1:0-29901 GCF_012275705.1 Vibrio chemaguriensis
AGCTGAGTTTACACCATGACTGCGCAGACTGGAAGGAGGAGTGTACAGAGGGCCGGGAGCGCTCTATGGAAGACAGTGGCTTCTTGGTTTTTTTTTTGAGATGTGTATAAGAGACAGATATAGAGCCTTGTATGATGGCAGAATATGCTGATAAAAATGGTGATTGCTAAGCCAATGTGCAAGGATGAGAACTCAAACGTTATCAAATTGTTAACGGTTGCTATACTTAAACGGTCATCAACACAGGTAAAAAGGATGTTCAATGTTTAAGTTTAAGCAAATCGCACTTGCTGCTTCTTTAGCGGCACTCACAACTGGCTTTTCTGCGTCTGCGGAAGAAACGTTTGTCACGATTGGTACTGGTGGCGTAACAGGGGTTTATTATCCGACTGGTGGAGCAATTTGTCGCTTGGTTAACAAATCGCGAGAAGATCACGGTATCCGTTGTTCGGTAGAAAGTACCGGGGGATCGATTTATAACATCAACACCATTCGTGCTGGTGAATTGGATCTCGGTATCGCTCAATCAGACTGGCAGTATCATGCTTACAAAGGAACCAGTAAGTTTAAAGAAAGCGGGCCTTTTAAAGAACTACGCGCCGTATTCTCCGTTCATCCAGAACCGTTCACTGTCGTTGCACGTAAAGACGCGAACATCAAAACTTTTGATGATTTGAAAGGTAAGCGCGTCAATATTGGTAACCCTGGCTCTGGTCAACGAGGCACCATGGAAGTGTTAATGAGCCAGTATGGCTGGAGTAACGATGACTTTAAGCTTGTGTCTGAGTTAAAAGCAGCAGAGCAATCAAAAGCACTTTGTGATAACAAAATTGATGCGATGATTTATACCGTTGGTCACCCAAGTGGAGCGATTAAAGAAGCCACTACGTCGTGTGATAGTAATATCGTAACGGTAGCAGGACCTAATGTAGAAAAATTGGTTGCAGACAATAGCTTCTATCGTGTCGCAAATGTACCGGGTGGTATGTATCGTGGCACAGATAGTGACGTTCAAACCTTTGGTGTGGGTGCGACGTTTGTTTCCTCTACTGCAGTACCAGAAGATGTGGTTTATAACGTGGTTAAAGCGGTATTTGAAAACTTCGATGATTTCCGCCGTCTCCACCCAGCGTTTGCAAACTTGAAGAAAGAGGAAATGGTAAAAGACGGTTTATCTGCGCCTCTTCACCCAGGTGCGCTCAAATACTACAAAGAAGTAGGGCTGATTAAGTAACCGTTACTTTCTCTTCTTATTGATGTAGAACGCCATCTTTCGCGATTAATGCCACTCGTTTAACAGCGAGTGGCATATTTCTATCTCTCGTCATCCTGTACAGCGACGGAGGAGCGTGATACAGGATCTTCTATCCGAGCCCTTTATGGTCAAAATTGTTTCATTAGCCGCTCAGCGTACTGCTATTAGATACCTAGTCACGCCAAGGCTCGCTGGAATGACACAAAAACATCGTTAAGCGATCAGCATTAATCTTTCGCGATGGCGTTTTTTGTTGGGGTGTTATCTACTTGTGCAAGCTTTACTTAAGCATAAACATCAATGAAAAAGTAGATAGTGATCAGAATAGAAGAAAGAGCAACAAACCCTTTAACATGATTGGGATTAAGTTGACGAGATACACGAGCGGCAAGATAACCACCCACCAACGTACCGACCAAAACAACGCTACCTGTGCGCCAGTCAATGGAACCATTCGCAACAAATATCACGATAGCAATGAGTGAAACACACGTAGATACCAGCAATTTCAAACCGTTCATTAAATTAATGTCTTGGTGACCCGCTACTACCAGATAACTCAGAACAATAACCCCTAAACCTGCGTTGAAAAAACCACCGTAAGCAGAGACACCAACAAGTAATAGACCCAAAGCGATTGCTCCGAGTATTCCTGCGTGTTTGTGCTCTTTCGCGACAGTTTTGATAAGCATTGTTAAACGAGAACCAGTCAGGAAAAGCACGGTGGCAAACAAGAGCAGCCAAGGAATGGCTTCCAAAAATAGCGATTCTGGTGTGTTGAGCAGCAGATATGCTCCGACAGCGCCACCTACTAAACTGAATGAGACGGTGAACAACAGTTCTTGTTTGTTCTTCATGATCTCTTCTCTGAAGCCAACGGCTCCGCTAATGTACCCCGCACATGAAGCATAAGTATTTGTTGCATTGGCCATAATTGGAGGCACACCAACCGCCAATAGGGCCGGAAAAGTAATAAAGCTTCCGCCTCCCGCAATGGAGTTAATGATCCCACCAACTACGCCGGCAACGAATAAAAGCGCTAGTTCTAAAAGCATAAACAATCCTTGTTATGTTCTTTTTCATTGTTAGAGCTTTAGATGGCCCATCCCATATGCTCTAGTGTCCTGATATGAAGTTTACTTTACCCGCTCTAAAACAAAATTGTTCAGTTCTGTAACGTTTTTGATGACATGAACGGTTTTACTTTGAGAGTACCCTTCGAGACGAGACATGAAGTCATCATTCCAGAATGCAGGGCATTGCTGAAGAACTTTGTAGCTTTGTAACGTTCCTTTCAATACCGAACTGCCATCAGGCCAACCTTCGGGTTTAATGAATAGTCCTTTAAGGAGACGTTTCGTCACAAACCAATAGCTTACGGAGTATGGTAGATCAATATAAACGAGAGTATCGGCTGCATCTAAACGAGCATTAAAGGAGCTGATAGGCCCCAGACCATCTATGATCCAACGATCTGAGTGAAGTATATTGCTATGTGCTTCATCAAAAACGTCACGCTCAACGGGCTCACCGTTTGGTTTATAGACTATGGAATCTAATTGATGAAGAGGGAGATCGGTAGCAGACGCGATTGCTTTACTTATCGTCGATTTTCCGCTGCCGGGCTTACCAAAAACCGCTACTTTTTGCATGTGACCGCCTCCAAGAGAGTATTTCCCATACGGTAGAGACAGAAAACCCACCGTTATGGGTGGGTTCGATAAATATTGAGCGCATCAAATATCCCACCATTCCTATGGAATGATGATAATTCGTTGGTTAAGTTGCGCTAAGTGTGTATTCATGCAACTACTCTTATATATAGGCGATGACTTGTCAATATTGTTTTGCTTAATAAGTGAACGATTTGATAGGAGAAAGAAAAGCCATCGCGATGGATGGCTTTATCTAGGTTGTAAGAGACAGTTATTACTGCTCAACGCTCACTGGCTGTGCTTTAAACTTTTGAATCAGCTTTACGATTAGTGGACTTGCCAGTACCAATACGGCCAAAACAGTAAAGGTAAGGGTAATAGGGCGCTCCCATAGGAAACTCAATTCGCCGTCTGAAATCATTAATGCGCGGCGTAAGTTCTCTTCCATTAATCCCCCAAGGATGAAACCCAGCAATAAAGGCGCAAGTGGGAAGTTAGCGAGTCGAAGTGCAATGGCAGCCATAGCGACAATCAGCATCACGAACACATCCATGGTATTGAATGAGACCAAATAAACTCCGGTGATTGAGAAGAATAAAATCATCGGCAGAAGTACCGTTCTAGGCACCGCCAAAAGCTTTGAGATGTACGGAATCAACGGTAAGTTCAGGATCACGAGTACGATGTTGCCGAAGTACATGGAAATGATCACCGACCAGAACACGTCTGGGTGCTCAACAAACAGGCGAGGGCCAGGCTGAATACCGTAAGCGATCAGCGCGCCGAGCATAATAGCTGTCGTACCAGAACCTGGAATGCCAAGCGTTAGCAGTGGAACAAATGAACCACTAGACGCTGCGTTGTTTGCTGACTCTGGCGCGACCAAACCACGGATACTGCCTTTACCGAACTCTTCCTTTTTCTCTTTAGGTGCGAGGTTGCGCTCCATACCATAGCTTAAAAAAGCAGCAATAGTTGCTCCTGCGCCAGGAAGAACGCCAGTGAAGAAACCTAATATTGAAGAGCGAATTGAAACAGGCGCAACATCTTTGATTTCTTCCTTGGTCACTTTCATTGAGCCAATGTTGCTCAGCTTTTCTTGTTCTTCATCGCTGGTGTCTTTTGATGGTTTAAGGATGCCCATCAGCGTCTCACCCAGTGCGAATGTCGCCATTGCAAGCAACAAGAAGCTAAAGCCATCCATTAAATCCGTTAAACCGAAGGTAAAGCGTTCAACGCCTACGCCTTTATCGATTCCAACGGTAGATAGCATCAAACCAAGAATGGTCATCATCCACGCTTTGATGACCTGACCTTTCCCCGCAAAAGCCGCGACTGCTGATAACCCAAGTAGCATCAACGCAAAATAGTCTGACGATTGGAAGCTAAGGGAGACGCTAGCCAATGCTGGTGCGGCAACAAGCAACATAATGGCAGATAGCGTACCGCCAGTGAAAGAAGAATAAGCAGCCAAAGCTAATGCTTTACCTGCTTGGCCTTTTTGAGCCATCGGGTAGCCGTCAAATGCTGTCACCACGGTTGAAGAACAACCCGGCGCGTTGATCAAAATCGACGATGTAGAACCACCAAATACCGCACCGTAATAAACACCCGCCATCAAAATAAGGCCAGAAGAGGGCTCTAGGCCATAAGTAATTGGGATCATCAAAGCAATGGCTGAGATCGGCCCAAGCCCAGGTAACATGCCGATAAATGTACCGACGAAGCAACCAACGATCACCATCATGATGTTCATTGGCATTACTGCAGTGGATAAACCTTGTAGAATTCCATCTAACATAATTCAGTCCTTTCTTTGACTACCAGATGGTGAAAATCAAACCCGGTTCGAGATAGATGTCCAAACCTTGAGTGAGTAATAAATAGAACGCGATCACGAATGGAAACGACGCGCAGAACAGAACGGGTTTACGTCTTTCCCCCAGCAGATAAAAGCCAGCCAATAAAAAGAAGCCAGTAGCTATAACAAAGCCTAGGTAAGTCAGGCCCACACCGTAAAGCGCCATCAAAACCAAGAAAGCGATCAGTAACTTCCAATTAAAGGTCAGCACCGCGCCACTTTGTTTATCTGGTTGTCCTGTTACCAGTAATAACAAAGAAAGGCCTGCACCAACGTAAGTCAGGATGGTTGGCAAAGTACGTGCGGTGAACGGTTCGTATTCATCACCAGGGAACAATGGAATTTGCGAGGTTTGATAACCGTAGCAAAGACAGAAGAGTAGAAAGATCATTGCGCCGACACGGTCACGACAGAGCAAATATTCTTTGGTGAAAAAGTTGGTTGAACGAGACATATTCAACTCCTAACAAAAATAAAAAAGACCGCATATGGACGTTAATGAATAAACTAAACCATTAACAATTAAGCATTTCGCTGCTAGTCGAGCTGCTTTGGGTATATAAACAAAGGAGTGTGCATGCCGATTGTCGACAATATCCATATACGGTGAAACTTAGAGTGCAAATACAGTTGGGGAAATACCAACCCCACGTTATTGGGTGAGGTTGGAATCTGAGGGACCCAGTTCGACTGTTACTTTAGGAAGCCTAACTCGCGCATTAAGTCACCCATTTGCTGCTCTTGCTCTTCAAGGAACGCGAAGAACGCTTTGTCCGCCTTGTAGTTGTCTATCCAACCATTGCGGTCACGGACGACTTGCCATTCGTCAGTGTTGTACATTTTGGTAAATGCTGCATTCCATTCATCCAGCTTTTCTTGGCTAGTACCTGGTGCAGCAAAGAATCCACGCCAGTTAGCGAAGACAGTTTCGTTACCATATTCTGTTAGCGTAGGGATGTTTGGTGCAGCTTCTAGGCGTTTTGGTGCAGTTACCGCTAGCACTTTGACTTGACCAGATTTAGACATCTCCAGTACTTCACCTAGGCCCGTAGAGAGCAGTTGAGTTTCGCCTGAAAGAAGGGCTGCCATGGCTTTACCGCCCGCATCGTAAGCGATGTAGCGCACTTTACGCGCATCAAATCCTTCGCCTTTAAATGCGGCGGCAACGACGAGGTGGTCCATCGAGCCACGAGCAGAGCCACCCGCAATTTTCACTTTGCGAGGGTTAGATTCAAATGCTTTTACTACGTCTTCCCAAGAATTGTATGGCGAATCAACAGAGGCTACGATGGCACCGTAATCCGCAATGGTGGCTGCAACGGGAGTGAGATCTCTAAAGGATTGAGGGAAAATACCTGTTAGAGAGCGAACGACGATCGGTGTTGAATTCACCATCAGCGTATCTTCTTGGCGATCTGCCGTTTCAATCAAGTGCGCAATGGCTTTACCGCCGCCGCCACCAGAAAGGTTTTGAAAAGATACCGTCTCAACGATGTCTGATTTGAGTAGCACATCACCTGTACCTCGTGCGGTCATATCCCAGCCGCCACCGGCACCTCCAGGGATCAAGAAATGCATTTTTTCTACATCAGCAGCAAAAGCGTTAAATGAAAATGAAGCTGCGATGATCGATGCGGCGAGCGTTGGTTTGATTACCTTTAACATGTTCACGTTCCTTATGTTGGTGACTCTATTTTTTGGTGAGTCTTATTTTTGTTTCAGCTTTTAACTCGAACTGGATGCTGATGTGTCAAAGGTTAATCAAGTGTTAAATTGATGTCTTTAAAACGTCGATAAAGAGAATATTGAGCATAACGGATATTTTGTTCATAAAGTTCACGCTGAAAAATTGGTTGCACATCACGCGTGCGTGCTAACAATTGCGTCATAATGGAATGACATCAAACGAATAAGGAAACAGAGAATGAAAGGGACATGTTTGTGCGGCGCTATTGAAGTGATCGCAGATGCTAAGAATGAAGTGAGTCTATGCCACTGCTCGATGTGTCGAAAATGGTCGAGTGGAGCACTCCATGCTGTGCATTGTGGTCCTAACGTAACGTTTAAGGGGGCCGAGCCAAAGCGTTATCAATCGTCTGACTGGGCGGTGAGAGGTTTTTGTGGCGAATGCGGCACAAACCTTTTCTATCATTTGTTACCGACAGGCGAGTACATTCTCTCCGCTGGTTTGTTCGACAATCCAGATTTCAAACTCTCATTAGAGATCTTTACCGATGAAAAGCCCGCGTATTATGACCTCAATCCCACCTCACAAAAGATGACATCGCAGCAAGTTTTTGAGCAATTTTCACCTAAAGAATAGCCTTTTGTATCCTTAATTGTTCGACGGCTTAATTATTTTTCTTTTATATCATTATGTTAAGAGGTGTTTGGGTGTCGACAATTTATTTTTTTCCTTCGCAATTATCCCTCCATTAAGCCCGTAATAGACGATTTTCATCGATTTAAATTACGACCTTAGTCTAAATTGTCGACAATTTACTTGATTGTCGACACTTTGATCGACTACTTTATATTCAGGTTAAGAAATTGTAGACATTTTGATGTCGGTAACGTGAGTATCTGAGTATGAACTCTGAGTTGAAAACTCGTTATAAAGTACTGGGTTCTGAGAAAGAACACACCAAGTCAGAAACACTGACAGAAACACTGATTGAAGTCATTGTGAATGGCGATGTTAAGCCTGGTCATAAAATCTCGGAGCCTGAACTGGCGAAGAAATATCAAGTCAGCCGTGGCCCTTTGCGTGAAGCATTAATGCGTTTAGAGGGGCTAGGGCTCATTGAACGTATTCCTCATGTCGGGGCTAGAGTGACCACTTTTTCTCCAGAAAAGCTGATAGAACTCTATGCGGTTCGCGAAGCGCTAGAAGGTATGGCGGCAAGGTTAGCAGCGCGACATATTACGCAAGAAGAGCTCTTGAGCTTGGAAATGCTATTGTCGACACATTCTAAGCACATTGATCAAGTGGAAGGAGCCTCTTACTTCCATCAGCATGGAGATTTTGATTTTCACTATCGCATCATCCAAGCAAGCCGAAACAGCAAGCTGATTTCTCTGCTGTGCGACGAGCTTTACCACTTGTTACGCATGTACCGCTATCAGTCACCGCGCGCGCAATCTCGTCCAAATGAAGCGTTGACTGAACACAAATTCATTCTGGAAGCCATCCGTAATCGCGATGAAGAGCTTGCAGAAATGCTGATGAGAAGACACATCTCAGGAAGTCGAAAGCTCATCCAATCGCAAATTATACATACAGAAAGTTTAGACAAAGACTAGAAGGAATTCGTCATGAGCTTAACACCGGGAGCGAAGTTCAGACTCGCCATTGAACAAAACAATCCGCTGCAAATTGTCGGCACCATTAACCCTTACTGCGCCATGATGGCGAAAAACTTGGGGCATCAAGCGATTTATTTGTCTGGCGGCGGTATTGCAAACGCGTCATACGGATTGCCGGATCTCGGTATTACAACATTGAACGACGTACTGGTCGATGTTGACCGCATCACTAACGCGTGTGATTTACCGCTATTGGTCGACATCGACACCGGTTTTGGAGGCGCATTTAATATTGCTCGCACGATCAAAGCAATGGAAAAGGCGGGTGCTGCTGCGGTTCATATGGAAGATCAAGTCGCACAGAAACGTTGTGGGCACCGTCCGAACAAAGCAATTGTGAGCCAGCAAGAGATGGTTGATCGCGTAAAAGCCGCGGTTGACGCACGCAATGATGAAAGCTTCGTGATTATGGCTCGTACAGACGCGCTAGCTGTTGAAGGCATGGACAGTGCAATTGAGCGTGCGATTGCGTGTGTGGAAGCTGGCGCAGATATGATCTTCCCAGAAGCAATGACCAAGCTGGATCAGTACCTTCAGTTCTCAAACGCACTTGAGCAAGCAACTGGAAAGCACGTTCCTATTCTGGCCAACATTACCGAGTTCGGCGCAACGCCACTGTACAGCTGCGACGAGCTTGCAAAAGCGAAAGTCGATATGGTGCTTTACCCATTAAGTGCGTTCCGTGCCATGAACAAAGCCGCTGAAACGGTTTACAAGCATTTGCTAGAAGTGGGCAATCAGGAAGCTTTGGTTGATTCAATGCAAACCCGCAAAGAGTTGTATCAGCACCTGAACTACCACGATTACGAAGACAAACTTGACCAGCTATTCTCTGAAGGAAAATAGCGGGAAAAGAAAAGATAGACGGAAGCCCAAGAAAAGATAATCGGAATTTATCTAATTCAATAACGTGAAATTCGTCTGGCTAAAAAACGCTCCAAAGAGGGCAAAGCCAGACAGAAAAGGAGTTCAAACAATGTCTCAAACTGCAGAAAAGAAAGCAGAGTTAGGTGGTGCAGGCCTACGCGGTCAAAGCGCTGGAAGCACAGCTTTATGTACTGTCGGAAAAACGGGGACCGGTCTGACTTATCGCGGTTACGATATTACTGACCTTGCCAATAATGCTCAATTTGAAGAAGTTGCACATCTTCTGTTACGCGGTCACTTACCAACTCAGAAAGAACTGGATGCGTACAAGACACATCTCTTAAACCTTCGCGGCTTACCAACTGAGCTTAAGCAAGCGTTAGAGTTTATTCCTGCTACTGCTCATCCAATGGATGTGATGCGCACTGGTTGTTCTGTGTTAGGAAACCTAGAGCAAGAAATGAGCTTCGATGAGCAATTGCATTCGACGGAACGTATGCTGGCGCTTTTCCCAGCTATCATCTGCTACTGGTATCGTTTTAGTCACGATGGCGTTCGTATCGATACAGAAGATCAAACCGAAGACTGCATCGGCGGTTACTTCTTGCGATTGCTTACAGATAAAGAGCCATCAGCGCTACACAAACAAGTGATGCACTGTTCCTTAATCCTTTACGCTGAACATGAATTCAACGCATCAACTTTTGCAGCGCGTGTTTGTGCATCAACGTTGTCAGACATTCATTCTTGTATCACGGCAGCAATCGGTACGCTTCGCGGGCCACTTCATGGCGGCGCAAACGAAGCAGCGATGGAAATGATTGAAGATTGGCAAACGCCAGACGAGGCGGAAGCGAACATCATGAAAATGCTGGCCAACAAAGACAAGATCATGGGCTTTGGTCATGCCATCTATCGCGAAAGTGATCCTCGCAACGCGTTGATTAAGCGCTGGTCGAAAGAGCTGTCACAGCAAGTCGGTGATACACATCTATATGCTGTTTCTGAGCGTGTGGAATCAGTGATGAAGCGAGAGAAAGGTCTGTTCTGTAATGCGGACTTCTTCCATGCATCGGCTTACCACTTCATGGACATTCCAACCAAGCTGTTCACACCAATTTTTGTGATGAGTCGTTTAACGGGCTGGGCGGCACACGTTTATGAGCAACGTGCCAATAACCGCATCATTCGCCCAAGTGCTGATTACACGGGCCCAGACCATCAAGAATGGGTACCTATCGAGAATCGCTAGCGCGAAGGTCAATCAGGGCACATATGCTTTGATTGACCACCTCCTTCCTTTGTACCTCTCTCTGACAGAGGAAGGAGCCCCTCTCATCACGATGTTTCTGGAGCAATGGAAAAACGTTGATGAAGGCAAGATGTACAGACTGAATGGAAGCAAACCATGAACACAAATATTAATACCCAATATCGTAAGCCGCTTCCGGGAACTCAACTGGATTACTTTGATGCACGCGAAGCCGTCAATGCCATTTCTCCTGGAGCCTATGAAAAACTCCCTTACACCTCCCGCGTGCTAGCTGAGCAACTGGTCCGTCGCTGTGAACCGAACACATTGACGGATAGCCTAAAACAGTTAATTGAACGTAAACGTGATCTTGATTTTCCTTGGTATCCAGCACGCGTGGTTTGTCATGACATTCTTGGTCAGACTGCTCTAGTCGATTTAGCGGGTCTGCGCGATGCTATTTCGGATCAGGGTGGCGATCCTGCAAAAGTGAACCCTGTGGTTGAGACTCAATTGATCGTTGACCATTCTTTAGCGGTTGAGCATGCGGGCTTTGAACCTGATGCCTTCGACAAAAACCGCGCGATTGAAGAGCGCCGTAATGAAGACCGATTCCACTTTATCGAGTGGTGTAAAACAGCGTTTGAGAACGTAAGCGTGATTCCTGCGGGTAACGGCATTATGCACCAAATCAACTTGGAGAAAATGTCTCCTGTGGTGCAAGCAAAGCAGGGTATTGCCTACCCAGATACCTGTGTGGGTACGGACAGTCACACGCCGCACGTTGATGCATTGGGCGTTATCGCGATCGGTGTTGGTGGTCTGGAAGCTGAAACCGTAATGCTTGGCCGACCATCAATGATGCGTCTACCTGATATTGTTGGTGTAAAACTAACGGGTAAACGTCAACCAGGCATTACCGCAACGGATATTGTCCTCGCGATTACTGAGTTCCTACGTAACGAGCGTGTGGTCTCTTCATATCTTGAATTCTTTGGTGAAGGTGCACGCGATCTAACGATCGGAGACCGCGCAACTATTTCAAATATGACACCAGAATACGGCGCGACAGCTGGCATGTTTTATATTGATGAGCAGACCATCAACTACTTAAAACTGACTGGTCGTGATGAACAGCAAGTTAACTTAGTTGAGAAATACGCAAAACAAACTGGTCTTTGGGCTGACGATCTAGATACTGCCGTTTATGAGCGTGTACTGGAATTCGATTTATCATCAGTAAGTCGTAACATGGCCGGCCCGTCAAACCCTCACCGCCGTTTGCCAACTTCTGAATTGGCACAACGTGGTATTTCTGGTGCTTGGGAAGAGAAAGAAGGCGAGTTGCCAGATGGTGCAGTTATCATTGCTGCTATCACATCGTGTACTAATACCAGTAACCCAAGAAACGTGGTTGCGGCTGGCCTTGTCGCGAAGAAAGCCAATGAGCTCGGCCTTGTACGTAAGCCTTGGGTGAAATCGTCTTTTGCTCCGGGCTCTAAAGTTGCGCGCCTGTATCTGGAAGAAGCGGGCTTATTACCAGAGTTAGAAAAGCTTGGCTTTGGTATCGTCGGTTACGCATGTACCACTTGTAACGGCATGAGTGGTGCGTTGGATCCAAAAATCCAGCAAGAGCTCATTGATCGCGATTTATATGCGACAGCCGTTCTGTCTGGTAACCGCAACTTCGATGGCCGAATCCATCCTTACGCAAAACAAGCTTTCCTTGCATCACCACCATTGGTTGTCGCTTATGCGCTAGCGGGTACGATTCGTTTCGATATCGAACGCGATGCTTTGGGTACTGACCAAAACGGTAAACCAATTTACTTAAATGATTTGTGGCCTAGCGACGAAGAGATCGATGCTGTTGTCGGTAATCATGTTAAACCTGAGCAGTTTAAGCAAGTTTACATTCAGATGTTTAAGCTGGATGACGCAGAGAAAAGCTCTAGTCCGCTTTACGACTGGCGTCCGATGAGTACCTACATTCGCCGTCCACCTTACTGGGAAGGTGCGCTGGCGGGTGAAAGAACACTGTCTGGCATGCGTCCATTAGCGATTCTGGGCGACAACATCACGACTGACCACCTGTCACCATCCAACGCGATCATGGCGAGCAGTGCTGCGGGTGAATACCTTGCCAAAATGGGCGTTCCGGAAGAGGACTTCAACTCTTATGCGACTCACCGTGGCGATCACTTAACGGCGCAACGTGCGACCTTTGCTAACCCGAAACTATTTAACGAAATGGTGAAAGAGAACGGTGAAGTCGTTCAGGGTTCTCTGGCGCGAATTGAACCAGAAGGCCAGGTTGTACGCATGTGGGAAGCGATTGAAACCTACATGAATCGTAAACAACCATTGATTGTTGTCGCCGGCGCGGATTACGGTCAGGGTTCATCTCGTGACTGGGCAGCAAAAGGTGTTCGTTTGGCAGGCGTAGAAGCCATTGTTGCTGAAGGCTTTGAGCGTATTCACCGTACTAACTTGGTTGGCATGGGCGTACTGCCGCTGCAATTCAAACCAGGTGTAAACCGTAATACGTTAGAACTGGATGGTACGGAACTTTACGACGTAGTTGGTGAGATTAAACCGGGCGCTGATTTAGCCTTGGTTATTACGCGTAGCAACGGCGATAAAGTCGATGTTCCGGTTACTTGTCGCCTAGATACCGCTGACGAAGTTCACGTGTACAACGCAGGCGGTGTTTTGCAGCGTTTCGCGCAAGATTTCTTGGCGCAATAAGGAGCGGTTATGGAAAGCAAAACTCCGAATCAAATGAGCCAAATCAAAGTGCCGGCGACGTACATGCGTGGCGGTACAAGTAAAGGGGTCTTTTTCAACCTCGACGATTTGCCACAAGAAGCGCAAGTGGCAGGCGAAGCTCGTGACAAACTCTTGTTGCGTGTTATCGGCAGCCCAGATCCGTACGCTAAACAAATAGACGGTATGGGCGGCGCCACTTCTAGTACCAGTAAAACGGTGATTGTTTCACGCAGTAGCCGTGACGATCACGATGTTGACTACTTGTTTGGACAAGTGTCGATCGACAAACCATTCGTCGATTGGAGTGGTAACTGCGGCAACTTGTCTGCCGCTGTCGGTCCTTTCGCCATTCATGCTGGGCTGATTCCACAAGATCGCATTCCAGAAAATGGCATTGTGACGGTGCGTGTTTGGCAGGTGAACATCAGCAAAACTATCTTGATTCACGTTCCAATTGTTAATGGTTTTGTCCAAGAAACCGGCGAGTTTGAGCTCGATGGCGTGACGTTTCCGGCCGCCGAGATTCAAGTCGATTTCGTTGACCCTTCTGATGGCGAGGGCAGCATGTTCCCAACAGGCAACTTAGTCGATGATTTAGTGGTGCCGGATGTGGGTACGTTCAACGCGACCTTTATTAACGCGGGCATACCAACCATTTTTATTGATGCTGAATCGATTGGATATCAGGGCACCGAGCTGCAAGACGATATCAACAACGATGACACAGCATTAGCGATGTTCGAATCCATCCGTGCACATGGCGCGTTAAAAATGGGCCTGATTTCTGATTTAGAAGAAGCTCAAACACGCCAGCACACACCGAAAATTGCGTTTGTTTCTAAACCGAAAAGTTACCTGTCTTCAAGTGGCAAAGCGGTAAATGATACGGACATAGACGTGTTGGTTCGTGCGTTGTCGATGGGCAAACTTCACCATGCAATGATGGGAACAGCAGCCGTTGCTATCGCTTCAGCGGCGTGTGTGCCGGGTACGTTGGTTAACTTGGCGGCTGGTGGCGGTGAAAAAGAGTCAGTGACTTTTGGCCACCCCTCAGGAACGTTAAAAGTTGGAGCACAAGCGAAGCAAACTGAGCAGGGCTGGGTGGTGCAAAAAGCCATCATGAGCCGAAGTGCGAGAATACTAATGGAGGGATTTGTGCGTGTACCCTCTGATGTCTTTGAGTGAAAAGAACGGTCTTTGAATAGAACGAGAGCAATGTCAGGACATACTGGAGGAAGCAATATGTCTTCATACGAAAAAGAATACTTATGGGCGAAGAATGAACCGGAGAGTTTTTGGCGCGCTCAAGCGGAGAATATCGATTGGTTCGAATCTCCTAAAACTATCTTGAAATCTGATGAAAACGGCATAGAACGTTGGTTTCCAGATGGTGTAATGAATACGTGCTGGTTAGCATTGGATTACCATTGCGAGCAAGGACGCGGTGATAATACGGCACTCATTTATGACTCGCCAGTAACCGGCAATAAAACCACGTATACCTATAGTGACCTGCGTGACCAAGTGGCAAAAATTGCCGGCATGCTGTCTGCTCAAGGCGTTGAAAAAGGCGACCGAGTCGTTATTTACATGCCGATGATTCCAGAAGCCGCAATGGCGATGCTAGCCTGTGCGCGTTTGGGGGCGATTCACTCCGTTGTATTCGGTGGTTTTGCACCTAATGAACTTGCTGTACGAATTGAAGATGCAGAGCCGAAAGTCATCATGACGGCGTCATGTGGTATTGAGATCAACAAAGTTATTCCATATAAGCCAATGGTAGACAAGGCCATTATGGACAGCCGATGGAAGCCTGAAAAAGTATTTATATTCCAGCGTCCTGAGTGCGAAGCCGATCTAAACCAAGAAAGAGATCTGGATTGGCAGCAAGAGTACAACCAAGCGTTGCCACACGGTTGTGTTCCGGTGTTAGCAACCGATCCACTCTACATTCTTTATACTTCGGGTACGACAGGTAAGCCAAAAGGCGTTGTGCGTGACAACGGTGGCCATGCCGTCGCGATGAAGTACTCCATGAGCGCAATCTACAACATTCCTCAAGATGGCGTATTTTGGGCGGCATCTGATGTTGGCTGGGTAGTAGGGCACTCTTACATTGTTTACGCTCCACTGATTCACGGTTGCACAACAATCCTATTCGAAGGTAAGCCCGTCCGAACACCGGACCCTGGCGCATTCTGGCGAGTGTGTGACGAATACAAAGTAGATGCGTTGTTCTCTGCCCCGACAGCGTTCCGTGCGATCAAGAAAGAGGACCCAGAAGGTGAGTTTTTAAAACAGTATGATCTCTCTAAATTGAAAACCATCTTTATGGCAGGAGAACGCCTTGACCCTCCAACACTGGAATGGGTTCAGAGCAAAGCAGACAAACCCGTTATTGACCACTGGTGGCAAACGGAAACGGGTTGGGCCATCGCGGGCAACCCAACAGGTGTTGAAATGATGCCAGTTAAAGCGGGTTCTTCGACGAAGCCAATTCCGGGTTATCAGGTCGAGATTCTGAATGAACTTGGAGAGTCGGTCGGGCCTAACCAACAAGGCTTTGTCGCATTAAAACGTCCGCTGCCACCGAGTTGTCTGCCAACGGTTTGGCGTAACCATGACCGTTTTGAAACCGGTTATCTCAGCCAATTCCCTGGCTACTATGTGTCAGGTGATGGTGGCTATCTGGATGAAGACGGTTACCTATTCATTATGGGACGTATTGATGACGTGATTAATGTCGCGGGGCATCGTTTATCGACAGGCGAAATGGAAGAAATTGTCGGTGGCCACCCAGCGATTGCGGAATGTGCAGTCGTGGGTATCCACGATGAGTTAAAAGGGCAGTTACCACTTGGTTTTGTTGTGCTTAAAGATGGTGTCAAAGTGGACGAGCTTGATCTTGAAGGTGAGCTTGTTGGCAAGGTACGTAGTGAGATCGGTGCGGTTGCCTGCTTTAAGCATGCATTGGTTGTGGATCGCTTACCGAAAACACGTTCGGGTAAAATTCTGCGCCGAACCATACGTCAAATAGCCGATGGTGAAAAATACACCGTTCCGTCAACGATTGATGACCCAAGTAGCTTGAACGAAATTGAACGAGTGTTAAGACGCTAATTAAAACTCAATTCTAACTAACCCCTGATCCTCGAACTCTGTAGGTTGGTTCTGCCTCTGTACGCTTATTAAGTGCAGGGGCTTTTTTGTTTGTAGATAGCGTAAACGTCTCGTGCAGGCAATTTTGTGACTTGCCAATACGGCATTTTCCTCACAAACTACAGCCATTCAATTTTTAGTGACCCTTTGTATGACCACGTTTGTAATTAAATCTGCGTGTTTTAGCGACCTTGAGTCGCTCAACGACCTTATGTTTGAGCTGCATGATGAGCATCATCTTCAATCTCCTGAGCTGTTCAAAACTGCAGAGGAGATAGAGCAAGAAAAAAGTATTGCTCGATACATTGATGATCCTGAATGTCTTGTTTATGCAGCAAAACAAGGAGATGAAATGATTGGTTTTATCTCTGGTCATTTCTGTGAACTTGTTTCTACCGTCAGTCAGCCGGTTATGATGGGAAGTGTGGATGAGCTCTATGTGTTACCTGAGTTTAGGAAACAAGGCACAGCTCAGGCATTGATTAACAAAATTGAGTCAACGTTCTCTGATTACGGTGCAAAACAGATGTTTGTTGAAGTATGGCACTTTAACCAGGGTGCAATCTCTTTGTATGAAAAACAAGGGTTTGCACACCATATTCACTATCTAAGAAAGCCGTTGAGCTAATGACCATGCTTAATTTTAATATTGTGATACACATTCTAGCGAATTGAAATCATTCAGTTCGTCAATAGACTTTTCTCTATAAGTTGCTCGCAATGTTAGTAAATTAATATGCGCCCACATTGGTATTGGCGTTTTTGTCTGCTTGTTTATTAGTAGCACGAGGATCGTGCTTACAAAAACAAGAGGACAATATTTTGAAACTAACAAAATCGTTACTTGCGTTGGCTGTTTTGCCAATGTTCGCAAGTGCTGATGATTTGTCACAGACACAAAATCACACTATACAACCCCAGATCGTAGGCGGCATCACTGCTGATCCTAGTGAGTGGAGATTCTACACCCAAATTGTTAGCCGTTATGGTAACCGATCATATTGTGGTGCCAGTTATATTGGGAATGGCTACGTCCTTACTGCGGCCCACTGTGTCGAGGGTGATTCGCCGAATCAGATTGCGGTTAAAATCGGTGGCGTCGTTTACAATGGCACTGACGGTGTTCGAGCTAACGTGAGTGAAATCCACATGCACCCGGCATATCGCCGAGCAACGCTTTCTCACGATCTCGCAGTCTTAAAGTTGGACTCTGTACCTCAAGGTGTTGCTGCGGTTGAAATTGCCGATGGTAGTCTAACGCAATACGCCAGCATCGGAGATTGGCTTACAGTCGCAGGTTTAGGGAGAACCTCTGAAGGAGGAAGCTCTCCATCTCGGTTGCAAGAGGTTGACGTTCCACTCGTGTCAGACACGACTTGTCGTCAAGCCGGTGGCAACTACACAACTGTTGGAGAAGTGTCATTCTGTGCGGGAATTCCTCAAGGTGGGATAGATTCCTGTCAGGGAGATAGCGGTGGTCCAATCGTTATTAATCGTGGTGGCATAATTACTCAACTTGGTGTGGTCAGTTGGGGGATAGGTTGTGCTCGTCCGGGTATGTATGGTGTTTATAGCGATATCGCCGCCATGCGTAATTTTGTTAATGGTGTCATTGGCACGACTACACCTCCGAAAGAGAATGTTTCTGTTGGGTATACCACCGAACAGACATTGGCATCATTTAATGTTGGCGAGTTGCAGCAACATAGTTTTGTTATCAAAAATTCAGGTAACACGACGTTCACTGTAGAAAACGTTCGCGCTTTTGCTTCTGGCGTTGCTGATGCTGCCGTTATTGCAAATGATCAGTGTTCTCAGGCGACGTTAGCAATGAATGCAAGTTGTCGTGTCGATGTCGAATTTGGAGCAGCTCAGGCGGGAGAAGCAAGAGTTGCTTTGAACTTCAACATTGATAAGACCAGCACACAATATCAGGCGCTAGTGTCGGCTCAAGCGAAAACAGTGACAACGCCTCCAACAGATCACTGCGCAGCAGAATGGCGAGCGAGTACGGTGTATCTCAAAGGAGATAACGTTACTTGGAATGGCAAAGTGTGGCAGGCGCAGTGGTGGACTCAAGGCGATAACCCAGCAGACTCTGGACCTTGGGGTGTTTGGCAAGAAGTTCGCGACGCACATTGCAAGTCTAACTAACCATCAAGCATTCAAAAGCTGATTCGTTGGTGACTTAAGGTAGAATTCATTCTTGGTTTCAACGAACAGCGCATAGTTATCATAAGCAGGGTTTATTGTTTTCGAATAATAAGCCCTTTTTTATTGTTCCAACTTTGAGAACCCATAAAATGTGTATGACTTTATCCTGACGCTACCTTCATATAACTGGCAGAATTGCGATCAACATTTCATGTTTTGTCTGATTTTTGTCAGGTTTGCATTAAATTACTCTCCAATGAGCTTCAAGATCATGCTTTATTCGATCAACGTTGTTTGGCATAACTCGTTACTTAATTTTTATCGAAAAAGATAAGATTAACTGCCATTATTCATTGGCTATCATAATGTTTACTTAAGGTCATATTTTGTGTTGAGACAGCTGTTATTACTCATCCTTTGTTTTATTTTGTTACCTGTTTCACCAATCTCTACGGCTAAAGCTGCCGCGAGCGAAGTAAAAGGGGCGCTCTGCGTTGTTCGTGCTGACGACAAGTTAGTGCTAGTTCATGAAATATTGACGGATAAGATTTCTCTACCTGGTGGGACAATTATTGATGGAGAATCCCCCAAAGTTGCTGCGCAAAGAGAAACGTGGGAAGAAACGGGTTTAGTGGTCACGGTTGGGGAGGAACTTGGCAGAACAGACACCGCGGTTTATTACGATTGCATATCAGACTCTGAGATTATTGCTTTTTCGATGAACAATTCCTTAGGTGGGAATGAGTTACCTATTTGGTTTGCTCCTCACTACGGAGTAGAAATCGCATCTGCAATGTTACTTGGACCATCCGAGCTGCCATCATTTTTGTACCGCTATCCCGCTCAATGGCCACAAGCCATTCAGTTTTTTGAACAAGCTACTCAGCAGTCCGCATCTTATGTGACTCAGCTGATCGAATCCGCGCCTTCATTTCGTCAGATTGAATTGAGGTGGATGAAAGACTTACAAAGCTGGGTAGGGGCTTTATCAGAAACGAGTTTCGAGGTAGCGAATCAGATCTCAAATCTTGTTATAGAACTGACAGAACCTACGATACTGCTTTTTCTCTTTCCGTTGGTAATGATGCGTTTTGGCAGTCGATTTGTATTCCGACTTTTTTTCGCTATTAGCGCGACGTCCCTGATGGTACTTGTAGCTCAACAGGGCTTTGCGCTTCCTCGCCCGCATGTCTATATACCAATGATGGAGTTAACACACAGCTTTGGATTTAGTTTTCCAAGTTTGCCTATTGCCGTTTGGTTTTGTGTTTTAACCTTTTTATTTCAGAGAACGCATTATTTCGGTTTGAATGGTACGACCGCTGTCATGATGCTCATCACGCTTACTATTATGTTATGTAAGTTCTTCCTTGGTAGCGCCTTTTTCTTAGATATGTTGTTTGGTGCGCTGTTAGGAAGCTTGGTGGCCTGGCATGTTCTGCGATTGGAAACAAATCAAGACGTGAATGTTGATCAAGTGCTGAGCTCAAAAGGCGTCTGGTTCATTATGACTGCGGTAACGGCGGTCATCTCTGTTATCTGGCCATTACCTGTGTTTGGCCGCTGGTTAGCTATTTTAATTACGGCATCAGCGTTGGTTATGACGTTTAGAGAGTCAAAAGTGCATTTGGATTCTCGTCAGATGATTTTTGTAACGCTTGCGTTGGTATTCGTTGAGCAACTTTATTTGTACTCAAGCTCTGTTGTCTCGTTTAGTGGTTTGTGGTCATTGGTATTGTCGACGTTGCATTATCCATTGTTGATGTTGCTGTTTATCTTGCTTGCAAGAAAGCTGATTCATGAAAAACAACAGAGAGAAACAGTGCTAGATTGATGGTTGTATGTTTTTTTCTCAGGCATACGAGTAAAAAGAAAGCCTTGCTTTACAGCAAGGCTTTTTTGTATGTTGAGTAGCTCAACAATGTGGCTTTGCGTATATCTGACGTCATGGCTGAGTTAAAGGTAATAACGTTGATGCCATAGCGGCGGATAGAATTAAGCGTTAAGGACGAATTTTTCAATCGCTTTAGCGACACCGTGTTCATCATTACTTACCGTAATGTAATCAGCGATTTGTTTGGTCTCTTCCATCGCATTTCCCATCGCGATACCAAGGCCAGCGTACTTCAGCATGTGGTGGTCATTTTCAGCATCACCCATACAGATCACTTCTTCCGGTTGAATACCTAGATACTCAGCAATTGCAGCAACACCAATACCTTTGTTGCTCGCTGGGTTAAGAAATTCCAGGAAGAACGGAGCGCTTTGAACCACCGTAAACTCTTCACGCATTTCAGACGGAAGCGCTGCGATGACCTCAGTTAACTTACTTGGCTCGGCAACCATCATTGCTTTGATGATTGGATGATCATCTTCTAGCGATTCAAAATTAATCTCTGTTACATTTAAGCCATTAATGTTGGCTTCGATGTCAGTGTATGGGTTTTTCTCATTGGTGATCAAGCCATGTACTTGGCTGAATGCGTGCACATAAGCGCCTAATTCTTTCGCTTTACGAGCGACTAATTTAGCTGCCTTACCATCAATGATTTGCTGGTGGATGATTTCATTTGTTCCTACGTTCTTAACCATAGAGCCATTGTAGAAAAGGACAAAATCTTTATCGGAATGGATATTCAGTTCGTCGAGCTTGCCTTGCATTCCTTCTAATGGGCGACCAGAAGCGAGAACGACAGTAACGCCTGCTTCTCGAGCCTTTGCGATCGCTTGTTTGTTTTCTTCAGAGATTGCTTTATCACTATTGAGCAGTGTGCCATCCATATCTAATGCGATCAGTTTATACATCATTTCTTACCTTAAAGTTTTTGGGAACTGTAAGTGAATAAGGTTTGGTATAACGCTAACCAGAAACCTACGCTCACCGCGACTATGAAACTACAAAATGGTCTATTTTAACAATTAATTTTTGGTTTAAATTGACCTAGACACGTGTGTCCATTAAGGTCTTCGCCTCGAAGTATTATGAGTTGAGTGAGTTCTACGTTGTATAAGCTAAATGAGATGTTTGAAACCATCCAAGGGGAAGGGGTTTTCACTGGAGTACCTGCTGTGTTTGTTCGCCTTCAAGAGTGTCCGGTTGGTTGCTCATGGTGCGATACCAAACAAACGTGGTATGCAGATGAGAATGACCAACGCCAAATTGGTGATATTTTGGTGAAGACGGAAGATTCTCCGACATGGTGCGTCGCATCTGCCGAGAACATCGTAGAGCAATATCAACTGCAAGGCTTTAATGCTAAACATATCGTGATTACTGGTGGGGAGCCTTGTATTTATGATCTACGCCCTTTAACAAAGGCGTTTGAGGATATGGGTTGCCAATGCCAAATCGAAACCAGTGGCACATCAGAAGTCATCACGTCAGAAAATACATGGGTGACCGTGTCCCCAAAAGTGGCAATGAAGGGTAAACTGCCAGTTCTCAATAGCGCGTTAGAACGTGCGAATGAGATTAAGCACCCAGTTGGTACGCAAAAAGACATCGACCATCTTGATGAGCTATTGGCAAATGCGAATGTCACGGTTGAGACTGTCATTGCATTGCAGCCTATTAGCCAAAAGCCTCGTGCAACGCAATTGTGTATTGAAACGTGCATCGCTCGCAATTGGCGTTTGTCTGTTCAAACTCATAAATACCTAAGTATTGCTTAAGAGCGGAGAGAGAAATGAAAAAAGCCGTTGTTGTTTTTAGTGGTGGTCAGGATTCCACGACTTGTCTGGTTCAAGCACTTAAAGAGTTTGATGAAGTTCATGCCATTACTTTTGATTATGGTCAGCGCCACAAGTTAGAGATAGAAGTGGCACAAAAGATCGCAAAGGATCTTGGTGTCAAAGCGCATAAAGTGATGGATGTTGGCCTTTTAAACGAACTTGCGATTAGCTCTCTCACGCGCGATGACATCCCTGTCTCACACGAATTGCAAGAAAACGGCCTACCAAACTCTTTTGTTCCTGGCCGGAACATCCTATTTTTAACGCTCGCAGGAATCTACGCCTACCAAATTGGGGCTGAAACCGTAATTACTGGCGTGTGTGAAACCGACTTTAGTGGTTATCCAGATTGTCGTGACGATTTTGTGAAAGCAATGAACACGGCTTTGGTGCAAGGGATGGACCGTAATCTGACGATCAAAACACCGCTAATGTGGCTAAATAAAGCAGAAACGTGGGCGTTAGCTGATCAATATGACGCGTTGCAACTGGTTCGTGAAAATACGTTGACCTGCTACAACGGGGTCATTGGTGATGGTTGCGGTGATTGCCCATCGTGCGATTTGCGCAAAGCTGGCTTAGATGATTACCTAAACAATAAAGAGACCGTAATGCAGTCTCTTGTGAACAAGCAGGCTGCTGACGTTTAGTCGTGCCTTGTTTTACTGGCTAACATAGTCAGAACTTAGGCTAATTGGCTCATCGTATGCGTCTATAATGATGTTTTTTCCCTGCTTTTTAGCCTGGTATAAAGCTTGGTCTAGTATCGAATAAAGTTCATCAAAGTTGGTAAGCGGCATTGATGTTGATAGATAGGCCAAGCTAGCAGTTACACTCAGATCACTATTATTTACCGTGCGTACGCGCTTCTCTGAAATCGTTTTGTGTAGGCTTTGCACCCGGAAAGGAACGTCAATTTCATCGACGTTTTTCAATAATAAGATAAACTCTTCTCCACCCAAACGGCCGATATACTCTCCCTTATTGAGCTTAGCTTTAAGCACTTGGCAAACTTGCTGTAACACCAAATCGCCAGTCGGATGACCGTATTGATCATTTATCGTCTTAAAGTCATCAAGGTCGATTAATGCTAAAACATAGCGGAAGTCTTCGTCCGCTTTGGAGGTTTGACCTTTGATGGTCTCTATAATTGCCGCTCTATTCAACGCACATGTTAGACTATCTATTTTGGCTTTTTGTCGTGTTTGTCGCTGAAGTATCAATGCCAGAATGAGCAAGACCAACAAACAGGAAACCACAAAATTATAAGTGCGCTTTTGATCGGTAAGCTTCTCAAATTGATGCTGATTTAAGCTTTTTTCATTATTCAACCGAGCGACTTGAAGATCATATTCGTACTCTTTCTTTGTAAGGTCTAATGCCTCTAATGCTTTAATATTGCTAGCGTCTCGGTTGGCCAATTCAATGGTTGAATAGGCTTCGTGGTGCTCTAATGCCAGTTTATAATCACCTTGGGCTTGGTACGCTTTGGAAAGGAGTAATTGAGCTTGTGCCTGTAATAATGGTCTAGAGTTATTGATCGCTAGTGTTAACGCGACTTTGTCATGTGCAATCGATTTTTCAGTAGCATGGTTTTTCAAATACGCGAACCCAGCAGCTAAATGCCCTTCCGTTTCGAGGTGCGTATTTTCATACGTTTCAGCAATGTCTAAAGCTTTTCTAATGTAATCTACTGCGGTATCCAGTTGCCCACTTTCGGCTAAAACCGCAGACAGCCCTAAGTAGCTTAACCCTTGACCATATGGGTATTGGAGCTGGTTGAGTATTGTTAATGCATTTTGATAATGATTGATGGCTTTATCGAATTCTTTGGATTTCTTATACATTGCCCCAAGGCTATGTTCGACCTGGGCGACTTTGAGTGGTGTCCCTTCATCTTGACGAGCGAGTAGGGCTTGGATGAGATATTGTTCTGATTGTTCAAACTGCCCAAGCTCTGCTAGCAAATTTCCGACGTCATTGTAAATGCCAGAAGGATCGCTTTGAGCAGACATGTTGGCCAGCAGCTTTCGATAAAGGCTCAGCGCTTTTTCATAGTCACCACGATAGTTATAGTTATTCGCTACCACACGTAACGCGAGATCAATAGGGAAGTTTTCTTGGTGTTGTTGACTTAGATGGCTTTCTAACGACGAGCAATAAAAGTTTGCTTTGTGATAATGACCTTGTTGATTCAACGTATAACAGAGCTGATAGTTCATCAAAGCTTTGCCTTCAGAATCTGAAGTCTGCTTCATTTTTTGTCGCAATGAAGAAAAGCTATTTACTGAGGCGTCATAACTACCATGCTTACGTTCATTTAAGGCAAGAATATACTCTGACTCTAACTGAGCAAAGTTATTGTTGAGAACTTGGCTGCTTCCATAGTACGGCTGCTTTATGTTCGACATATATTCATAAATCAGCCCGCTGACGTAGAGTTTTTCGCTGTGCGATTTCGCGGTGTGGTATCGATCTTGAAGCATGCTTAATGCTGAGTCAGGATTACTTCTCAATGTGGTTTGATAAACGGCGTGCCACTGCGTGATATTTTGTTCTGGCTCAATATCTTGAGTGTCACTAGCATATACCGGGGCGAGTAAGAGTGACGCAAGCAAAGGATAGAGCGTGCGCATATTTAAACGTGCCTTATGTTCTTTTGTTGCTTTGGAATTGGAGAATCATAGCGCTATTAATTGATCAGCGTTGTGATTGAGTTGGGTGTACGAAGAAAAAGAATAGGAAAACTATGCACTTGGTCGATATATCAAAAAAAGAGCATCAAAAGAAAGACCCCAACATAAAGTTGAGGTCTAGGAGTCGTTATGCAATGTAAAGCTTTGCTAGATCTTGAGGCTCCATTTCTTTGCCTTCTAGCTGATCGTTCCAGTTAGTACCAACAAGAACACCATCTTCTGCAAGAGTTAAAAGCCAATCTTCAACAAAGATATCTAGTGGGATTTCTAGTACAGTGAAGTCAGCCCATTCTTCAACATTGTGCGCTTCTGCATCTTCTTTAGAAGACCAGAAAGGCATGACTTCACTGTTTTCGAATTCAGTTGAATCGCAAGATAGCCAACCTTCTTCATTGCGTAAACCCCAAACCAGTTGGTTTTCTTTTGTTTCTGCAACAAAAAGGTCAAGGTTTGCTTGGATATCTGATGTAAGTTTGCTCATTTCAAAACTCTCGTTGTTATGACGCCGCTAGGGTAACACTAAAGTGCCGATTCCTAAAGCATAATACGGTTATTGCAATGAGTAAAAATAAAGGAGCCGAAGCTCCTTTTCTTATGTCGTTCTAGGTTTATTAATGCTTGTTTGAACAAACATTAATACAGATATTTTTACCTTTCAGGGAGGGTAGTGAATATTGTCCACTCTTTTTTAATCTCGCCTTTATAACCAACGACAGAAGCAGTTACTCGGCGGTTTAAAGCGTGGCTGACTTCATCGGTACCTTGTTGCGCTAGGTGAGTATCACCAAAGCCAACAATACGAACTCTGCTCGGTTCGATGTTGTAGCTCAATAGCGCCTCACGGACATTACGTGCTCGTCTCTCTGATAGATCTTGGTTGTGCTGAGAGCCACCAACTTTACTCGCGTAGCCGTGCAGTTCGATCGACGTAGTAGGGTATTCTTTTAAAAAATCGGACAGTTCACGTACTTGTCTTCTGAACACGGGATTGATTTCATCAGAATCATTGGCAAAAAGTATTCTCACTTGCATGTTATCTGATGCTTTAATGTATTCGCCGCAACCGTCATTGTCGACTTCTGAGCCTTCCGGTGTTCCAGGGCACATATCTCGAGCGTTGATGACGCCATCGTTATCTTCATCTTGAAGGTCAGCGATTTGCTCTGCACTTGGTACAGGTCGATAGTCATACTCGTCTTCAGCAACAACCTGTTGAGTAACGGCGAGAAGGCTTAATACAAATAGAATTAGGCACATCGACTCGCAAGGCATTTAACAATTGGCCGGTCGCATTCATTACACGGTATTTCGCGTATTGCTCTGAATATCGAGCATCCAAGTAGTTTTTTCTCGCTTCAAATAACTCGTTTTCAGTATTTAACAAATCCAAAAGGGTTCGTTTACCGATGCGATACTGTTTCTCGTAGGCGATAACAGTTTCAGATGCCGAATCTACGTGATCCGCCAGAAACTCTTTTTGCTGAAGCGTTAAATCTAGCGCGCTCCATGATAGACGAAGCCCTTCTTCAACGCTGCGGTATGCGCGTTCTCGTAAATCTTTGGCTTTGTTTAGTTGATAGGCAAAGTTTTCAGCATTGGCGACATCACTACCACCATTAAAGAGGTTGTAACGCATACGCAGCATCGCTGTCGTTTCATCGCTGCTTCCTTCGATACCGCTTGCATCATCACGCCACGTTTGAGCCGCTTCTACAGATATCGTTGGATAGTAAGTTCCCTTAGATTGCTTATATTGGAACTTAGCTGAGTCTACATCTGCCATCGAAATTTTGATTACTGGATGCGATTCAAATGCCAAGTCAATTGCTTCATCTATGGTGTAGGGAATAAAGTTCTGGTCCGCTCGCGGAAAAATCAATCCTTGTGGGGACTGTCCGACAAGGCGTGTAAACGTGGTGTGGCTGTCATATAAGTTGTTCTGAGCCGCCACCAAGTTACCGTGAGCTTTTGCTAAACGAGCTTCTACTTGAGTTAGGTCAGCGGTAGACCCAAGTCCTGAGTTAACTCGCTTTTTAATGTCTTCGTAGATCTTCTTATGAACCTTCAAGTTGTTTTCTGAAAGTGTAAGAATTTCATAAGCTTTTACTGAATCTAAGTAAACCTTTGCCACTTCGAGTGCCGTGTCTTGAGCATCAGCAAGCAGTTGATAACGAACTGATTCTGCGTCAGCTGCTGTTCGATCCATATCGTTAAGTGTCGCAGAACCGTCCCATATCAACTGGGTTAGTGTCACGGTCGCTTCTTTTCTTGTTAGATCCGTTGAATCTCGCCCTGCTTCTGCTGGGTTAATGCCTTCATAACCGATACCGGCGTCTAAATCTACGGATGGGAGGTAAGCACCGCCAGATGCTTCATTCACATACTGCTTGCTAACGAATTCATTGAACGCACTTTTGATGTCAGGATTGGTTTTTAATGTGTTTTCAACCGCTTGCTCTAGTGTTTGCCCAAAAGCATGACTAGCTGCGAACACACCAATGCAAAAGGCGTTGGCACGAGTCCACTTCACTGTGATTCTCCTAGATAATAATAAAATTTCTCGAGGTGAGAGGGCTTATAAGTGGGATACCTATAAGGGCGTCAATAATTTAGCGCACAATAACATTAATACACGATGAAGTAACCTGTTGATTCATTGTTCATTTGTTTCATTCTTGATAAATCAATTCATTTGGTGGGTCTAAATTTTGAATAAGGATCCCGATTTTAAAGTGAAATTGATGTTTGACAAGAGTTGAGTGGCTTTTATTAAAACAAGACAAATATGCGCATAGATTCCTATTGATGTATGACACATAATTACTTAATTGAGCATCAAATTGCTGTTATTGCACTATATAATCAGGCAATATATAGCAAATTAGTATTGTTAGTCAAAAACTTGACAGTTATTTAGGGTTAAGATTTATATGGATCGTACAGCGTTAGTGTCACTCGGTAATCAAGTCGTCGTAATAGGTTTAGATGGGGAGCTGAGAGTCCTAACAGAAGGACAACAGCCCCTACCAGGTGAAGTGGTAGTGGCAACGACAGATGCTGCACCTCTAAATTTGAACATTCAACTAACTGAAGAGCAAGGCTCAAAAGATATTTCAGATGATGTGGCACGAATTATTGGTGCTATTGAGCAAGGTCAAGACCCTTCTATAGTTGATGAAGAACTCGCGCCAGCTGCGGGTGAAAACAGTGGTTCAAGTTTACAAAATAGTGCCACGATTGCACGGGATGGCACTGAAGTACTGGCCTCAACAAATTTTGAAACTATTGGCTTGGAATCCCTCGGTTTATCTGAAACACAAGCGTTGACCTTAAATGACTTTTTCGCAACAAATATAGAAACCAGTGGAGATGGCTCAAATAAACCACTTACTAATTCTCCAGTGACATTAAGCGCTATCGAAGAAGATAGCGATCGCATCACGATAACTACCGAAGAATTACTATCGAATGTCGATATTGACGATGCTGATACTCTTATCGTTACAAACGTCACTATTGAGAGTGGGAATGGCACTTTAATTGATAACAACGATGGATCTTGGACTTATATCCCAGAAGCTGATGATGATACTGAAGTGTCATTCTCCTATGACATCATTGATGACGATGGGGGTGTTATTAATGGCACTGCTAATTTAGATATTAAGCCTGTTAATGACGCGCCAATAGCGACTAACGATGCGATTCAAACTGACGAAGATTCCCAGGTTGTAATTGATGTGCTCGCTAACGACAGTGACATTGAAGGTGACGATTTATCCATTACTTCTGCTTCTGTATCAGAAAAGCAAGGTATCGTTGAGATTGTCGATGGTAAGCTTGTTTTCACTCCGGCTGAAAACTTCAATGGTAATGCAACTATTAGCTACACCATCTCAGATGGTGAGCTAGAGGATGAAGCTCAAGTCTCGGTAACAGTAAACTCAGTTAACGATGCGCCTATTGCCCTTAATGACGCAACAATTACAGAGGAAGATACCTCAGTAACGATTGATGTGTTGCCAAACGACACTGACATCGATGGTGATACGTTAAGCATTGAATCGGCGTCTGTGCCGAGTGACCAAGGTACAGTCGAAATTATTGATGGCAAACTGGTGTTCACACCGGCAGAAAACTTTAATGGCGACGCTGAGATCACTTACACCGTCACCGATGGTTCGTTGACTGACGAAGCGACGGTCAAAGTCACGGTGAATGAGGTAAACGACACGCCTGTGATTGAAAGCAGCATCGCAGACCAAACCTTGGCAGAAGACTTCACGCCATACACCATCGATCTAAATACCGTTTTCAGCGATGTGGATAACGCCGATGGCGAGTTAACGTTTAGCGTCTCTGGCAACAGCAACATTCAAGTGGCGATCGTCAATGGCATTGCTACGTTCACTCCAACCGCGGACTGGAACGGCTCAGAAACCCTAACGTTTACTGCTACCGATCCAAGCGGCGAGAGCGTCAGTCAAACGGTGGACTTCACGGTAGCGCCTGTGGCGGACATCGTGGCAGACAAAGCGACGGTTGTGGAAGACACGCCGACCATCATCAAGGTCTTAGGTAACGACACGTTCGAAGGCGACAACAAAGTGGTGTCGCTGGATACCAACAATGGCCCAGCCAACGGCACGGTCTCGGTCAACCCTGATGGCAGCGTGACTTACACGCCAAACGACAACTACCACGGTACAGACAGCTTCACCTACTTCGTCACCTCCGGTGGCGTAAGTGAGTCCACCACGGTGAACGTCGATGTGACACCGGTCAATGATGCGCCTGTGGCAAAAGATGACACGGCGGTTACTGACGAAGACACGCCAGTGACGATTGATGTCCTGCCAAACGACACCGATGTGGATGGCCATGAGCTGTCTATTCAATCGGCGTCTGTGCCGAGTGTTCAAGGTACAGTCGAAATTATTGATGGCAAACTGGTGTTCACACCGGCAGAAAACTTCAATGGCGACGCTGAAATCACCTACATCGTTACGGATGGTCAATTGACCGACGAAGCGAAAGTGGTAGTTACCGTTAACCCAGTAAACGATGCGCCAACTATCAAAGTTGATGCCGTAGAAAGCATCACTGAAGACGCAGTGAGCACTGATACGGTAGTG
>NZ_SHOE01000038.1:0-26006 GCF_012275705.1 Vibrio chemaguriensis
GAGATGTGTATAAGAGACAGTTCATATTGTAAACAGGGAGGGGGCAGCCCTTGCCCTTCGCCTATTCACTAGTTTTAGTATAAAAACCACGAGTAGAAGTGACTAGCAAAAACTTGATTAACACGCTTTGGGGCAGAATTGAGTTAGCCAACACGCCTTCCCATCTGACTGCATCACGACAGTGCAATAGCTTGCTCTTATGGGAGTGCTGAACTGCTTGCTGACTAATGAAGTAAGCAAGTCAAAGTAGGAAAATGAGACTTCGTAAACGCCGTAAAGTAATAAGTTAGGCTAACCTTACGGTTTGTTTTTCTCAGCGTTTTTAGCTAGCAACGGAGTTCTTTCATGAGCAATGGTCCAATCATCGTATCCCCCGAAAGCAGCGTTCAGAGGCTTCAACGAGTCGAGTTGCAGGCAGCAGGTATCTACGATGAGAAGTGGTTACAGCAACTTATCTTTGCTAACGCTGACCTATTACCCTTTTATGAGATTGATGCGGACTATACCGGTGCGGTACCAGTGTGTATGGAGCTTGCCACTAAGTCGGGTCGAGTGGACTGCATCTATGTGACGCCATCGGGCCGATTGGTCATCGCGGAAACCAAACTCTATCGTAATCCTCAATCTCGTAGAGAAGTGATTGGACAGATACTCGATTACGCTAAAGACTTGATGAATTGGAGCTACGACGAACTTGATACTAAGGTTTGTGCAATTAATGGAGGTCTGTCGCTTTTTGAATTGGTTAAGGCGGATGGCCATGAAGTATTAGAAGCCTCATTCATTGATGCGGTTCAGCGAAACCTCTCAAAAGGCCGCTTCTTATTATTGGTCGTGGGCGATGGTATTCGAGAGGGGGCTTTTGAGATAAAGGACTTTCTTAATACCTATGCATCAATGGAGTTTTCTTTTGCCATGGTTGAAGTGCAGATCTTCCACATGCCAGGCGAACAACTGCTCGTGAATCCTCAAGTGATGCGCAAAACTGAAATTACTGAGCGCCGAGTGATTTCGATTAATCAAGTGAGTAGTGAAGTTACTGAGAAACTTGAATCCACCAACGAGCAAAATGAATCAGCCACAAACAAAGGTTCTGGTCAATCCTATGAGTATTGGAGTGCCTTGCTTGATTATCTTGAGCTTGATGACACTAGTGTAAGGTTACCAACCCCTTCGGCTAAGGGGCACTTATGGTTCGAGTTACCACCAAGGGCACACAATAGTTGGATAACAACTTACCGATCTAAACCCAATGAGGTGGGTGTCTTTGTGAGATTCAGAAATGACGCACTTGGACAATACTTGTTTGAGTACCTGTATGCTAGGCGAGAGTCATTGATGCCACTATTGCCGGAGGACTCTGAATTTGTCCCAGAGAAGCTAAAAATCTCGCTACCTGTAATAACTCTTGACTGGCAGAACGAAGAGTCTTGGAAAGAAGCGTTTGATTTCTACCAGTTGCGTTTAAATCAAATCTACCCCATCGTTAAACCTTTGCTGCTGCAAGCGCTAAATGCGTATGAAAATTAACGGCGTTTAAAAGCATAAGATGATAGTCCTCCGACTTACCAGACACTACACAGACAAGGAAAAGTAGGTCAAACCTACTCACTGTGATTTGTGAGATTGAGCGTCACTGGCACGGGAAGGAGCAAAGGTGTGTTGCAGTTCTTAAATGGGGAAGTGTTTTTCCTCATATTCCTCAACCAATGCAGCTAGCCTTTCAAGTTTACAAATTAGTCTTATATTTGCTCTATCGAAAGGGATTGAGGTTACTTACCTTGGCGAGATTTTTTTAAAGTGCTCAATACCGTGTTGTATGCGACATTCAACACTTGTGCTGTTTCCCTAACTCCGGAGCTATTCATTGACATATCGACAATTTTTTCTTTTACATCTGGCTTGCGGACTTCGTAAACTTAATCGAGTTGAAAGCCCTTTCGACACTCGATACACCTGAAACGAGGAAAGCCAGAATGCCCTTTTCCATGTTCACGGACGGGCTCTGTTTTATTACAGAAACGGCATTGAACTTGGATAGTAGCCATGAGTTAAAAAACATCAGAAACCAGGTGGCTATATTAACATCTATCAACCAATTTGAGTCATGACCAATGAAAGGATAGTTAGGTTTTTATTGCGTAAATTATCGGTAAGAATAGTGCATATAACAGGCAATAAGCCAGGTGTGTAGAATTATTCTATTTTAGGGATTTTGCTCTAAATCTAAATGAATCTTTGCATTTCAATTTCAATAAAGCTTAGTTATTGATCATGTTTCTGAGTATGCGAATTATTATCAATTATGCATATGATTACTCATTGTCTAGTTTGATTTGTGTAACGTCACTGCAGCACGTATTGAGCGTACTCGCTGATTGTCTGTGTTTTCGTGTTGACAGTTTGGTACTAGGTAAAATCAACAAGACTATGATTTCAAGGAACATTTTATGTTAAAGAAACTACTAAGTTGTTGTATCACCTCCGCGCTCTGTTTTCATTCTTCTCTCGCTTTTTCGCAACCCAATGAGATTGCGGACAGTGCAGAGTTACAACAAGCTCCCGACACATTGCCTGCCACATTAATGCTTGCACCGGACGACATCGCCATTGCAGATCGCTATATAGTGGTATTTCAACAACCGCAAATGATGGCGAGCAACTCAACAGAATTCGAGCAATTCACGCAACAGTCTGTAGACCGCATGTCCGGTTTATATTCGATAAAAGTGGAGTCGGTTTTTGACCACTCGATAAGTGGATTTGTCGCTAACTTGAGCCCTGAGCAGCTACAAGATCTACGTTCTGATCCTCGTGTGGACTACATTGAGCAAGACAGAATCCTATCGCTTGACCCAATAGTCTCGGTAGATGCAAATCAAACCAATGCCATTTGGGGACTAGATCGAATCGACCAACGTAACTTGCCACTCGATAACAACTACAGTGCCAACTTTGATGGAACTGGTGTAACGGCTTATGTTATCGATACTGGTGTGAACAATGCACACGTTGAGTTTGGTGGGCGCTCGGTTTCTGGGTATGACTTTGTCGATAATGATGCAGATGCAAGTGACTGTAATGGACACGGTACACACGTTGCGGGCACCATTGGCGGCAGCTTGTATGGTGTTGCAAAAAACGTCAACCTTGTCGGTGTGAGAGTATTGAGCTGTAGCGGATCGGGGTCTACGTCTGGTGTTATCGCCGGTGTGGATTGGGTGGCTGCGAACGCTTCCGGACCTTCAGTTGCCAATATGAGTTTAGGTGGCGGTCAATCTGTAGCTCTCGATAGCGCGGTGCAAAGTGCGGTTCAGTCAGGTGTCAGCTTTATGCTTGCAGCAGGTAACTCCAATGCCGATGCGTGTAACTACTCTCCAGCGCGCGTTGCTACTGGTGTAACTGTCGGCTCGACCACCAGCACGGATGCACGTTCGAGTTTTTCAAACTGGGGCAGTTGTGTGGATGTGTTTGCGCCAGGCTCACAAATCAAATCTGCGTGGTATGACGGTGGTTACAAAACCATTAGTGGTACATCGATGGCGACGCCACATGTAGCGGGTGTAGCAGCACTGTATCTTCAAGAAAACAGTTCGTTATCTCCAAGCCAAGTAGAGGCCTTGATCGTTAGTCGCGCAACTAGCGGAAAGGTGACGGACACAAGAGGCAGCGTGAACAAGCTACTTTATAGCTTAACGGATGCTGATTGTGGCCAAGACTGTGGTGGCCCAGATCCAACACCGGATCCAGAAGGTAAGTTAACCTCGGGTGTGCCAGTGAGCGGTTTAAGTGGCTCAACCGGTCAAGTCGCGTATTACTATGTTGATGTAGAAGCTGGGCAGCGCTTAACCGTACAAATGTATGGTGGCAGCGGTGATGCGGACCTGTATCTCCGTTTTGGTGCAAAACCAGCACTGAACGCATGGGACTGCCGACCTTTCAAATACGGTAACAATGAAACATGTACGGTCAGCGCGACACAAAGTGGACGCTACCACGTCATGATTCAAGGTTACTCAAACTATAGCGGTGTCAGCATTCAAGCTAACTACTAGTTGTTATTCTCGTTACTAAAAGAGAACAAAGCCCGCTTTTCGGTGGGCTTTGCTTTCGGGAATACTAAGTTTAATAGGTGGCGTTCGATGCTATTCAAACGCACCGGCCTTTTTCTTCAAGAACTCAACTCGAAGCGGCATCGAAGCTTTCTATTAATACACCGCATAAGTCGGGTTCTCCAAGTCGTGCACATCAAATAGGATGCGAACTTAATCTCCTCGAGCTAACTCTTTCTCCATCATAAATCTTGGCATGATGGCAAACCCAAGATGATACAAAACAAATTCTTTACTGTGACCGCGGTTCTCACTTGCAATTTTAGGCTGTGAGACAAACGCGTGACCTGACCTTGGCTGTTGGTCATCGTGAACGATATGGTGGCTAATCCGAGAAGATTGTATCCACTCAAAACTCAGACCCTATACTGCACATGTTGATGGGCTGACAACGGTAACATTGGATGAAATGGGCCTTGAACCACGCAAGATCATTATAAATGGGAACTATTAGGCAAAGAGACGATCAAACGAGCTAAATTGGAATGGGGCAAAGACGTTACAAACCATACAGACACGCCTCTGGATATAAATGCTCTAGTCCTTTTCTATTAAATCATTAATAACCAAGGATGTTGCAAAGAGAGTTGTGGACAGCTAGCTCGAGCTGTAGGCTTGTGCTAGCCAGGGCACCTGACTTTGGGAGCGCACTAAACATGAGCCTTGGATTCTGCTACCGTAAAGCCCATATTTAATTTGAGAGAGATGGATAATGAACGACAGTTGGGCTAACTTCTTTCCGTACTTTGCTGGAGCTTTTAAGCTTATTGTATTAGGTATTGGAGCTTACTTAGCTATTAAATGGCATTTTGATGAAGAGCGAAGAGTAAGGGAAGCCGAAGGCGTGGTATTCGATAAACCAAGCTTCAAGAAAAAGTTCGCAATGATGCTAACCTTCCCATTCCTTCTAGGTCTTCTAGTCCTTCTCGTTATTTATGCAACTAACTGGTTTCTCTACTGACGGACTTTATTAATACGATCAACGTTTAAGCTCTCAACGGGTTTGGAGCAAAAAAGAGTCAGCCTAACAGTCTGGCTCTTTTGAATGAAAATACATGGTATCGTGGAATAACTAGGGAAGCTGTGGCAGGTTACACTCACTTACTCCTTAGGCAGGTGACCAGTTTCCTTCGCAAGCTTTTGCATCGCCTCGGCAAACGTTGTTGTCCCGCCTTTAGCTTTCACCTGAATTACCTTATACCCCATTTTTTCCAACGCTTGGCGCTCTGCCAAAACAGCTTTGTCATCTTGCTGGCTACCTTGAGCTGGCTGATGAATGTAACATCCCTCTAATTTACCATCTTCGACCAATTGGTGGTGTTTCAGTGCATCGATATCAAAATTCATAATAAGTCTTTTCATTAAGAGTGGGAGTTTCTGTGGCTAGTTACATACGCTTCAAAGGCTTCACGACACTATCTAAGCCTTCAACTTTGAGCGCTAAACACAGCTTGAGCAAATCCCCTAGTTCGCCGCTTGGCCAGCCCTTTTTATCGAACCAAAAAGAATCAACTTTCTTCGGGAAAGATCACAAATTGTATCATTGAGTACTATACATATTCATGTCGATAGTGTCATAAAAACCAAGATAAACTCTAAAAGTTGTATTCATCAGAAAGCCATCCAGCGCGAGGAAACTCGCCCAGCTCTAGATACAAAGGACGGAAAAGCTTTCAACAACAGCAAAGTCCGAGATAGTTAAAGGTGCATCCGTAAAGAATTGGCAGAGAATGGTAATAGCCTTAATGCAAAACTATTACAGCAAACATAAAATGGGCGTCGCTTCGAACCAGTTGTCTCTGGTCGTTACCGCACGGCTCCGAATCAAAAATGGGCGGGTGATATCAGATATTTTGCCACAAGCGAAGGTTAGCTGTACTTGACTATCATCTTTGATCTTTACTCACGACAAGTGATCGGTTGGTCTAGGGATACGTGGATGATAGCTACGCTAGCCTGTGATTTACTATCTATGGCACAGTTCCGTCGAGGCTCCCCTGAGTAGGCTTGTTCATAGTGTTCGAAATAGCCGATATTACTCAAAAGACTATCGAGGCTGAATAACGAATTACAATTTAAAGTAGCGCATGATTAGAAAAGGAAACTGCTGGGATACTGGCTGTATTGAGAGTTTTTTCCATTGTGTGAAAGTTGAAGCGATCCAATACGAGCTGATCATGACCAAATCATGACCAAAGATGAGATGCGCCAAACGGTCTTCGAGTAGATTGAGGTTGATTTTATTCTTACTATTAGGCTCAGTGCGCTTAGTTATTTAAGCCCAGTACACTTCATCAAGCAACATGTCGCTTAATGAAGTGCCCACTCTGGTTGGAATAGGTCACTATTATAATAAACGCATTCTGTGACAGAGAGTGAGTCAGGTAGGTCACTCTCCTTAAACATCAGCTATGCACGACGTTCGGAACTGAAATAGTCATACAATAAATCAAGTGGTGTATGTCCCGCATGTTCTAACACTCTCGCTCGCAGTATCCCTTCTGTGCAATCGGCTAACTCCTCCCAATCTGGATTGGAACTCAGAAACAACTCTCCACAACTGTCAGGAGTGTTTTTGTTCCAGATTTCCTCAATCTGATATTCGAGGTCGCCATTAAAATCTAAATTATCTTCCAGATCTTCAACAAAATTATCCCATTCATCCAAGGTCATCCATATGCCACCTGCACCATGAACATTAAGAGAATAAAACTCAAAATCTGGAATATATGGTGATGGTTTTGATAGGAATGGAATATTTAATACTATGCCATCAGGATCAACGGCAGCACTTAACTGCTGGTCAGAGCCACAGAATACATCACATTTTAGGAGTCTAGAATAACGCGCCTTGCTTGCTAACTCGTCACTTAGTCCTGCAAATTTGAGCGCCTCAATTAGCTCTTCAGTCCTGATCAGTGCCGACTCTTGTTTTTGCATGGACTGATAACAATTGAATCCAGCGTTTCTAGCAAGTTGCTGAAATCCTTGATTTAGAGAACATCGCCTATTTTCTAGTGGGATAGTACGAAACTCCGTCTTAAAAATATCAGATAGAATCTTGGTCGATACCTCAGAGAAAGACGCATATGCATTGGTTAACATAATTTATCACCTTATAGCTGGCTAATTTACCGAACGCGTCTGTTTTTGTTGATACGGCATACCCCAGCATGGATTCATTATTACCAAATAGGAGCCCTCATTTTTACAGCAGACGCACCATTGCCATGAGTGGCAAATATGAGTATACAGAATTATATAAAACTGACAAGATATTATTTTATAAGGAAAAAATACTTTTATTTATATTAGTGCATGCGATTATGAATAAGAAAAAAATACTTTTATTTATATTAGTGCATGCGATTATGAATAAGAAAAAAATACTTTTATTTATATTAGTGCATGCGATTATGAATAAAAAACGAAGTAAATTTATTTACGCAGTAGGCCTATATTATCGAATAGGAGGTAGTTTATGAGGGTTTTATATATAAACGCTTTTTCACTTTTATACTCAGAGCGTTATATCAATAACAATGAATCAGTTCGCAATGCATACCGATCCGGTCACTATAAAACCGCCCTAGATGTCATGGAGTCGATACCACACGATACCCTGTCAGCAAAATTGCTAGAAAGAGCAGCTTTATCGGTAGGAATGTTAATTTATCCAGTAGAGCCTAGGGGAATTCGAGATTTGATTATCAATATGCAGGTATTCAATAAGGCATCCCTAGCACCCGATATTAACTGGCTAGGAGTACTGCGAATGGGTAGCAACAACCATATTGCACGCATACGAAAACACGTTGAAATAGCTCGTGTAAGTGAGTGGCGCAGTTGTGGAGATTTGTTTTACTGGGAACTGAATCATCTGCAACACCTGCATTTAAAAAGCCCACCGGATAAAGGGGTAACACCACAACTATTACGTCAAATCCGAGCTATCAAACAGGTAAAGTTATGAATGATGATAAACAACAAGAAGAATTTGAAGAAGGCTCCATCAGATTTATGCAAACAATCCTACAGGAAAAGGCGCTAGCATCTGTGGTTATGGGAACAAATGGCAATATTGTAATCCAGTATTGCGATAGCATTACCGTATACAAGCAGGACAACTCTGCGGATCTGGCTGCTAAGTTACTGAAGCTAGTAGCAGAAGCTCAATGCAATTAGAGCTTTGGGAAAACAAAATCAACAGCCTCATGCTTGTTATCACGCACATGAGGCCAATGATGTACCGAACTAGTTTAGTTTAGAGCACAATAATCTAAATAATCAAGAAAACAATTTATCAAATGATGAGAAACGGTGTTCAGCTCAAAAGCTGTTATTTTTTGTTAAGGATGCTTATATATTAATCAATAGAGAGTTTGGTTAACAATTAAATACTGGATTAAAAAATGATCAGCGAAAGGCAAGATTCATGCTAACTATGAAGAACGCTTGGATAACGTGGCTAAAGGTGGCCGTACCCTTAACCTCAAAACTAGCAATCCAAGACCTTGAGATCAGAATTAGTATTTAGCTCATCATTCCAGATCGGAATTTGTATTTCACCCGCGCTCTTAGATCGGAATTAGCATTAATCTATCGCTTCTAACTCAGAATTAGCATCTAACAACCCAGTTATAAAGCGGAGTTAACACCTAGCCCGTAATTGATGTACCGAAAGTAACCAATATATTGGAATAGCTGACAACCAGTATTTTAATGACAAAGATCACACTTTAGACTGAAGAAAAAACACACAAAAAGCATAAAATCAATGAGTTGAAATCAACTCGCGACTTGTATGCCATTATTTTGCCACTTCCCATACCTACTAATCTCTGTGACTATCGCTTCAGTACCAGTGAGTAATTGATAAGAATTACGTTGACATTGCTGAACCATTATTCGGCATAGCTGAGAAAGTGAGCGTAAGTATTACAACCAAATACTTCCGCACAGTGAAGAAATCACCATGAGTTATAAAAAAATGGAACATTACGAAAAAATTATCATCAAGGGTTTGCTTGGCGGTGGCAGTACGAACGAGGCTTTTTCAAGCCGTTTAATTCAGGGCACTGGAATTGAGAAAGTCGAAAGTGTGAGCGAAATGTGGGCTTACCTCGAAGGTGAACTTCAGCAGAAAGTCATTGATGTGATTGAGTCAGTTTTTTGTGAGGAAATTGATACTAACAATCTAATCAAAGGATTGGTTAAGCATGTTGCGCAGCGGGGTGCCCTTGCTGAATATTATGCATTAGCTCTCTCGGAGCGTAGCCAATTTACCGAAGACGAAGAACGTGAAAAAATAATGGAATTATTCGAAGCGAAGAAAAAAATCTGGGAAGAAAAAGAAAAAACGTTCAATGCACATGACTATTACAACGCAGAACCAGAGCCAGACTGTGTAACGTGTCGCGAGTGCCGTACTGATTTTTACGATTACACAAGCGATGCGCGTAGCATTTGGGACACTGGAGCCTGCCTTCGTTGCTACATAAAGGGTGAAGTTCAATGAGCAAAAGCATTAGAAAGTGGGTAGCGATACCAGATCGCCACGATGAATACTTCGACGGTAATTTCAATGAACTTGACGGGTATTATAAAGACGATAGCTCCATGAAAAATATTTATAACTCTTACAAAGTGAATGATGATGACGTTGTTTTTTGCGACCATTGCGACACGGAAGTAATCGAAACTGATAGTTGGGCGGACGCTGCAGTTTGTCTTGGTAGTGGTGAGGTTATCGAAGATGCTTGGGCGGGTTCTAGGTATCGCTGCCCTGCTTGCGATACAGTCGGTTACTGGTATCCATCTTGATCGAAAGCTGTCGAATTTGTAACCTTTGGATGTAACCCACAGATATTACATGTGTGGGTTCATAAGTATCCAGCACGATACAAGCGCTAACATAAACTCCTGTTAAATATTGTTTTTCGACTCACCTTAAAATCTGGGTGAACGCTTTTGCTCACCCTAAATTTACTGAAAGTCTATTTAATGAAAAAAAACACATTGGCAACACTCATTGAACTCGCTATCAATGAGGACGTGTCCTCTTTTCTCTTAATCGGTGTGTAGTCTTACTCAGGGACAAAAGCGCCTTAGTTCATTCATTACTGGTGCCCTTTCCAAAATTCTTCAATTTCCCATAACGCGCGGCTGCCCATTACTTCTCTGATTGATTGGATCACTTGTTCATATTGATCTGAGGAAAATTTAGACCACCTTGCAAGCTCAGCCTCTTTCCAGCGAGACTTCAGTCCTCCGATATTACTTCGGCACAAAGCGTTCAACAACACAGCATCTATGGGAGGGTGCAAATCGACGACCTTTACGTGCGAATCATATCCCCCGCAAACCAAAGCCGATTTTAAGTACATGTTGATTAATTTGGCAGCGACCCCATGAGTAAAGGTCAATCCTATTTTACTCGCTTCAGCAATAAGTTGTTCACGCCATAGGCGGTGCTGTTTATCAATGTCCACTCTTGCTGGTAGTTTATCTGGATTGTCAACCAATGTGTCTAGACCTATAGACTCGATAAGTTGTTTACCTTGTTTTACCGTAAACCTTGTCTCCTTGACACTTGACGCTCTGGAAGCAGCCCATGCAGAGAAGCGATGTTTATGTTCAGTTATGGTGTATGTCATCGGTTTAATCTTTTCTCATTTAAGGACAATGAAGCGCTTTACAGAAAGCTACTTTTTCTTCGAAGCTTGAGCCTTCGCTTGCTTAATAAAGTCATCCTTCGTTGTAATGTGTCTAATCAGATCATCAACCGCATCTTGAGAATAAATGTGTGTATTGGATATCTTTTGGTAGTGGTGGTGTTTGTTAGACGTTGCTTTCCAATTTAGCTTTTTTAGTGCTGCTTGGAAGCAATGATTGTTTATCGTTGGCTTTCCTCTCTTGTCTCGAGCTACTAAACACTTCTCTAGCTTTGCGATATCGTAGTTAGCGTGAAGGGTTTTATTGATTGCATCAATAGCAGTCTTTTGAGTAAAAGTATGAGTTTTCTCTGGGTCTACTTGTTTTTCTACAATGAGAGCTTTTTTCAACCGCTCCAAGTCCTGAGTTTTACCATTAGCAGCAGCAAGTATTATCTGACTATCTTTTTCATTGCGAGCGTATACAAGTGATACGTTAATAGGTATGGCGAACTCAATATCATCTTCTTGCTCAATTTCGTCTTGTACCGTTTGAGCTAATTCAAGAATATCTTCCGCAGCTTTACCATATAATGAGCTTAACATCGCTTTTGGTGGCATTTTGAAATCACCAACTAGCGATATCATGCCAGCATGCTGAGACTGCATAAATGGTATCTCAGCAAAATCTTGAAACTTGGATGAGTAATTTAGAACGCCTGATTGAAAAATTCGAGAGGCCAATCCTTGAAGCTCTGGCATAAGTAAATGAACTGCACCATCACGCCAATCAGCTATACGAGAGATATTCTTCCTTACATTGTCATTCTCTTTGAACAACTTATCCAAACATTGTCGCAAAGAAATTGTTTTCTTAACGCCTTGTTTATTCGATTTCTCAAATATTGATTCTTCACCATCACGCTCAATGATAATTGCCTTAAGTAGCTGTTCCCAAGCTGTTGAGTACATCATGACAAATCCATCTAACTTATTTTCAAGTGATGGTCTGTTATAAAGCTCTAAGGCGAGCATCATATTATCTTTGGATTTTTTGAGCAGAGCTTTCGCTAAGTTAGATTTACATTTATGACCTAACTCTTGATAGTGTTTGCTTTGAGATAAACGCTTTTTGAACTCGATGAAACTTACGTCTAGTACATTTATTGCTTCGTACGTATTAGCTTCGATCTCAGCTAAGAACTGGGTGATCTGTCCCTTCCCGTAGTAAGACTTGAATGTACTGGGTTTCCAACCCACTTGCTCAAGAAGCTCTTCTTTGGTGAAAGTAGAACTCTCAGTTTGATGCTTCTGTAAGAATTGGTACAGCAATAGCTGCATATCGGTTTTAGCCATTTTGCACTCAAATATATGATGGGACTATTGCAATGCATGTTATTGAATAGCAACGAGCAGTTCAGAGAGAGGCATCAAAGAATGGGATTTTTCTAGAAAGTAGCATCAGCTTTAGGGACGAACTTCTAAAACAAGACCCAAATCAAAATTGTCCAGAGACGTCTCACGACGCCTAGCTTGGGGACAAAAGCAATTTAGCTGCTACAAGCAAAAATGCTTTTGTCCATTATAAGCTGTTATCGCTCTATACAAGGTTCGTTTTAATAGCCTGCATCCACTCTAGAATGTTTCCATTTGGATCCATTTCAACAAGGTCTGCATGAGAATATTTATCCATGACTAAGGTGTTAAGTTTTTTCTTACACTTACCTTCTCTGTAGGCCGTTAGACCAGCAAGAGTTGTCGGGACATCGGTGTCATCTTCGATTTCAATATCTACATTAAAAACTTCCTTGATCGCTCTTGGCGAAATATAGTTCTCCAGTTCTCTCTTAGTGGTTAAGAATGCCAGAGAACCATCACCTCTTCCATTCACTGCATCTACTGTAGCCTTATATTTTGGCGGCTCTGCCATATCTCGGTCATAGATGTGAACTTCAGGTTTCCCTAAGTTTTTCAAGTAGTGAGAATTCACCCAATCGCGAAGAGTATCTCCTCCGAGCGGTATCATCACGATACGGGGGTCATCATTCAAATCTGGAATATCAATGCCTTCGGCAATAAGGTTCCGAGACAAACGCTTAAAGAAGTGGATATCATTTGGCCCTTCGAGACAAACAATCAGTTGGGCACGACTATCAGGTAGAACACCAAGATCTTTCGCTATAACTTCATAAGTTGCGTCTTGTCCACTTGCGACAGTTAAGTCTCCAGCGTCGTTTCGATGAATATGGCGCAAACTTCCAAGGTCAATTTTTTCCGCAAGTGCTGGTACGTGAGTAGTTAGAATCACCTGACAATCGTCAAGTTCTGACAGTTCTTTAAAAGCATCAACAAGCATTTGTTGGTAGCTAGGGTGCTGCGAAGTTTCTGGTTCCTCAATAGCATAAATCACGCCTTTTCTGCTATTGTCACGCTTAATTCGCTCAGCCTCAGCTTTGAAAAAACTAATAAGAATCAATCGACGCACACCGCTGCCGCGCTTGTTGATGTGAACACCGTCATTTCCTATTAATGACAGTTTAAAAATGCTACCCCAGTTGGGTTCAACCTTGAACTCTGGGATAAGTTCACTAGCTAATTTTGAATCAATATCGTTTAGGTGGGAAATTGTATCTGCTGCTACAGCTAACGTTTTTTCTCTAACAACCTGTTTGATATTTTCCAACTCAGTATCCAACTCAGAAAGTGCATTGCTTACAGCGGCCTTCATAGGGTCTTGAACTTCGGCTTCTTCATCTGTACTGGGTCTATCTGCTCTGAATAGAGCAAAGTGAGGAAGGTAAGAAGAGATTCTCTCCCAAACAGACTTCCCATCCTCTGCTTTTAGTGGAATCATCTGAGGTATTAGCTTTAGGTCGTCTATAGAGTTGTAGATTCCTTGTCTCAATAAGGCATTAATTCGTTGGTCTTCTACATCTACGCCCCGTCGCTCAGCAATTGTCTTCAATTGGTCATTCTTCTTGTAAAGAATCCCTTTAGCATCTTTGGCTGATGGATGTACACACCACGAAGCGTACTCTCCGTTGCCTTTCCCTTTTTTGAATATACGGAATAATTCTAAATTCCCTCTCTCATTCAACAAAAATTCGTTTTGAAGCGTGGTATTAGCCCTTTCATCTAAAATTAACTGTTCTGGCAAGTTGCTAAATTCACAGCCAATCAGAACATCATCTTGTTCACCGGAGTAAACGCATTTATCTGTAGCATCAAACTTACAAAGTTTGTGATTAAAGAAAACTCCTAACGCATCAAGGAGTGTAGTTTTACCTATATCATTCTTACCAATAAGAGCTGTCAGGTCAGAAATGTCAATAGTCGTTCTTTCTTGATAACCTCGATAATTTTCTAATGTAAGACTAATAAGTTTCATTCTTTATCCTTTGCGTTGCGAACGAGTTGATCACTAAGCTAGCATTCGAAGGGAGAAAAATATGCTCCTTACTTCATAAAAATCACTGTTAAGTAAGGCAGAACTCAAGGAAATTTGCGTAGTTACTGGTATCATAAGGCCAATTTTTCGAACTCAAGAAACCCGTAATGAACGAACAAGAACAACTATTCCTGAAAGAGCTGGAAAGCAAGCTCTGGACAGCCGCAGACAAACTCCGTGCATCACTTGATGCCTCACAATACAAACATGCGGTACTTGGCTTAATTTTCGTTAAATACGTGTCTGACGCCTTCATGCTGCGCCAAGAAGAGCTAAAACAAGACTTTGCCAACCCTGACCACGAGTATTTCCTCGACCCTGAAGGTTACTCGGCTGAAGAGCTTGAGCAAGAAATCGCGATTGAGCTGGAACAGCGCGATTACTACAAAGAGAAAAACGTGTTTTGGCTGCCGACAGAATCTCGTTGGAAGTTCCTGCAAGACAATGGCCCGATGGTCATTGGTGGTGCCGATTTGGTCATTGATGGTAAGACGAAAAAAATCACGTCTGTTGGACATCTGATTGATAATGCGCTGGAAGGCATTGAGCGCGACAACCAGAAACTAAAAGGTGTTCTCAACAAGCACTACGCATCGCTAAAAATTGATCAGGCAAAACTGAATGAGCTGATTAACCTAATCGCGACCATTCCATTCAATCATAAGTCGCTTAACAGCAAAGATATTCTTGGTCATATTTACGAATACTTCTTGGGTCAGTTTGCGCTTGCTGAAGGTAAGAAAGGTGGTCAGTTCTACACGCCTGCATCAATCGTTTCGCTGATTGTTGAGATGATTGAACCGTTTGAAGGCCGTGTGTATGACCCAGCAATGGGTTCCGGCGGCTTCTTTGTGCAATCTGAAAAGTTCATTGAGCGCCGCGCTAACCAAAAAGAGATTGACCCGCTTACGCAAAAACAAAGAATCTCGATTTACGGTCAAGAATACAACTACACAACATGGCAGCTTGCTGCGATGAACATGGCAATCCGTGGCTTGGATTATGATTTTGGTAAGGAGCCTGCCAGTACCTATACCAACGACCAACACCCTGATTTACGAGCTGACTTCATTATGGCTAACCCACCTTTCAACATGAAAGAGTGGAATACAGGTGTCGATGATAATGATCCGCGCTGGGTATATGGCACACCTCCTTCAGGTAACGCTAACTTTGCTTGGATGCAGCATATGCTTTACCACCTTGCACCTGATGGTTCTCAAGCGTTGTTACTTGCCAATGGTTCGATGAGTTCAACCACCAACAACGAAGGTGAAATTCGTGCGGCCTTAGTCGAGAACGATTTGGTCGAGTGTATGGTTGCGCTTCCGGGACAACTGTTTACCAACACCCAAATCCCTGCTTGTATCTGGTTCTTAACCAAAAACAAAAAGGCTCGTACTGATAAATCAGGTCGTAAGCTGCGTGATCGCAAAGGTGAAGTGCTGTTTATTGATGCACGAAACCTTGGCTATATGAAAGACCGTGTGCTTCGAGATTTCACCCAAGATGATATCCAGAAAGTCGCTGACCTTTACCATGCATGGAAAACGGGTGCGGAAGTAAATGGTATCGCATATGAAGACCAAGCAGGTTTCTGCAAATCCGCAACTTTGGCAGATATTAAGAAGCACGATTTTGTTCTTACTCCGGGGCGTTACGTTGGCGCGACTAAAGAGCTAGACGACGGCATTCCGTTTGGAGAAAAGATGGCAACGCTAACTGCTAAATTGAGCGAGCAGTTTGCAGAATCAGCAAAGCTAGAAGCGGAAATTAAAAAGAACTTGGCGGGGTTGGGTTATGAGCTTTAGTTGGGAAATGATTCCATTAGGTGAACTCATTACTTTGCAAAGGGGGCATGATCTTCCTTCTTCTAGACGAGTAGAAGGCAATATCCCCATCATGGGTTCTTCTGGGATTACGGGTTACCACAATGAGGCTAAATGCGTCGGTGAAGGCGTTATTGTCGGACGTAGTGGTAACTCGATGGGAGAAATTTCGTTCATAAATGAAGCTTATTGGCCCTTAAATACATGCCTATATGTGACAGATTTTAAGGGGAATGACCCTAAATATATTTATTACCTATTAAAAACGGTAAATTTCGACCAGTTTAACTCCGGCAGCGCTCAAAAGTCGTTAAACAGAAATGCTGTTTACCCTTTTGAAGTTCATGCCACAAAAGATAAAAAATTACAGCGGAAGATTGGAAATGCTCTCTCTCAACTGGAAAACAAAGTTACTCTTAATTTCCAAACCAACCAAACCCTAGAAGAAATGGCGCAAGCCATCTTCAAATCATGGTTTGTCGATTTCGATCCGGTCAAAGCCAAAATGAATGGTGAACAGCCTGAAGGCATGGATTTTGCCACTGCCTCGCTATTCCCCGAAAAGCTAGATAGCGAAACGGGTATTCCTGAAGGTTGGAGGCTATCGGAGATTGGTGATGAAGTTGCTGTTGTTGGTGGTGGTACGCCATCTAAAAAGAATGATGACTTTTGGGTCGATGGGCATATCCATTGGACGTCACCAAAAGATCTGTCGGGCGTGCAAGATAAGGTTCTACTAGATACTGCAAGTAAATTAACTGAGGCTGGTTTGAAAAAAGTTAGCTCTGGTCTATTACCTGTAGATACTGTTCTTTTATCTTCTCGTGCACCTGTTGGTTATCTTGCTCTAGCTAAGGTTCCACTTGCAGTGAACCAAGGTTACATTGCGATGAAGTGCGAGAAACAGTTACCACCGGAGTTTGTGCTTCAGTGGTGTGTTCATCGTATGGATGAGATTAAACAGAGAGCCAGTGGCAGTACATTTGCCGAGATTAGTAAGAAGAATTTCAAACCGATTTCAGTAGTGGTTCCTAGTGAAGATGTGCTCAGTGCTTATCAAAAACTGGTGAAGCCGCTTTATGATGCAATCACGTCTAATGTTCGTCAAAGTGAGCAGCTTTCGAACCTCCGAGATACGTTGCTACCTAAGCTGTTATCGGGTGATATTGAACTAGATGTGGACAATGATGATTCACCAGAAGTTAACGTGAATTTTAACGTTGAAGATATTGATTTCTTTATCAAGTCGATGCTGAAAGAGCTGAAAGAAGAAGACAATCTTGGCCTTATTTATGAACCACTCTATTTAGAACCAATAGTTACATGGACGGAGAACAAAGACGCGCTACCATATAGCATCGTGTTGAAAATCGAAGACGCACTTGAGAGCTTAAATCGTTATATCCCAAGGTATTATGATGACAATGGCTTCAGCAGTGAACAAGACGAAATTGATGAAAATATCCAAGAGTTTTGGGGATATGGAGAGCCTGTTTGTGTGAGGGAAGTTACTAAATACTGCATGTACATGGCTAGGAAATCCTACTTGCAGACAATGTGTTCTTTATTGTTGTCGAATACAACACCTGTAACTAATAACACTCTTTATGCGTTGAGAATTTCAAATCTAGACGTGAAGCTGACGGGATGTGATATCTCTAACTGGTTTGGAGACATTCGTTTAGTTGATGCCAAAGCACCATATGTCACGATGAAACGCGATGGCGAAAGTTGGATTCTAACTTTTCCAGAGATGGGGCCAAGAAGTGACTACAGCGACTGCGTAAAAGCTGGTTATGAAAGCATCCGTCATATAATCGCTAACGCCTTTGCATGTTCTGTATCGGTTGTCGAAATATGATGGAAATTAAATTCTATTTTAAGTCGCTTTCCGGCGAAATCGAGTTAGGACAGGCTCAAGAATTAGCAGAGGTCGAATAATGGCAACCCGAGTAGAAATGATTATCGAAACGCTCAAGGCGAACCCCGACAAGAAGTTTACTGCTCGGGATTTAGCCAAAGAATTTGTGCTTCGATATCCAGAAGAAATCGCTGAGAAGCAAGCAAACCCGCGATACAACACCGAAGAAAAGCTTATCGCCCAGCTCGCGGCAGAAATTGGTGGGGAACGTACTGAAAGAGCGAAAATCGTTTGTCCTAATGTCGCCACTCGTGACAAACCAAGACCTCGGGTTTATTACTGGGAGCAGAAGCCTACATCTGCTCATCAGGAAGATGATCTTAGCGATGCAGAAGAATCAGACATCGATACGCCTCTCGTGCCGCAAAGCTTAAGCGAGCACGATCTCTACCCAATGTTGATTGAGTACCTCAGCAAGGATTTGGGTCTTTACTGTCAGCGCATTGACGAGCGTAAATCTAAAAACTCTCATGGCAACGGTGGCAATCACTGGTTACATCCTGATGTGGTGGCGCTAGAGCCGCTCGACCAAGGTTGGGATGAAATTGTGAGAAGCTGTGTGCGCAGTGGGAATCACAGCTCGGTTCGACTTTGGTCTTTTGAAGTGAAGAAACATCTTACCAAAGGCAATGTACGAAAATACTTTTTCCAAGCCGTATCGAATTCGAGTTGGGCCAATTTCGGCTACCTTGTTGCCACAGGCTTAAATAGCGACGTTGAAGGTGAGCTGCAAATGTTGTCGAGCTTGCACGGGATTGGCGTGCTGATTCTGGATACTGAATCTTTGTTTGATAGCCAAATACTCATTCCAGCTCAAGAGAGAGTCAACGTGGATTGGCAATCTGCAAATCGAATCGTCTCTGAAAATAGGGATTTCCACCATTACATTGAGCAGGTTGGCATTTATAACCAAACCGGACGGTTGATTAAGAGCGCATGGAATAAATAATAAGGATAAAGGCTTAATGATTACTGAAGAGCAACTAGAACAACAATGCCTCGATTGGTTTAAAGAACTTGGTTACCAATACCAAAATGGCTATGACATCGCGCCGGATGGTGACACACCCGAGCGTGAAAACTATCAGCAGGTCACGCTACAAGCACGTTTAGTGTCGGCACTGGAAACGTTGAACCCGACTGTACCGAGTGACACCTTAATCGAAGTGTCGAAAACCGTTGCCACGCCGCAAACGCCAATCCTGATCAAAAATAACAAGGCTTTTCACCAATATTTAATCGAAGGTGTGCCTGTTGAATACTCGGTAATGGAGCAAGAACAGTGGGTGACCAAGCATACTCATGTTCGATTAATTGATTTTGAGAACCGCGAGAATAACGAATTCTTAGTGGTCAATCAGTTCACCATCACAGGCACCAAAGTCAATCGTAGGCCAGATGTGATAGTCTTTATCAATGGCTTGCCTTTGGCAGTGATAGAGCTGAAAAACCCAGCCGATGATCACGCCGATATTTGGAATGCTTACAATCAAATTCAAACTTATAAAGAAGAAATCGCTGATCTCTTTGTGTTCAATGAAGCGCTGGTCATTTCAGATGGATGGACGGCGCGAGTCGGCTCGTTAACGGCTAATAAAGAACGTTTCTTGCCATGGAAGACGATAGAGAGTGAAGACGACAAGCCACTACTCGAATTCCAATTAGAAACCATGGTGCGTGGCTTCTTTAAGCCTGAACTGTTGCTCGATTACATTCGCTACTTCGTATTGTTCGAAAATGATGGCGACAAGATCATCAAAAAAATCGCAGGTTATCACCAATTCCATGCCGTGCGTGCTGCGGTGAAAGCGACTGTTATCGCGGCCACAACCTCTGACCAAGTCACCGAGCAACGAGCAAACTATGCCAATACGGTGGTGCCCGGAAGCAAAAAAGCAGGCGTGGTTTGGCATACTCAGGGCAGTGGAAAAAGTATTTCGATGGTCTGTTACGCGAGTAAATTGTTGCAACAACCAGAGATGAATAACCCAACCTTAGTAGTGGTTACCGACCGTAATGACCTAGACGGCCAGCTATTTAATACCTTCACTATGGCGCAAGAAACGTTGAAGCAAATCCCTCAACAGGCTGAAGATCGTGATTCATTACGCGATTTACTTCTTAATCGTCAGTCCGGTGGCATTATCTTCACAACCGTACAAAAATTTGCATTACTCGATGAAGAAATGACGCATCCGATCCTTTCTGAACGTTCGAATATCGTGGTAGTTTCCGATGAGGCACACCGTAGCCAGTATGGCAATAAAGCTCGCCTAGTAGATGTTAAAGACGAAGATGGCAATGTGATTGATCAGCGTTATGTTTATGGTTACTCCAAATACATGCGTGACGCGCTGCCAAATGCCGCTTTTATTGGTTTTACAGGTACACCGATATCGATGGACGATAAAGATACTCGCGGTGTCTTTGGTGATTATGTATCTATCTACGATATTCAAGACGCGGTCGATGATGGCGCTACAGTGCCGATTTACTACGAATCTCGCTTAGCCAAGCTCGATATTAATCAAGATGAAATAGAAGCGCTTAACGATCAGGTCGAAGAGGAAATTGGCGAAGACGAAGAAACTGAGAGTCGTGAGAAAATAAAATCACAGTGGTCAGCTCTCGAAAAACTCGTTGGTGCAGAGCCAAGAATCCAGCAGGTTGCGCAAGATCTGGTTGAACACTTTACCATTCGCTGTGAAACTTTTCCGGGCAAGGCGATGATTGTTGCCATGAGTCGCGAGATTTGTGTGGATTTATACGATGCCATCGTGGCTATCAAACCCGAATGGCATAACGAAGATCCAAACAAAGGCTCGATCAAAATCGTCATGACAGGCAGCGCCGCTGATAAAGCAAAAATGCAGCCTCATATCCATGATAAGAAAACCAAGAAGTTGTTCGAGAAACGCTACAAAGATACCGATGACGAATTGCAATTGGTTATTGTGCGCGATATGTGGTTAACAGGCTTTGATGCACCTTGCTGCCATACCATGTATATCGACAAGCCAATGAAAGGCCATAATCTTATGCAAGCGATAGCGCGTGTAAATCGTGTGTTTAAGGATAAGCCCGGAGGTTTGGTTGTTGACTATATTGGTATTGCCAATGAGCTTAAAAACGCACTTAAGACCTATACCAACAGTCAAGGGAAAGGTCAGCCCACCGTCGACACCGCCGAAGCTTTCGCTGTCTTCATGGAAAAAATAGACGTGATTCGCGGAATGTTTGCCACTCCCGTCGATGGTGATGTATTCAACTATCGTCCGGATTTTGAAACCAAACCTCTGCAACTGCTTCCGGGAGCTGTGAACCATATATCTGGTCTCTCTCACCGGAACAGCAAAGGCGAAGAAGTTCGTGATGGTAAACGTCGTTTCCTTGATGTCATGGCTGCACTGATGAAAGCGTTCTCGCTATGTAATACCTTGGATGAAGTGGACGGCTATAAGAGCGAAATTGCCTTTTATGGAGCGATTAAAACAGCATTCCTAAAACATTCTACGGTTGACAAAAAACGCAGCGACGAACTACGCAACTCTGCTTTGCGCCAGATCCTAAACAATGCAATTGTGGCGGACGGAGTCGATGACATCTTCAAAACCGTTGGCTTAGATAAGCCCAATATTGGCTTGCTCTCTCCTGAGTTTTTGGAAGATGTCGCCAATATGAAAGAGAAGAATTTAGCAGTAGAACTGCTAGAAAAGCTGCTGCGCGACGAAGTGAAAGCAAGAATGAAAAACGATGTAGTGCAGGAAAAGAAATATTCCGACCGTATTATGTCGACTTTGCAGAAATATCATAATCGCAACATTGAAACCGCGCAGGTAATTGAAGAGCTGATCCAGTGGGCCAAAGAGATGCAGGCTGACGCTGAGATGATGGAAAAGCTCAACCTGTCTACCGATGAAATTGCGTTTTACCGTGCATTGGTCACCAACGAAGCTTCAGTGCGAACCCTAGGCGACGATAATCTGCGTCAACTCGCCATTGAACTCACTCACCAACTGCGTAAGTCCGCTACGGTAGACTGGCAGAAACGAGAAAGCGTGCGTGCTCGGATGCGCAATCTTGTACGTCGTTTACTGCGTCGCTGGAAATATCCACCTGATGCGGCTGAAGAGGCGATTAAGCTGGTTCTGGATCAAGCAGAAGTATTGGCTGATGGATGGTATAAGTAACTAAAAAGGCATGGGTTTTCCCTTGCCTTTTTATATAGCCTAATTTAGACATCACTCAGGAATTGTTTAAGCCGCTGAATTTTTCACTAGTGAAAAATTTGCCATCTCGCGGTATATCTCAGCGAAATCGTTAAACCATCGACTTTTTCACTAGTGAAAATTCTGCCATCTCACGGTATATCTCAGGAAAATCGTTAATCTATCGACTTTTTCACTAGTGGAAAACTTGCCGTCTCGCGATATACCTCAGCGAAATTGTTAAACCAGCGATTTTTTCACTAGTGAAAATTCTGCCATCTCGCGGTATATCTCAGCGAAACTGTTAAACTAACAAACAGAATATAGGCTATTTCAAGTAGTTAATACTTGGTTTTTAGGGGTTAACGCTAATATGTCACTTTCCTGCCCTTCAGGAAACCTTCTAGGACTACCTACGCGACGCATCCTTTCTTTATCATGTAGCTTTTTGTTCGATCCTCTAGGAACAGGAGACGTACGTAAGCCAATCTAATGGCTTTATCGAGATGACAAATAGTTATATCTCTAACAAAATCTATGGCGTTACGCCTATTTCCATTGACAACAAAACGGATTTCTTCAACACCATTTCTGCTTGTTACAGTAATTACGCTAACACCTTTTACATCAACACCTTACTACTCTCAGCTCAAGCACTGAATCTCTCTGGTTTAGATCCCCCATACTTATCAGCCAACTTTTAGGGGATTTTTTAATTGTAGTTCAGGTTTGGCAGGTGCTGGCCTAGATTCTGGTTCAGGGTTAGTATTCTGTCCAGCTCCACCGCCGAACCCTCTGTCAGTATCATCATCTAAAACCTCAACTTTCTTCGGTTTAGCTAATTCAATTTGTCTGCTTATTTCATCCACAGCATCACTAACCGAGATGCCCACAACTTTATTTAGAAGGTCTATTGCGTTATAGCGCCGACGACCATCAACAATGATGATTAGGTGCTTTTTATCATTACGCTCAAACTGAAGTCTTTTGAAATCTGGGGAGCGACCAAGAGGCTTAAATCGTTCAAGGATGGCTTTAATCATTTCAGAAGTAACGGCGCTTTTAGCATGACTACAAATAGCTCCTGCCTTACGATTTACACGCTCTGACAACTCCTTTTCAAAACGGTCTGTGTATAGATTTTTTGGTGGCTCTCTATACCTTGAGTGAGTAGTTAGTTTTGTAGTTCTGACATTTAGCTCTTGCACTTCATCTGAGAGTAAACCTTTTCTCTGTGTTTCCACTGCGCGAGCTATAGCAGCCTTAAACTCATCGCTTGAGCCTTCAGTTGCTTGTATGCTATCCAACGCCCAACCTTTAGCTAGACCCTGTTGCACCATTAGGGCAGCAATTTTATCGAGAGGTGATTTAGAGGATGTGTCGGCTGTGATCATATCTCCATGATCGATGATGTAACACCCCCACCTCTTACTATAGAAATGGTTCTGATCTGGGTTTTCACGAGGTTTAAAAAACTTACCATCCTCAACAAAATCTTTATCGATGTTGGTCTTGTAAATACAGTAAAACTGTCTTTGCTGCCTCGTTAACTCCCTAATGAATCTGCGACTCTCATCAATAGCTAACTGCTTATTTCTCCTCGCCTGTTCCTCTCTTTCTTTTGTAGATCGGTTGGGTGATTTCGATAAGAATTTTTTACGTTTTTCGTCGATTAGGTTGCGGCGATACTCATGATTATCTCTCAGATCTACTCGGAAGTTTGCTCCAGAATTGAGTTCACTATCAACTCGCTTTCGGCGAGATTTAGCAGAAAGCTTAGGCTCAATTTTGTCCGAGAAAACAGAAGTTAGCAGGTTGTTGCTAAACGGAGAGCTAGTATCACTCATGAATTCGCGCTTAAATTTTCTGACAGACTCATCAACCACTGCTTCATTGGATGAATCAACACGATATTTGTCATAGAGATACTCTAAAAATTCCAGTCCCTCACCTCTAACATTCAGTGAGCGCCATTCCCCTCTACGGCCACGACCTTTCTTGCTATTTATTTTAATCTTAAGATAGCGATTACCTTTAGTGCCTTTGGTTGCAACAGGGGTGATCGGTGATGAGACGGGAGCAATATGATCAAAACTCATGAGAGTCTTAGTTAGTTCTGCTCCAGATTTGGGTTTACAGGTCTGTAGATGCTCGATTAAAGCTTGCCTGACCTTATAGCTAGTGCTTTTGCCTTTTACTGGAGTAACACGGTCAATTTGTTGCTCTGCGTTTCTCTCCATAACCGTCACGGGATCTAAAAAGCCATAGCGAACATTAATTTCTGACTGAACGGCAGAGTGATATGACAAATCACTAGGATTATAAAACTCTAATTTTTTCTGAGTCTTGTGATCAAGGAGAGATATAGCAACATGTAGGTGAGGCTTGCGGCGCTGACCATTTTCATCGAGCATGTGCTTTCTGGTAGGAATATGCATTTCTGCATAATAGTTAAGCTCATCAAGATCACGATGAGGAACATTTGCGCGAAGAACCTCATCAACAATAGTCTTGTGCATCTCATGCTGCTCACTGGTTGGCATTTCGCTGTATTTTTTTACATCTGACTCGTCATAACTGATAGTAATGTGCTTGTACGCACCATCCCATTTGTTTCTGTATTTTGCAATCCAATTTGCGTCTCGCTCGATGGCCTCTAGCGAGCCATGAATTGGAACTCGTGTATCGTACTCATCCCGATGAACCCCTGTGGTTCTAACTTTACCGTTCACAAGGTAGTCACCGATGCCATTAATGCGGGTTGAAAATCTAATAATCATGGTGGTTATTTATTTCTTTTTAACTACTTTTATGTGCTGACCAAGGCTTTCCTCCATCAAAAATTTTAGAGCTGACATTTGTCTATAAATGAGCACAAATTTCATATCTAAACCAGAATACCTTTCTTGTAGTGTTACTAACGCTCTACCAACACTATTTAGGCGTGAATAATAGAACCGCTCAGTCTTAAGAATTAGGTTAATGTGACCAAGATCTACAGGTTGGATTTTATAGTTAGGTTTTAGCATTAATTTGCATAGTTGCTGGACGGATTCTGTCCCAACCGCCTTGTCATAAAGTTGGCGATAAAGAGACTCAGTGACTCTAAAACTTACAACAGAGCTTGTGCTGTTTTTTTCCTTTACATCTTCATCAAAAATAACACCTTCAGATATAACCTTATCTTCAAAATCATCGCCTTCATTACCGAGGTATCGAATCGAAGATTCTGGCTTAGGAAACGTTGAGTTATGCACTGTAAGAAGGTGACATATTTTTCTAAGACAGATTAGGTAATTTGTTAGCTGACAGTCGACTTTTGATTTTATTGATTCTTCATTATTAATAATCCCCCAAAATATCTTTGAAAATGAATCAAAGTGGGACTTTTCAATTTCCAAAATAGACACAGCCATCAGCTCTCTAGATACATCAACAGGAGGAACTATTCTATCAATATCAATCATTCTTCTAGCAAAGATATTTAAGCTTTCTCCATTGATTAAAAGAGGCTTTAACTCTTCCTTTAAATTATTGTCGATTCTAAAACCAATAACTTTAATTAATGTTTCCTTCTTTTTCTTTTGTTTTTTTTGACTCTCTTTATTTGTCATAATCGTTATTTATATTTTATTGACGGAGACAATAAATGGGATTTTTAAGGGCACCCCTTAAAGCACGAGATTGTTGTTTGCGGATGCAAAAATGTAAACAATCTGGACGTGCCTCCACAATTTCGTTCTCCGCCTAACTTAATGGTACCTGTCTCTTATACACATCTGAAAAAAAAAAAATATAAACACCAGTCACACTTGAATCTTCACGAACCAAAGTA
>NZ_SHOE01000039.1:0-23600 GCF_012275705.1 Vibrio chemaguriensis
AGCTTTTCGCTGAATTTTTACGGAATACTTTTTTATCCTTTGTAGTACCGCTTTTTTTTTTGAGATGTGTATAAGAGACAGCTTTGAAATAGATTTCACTCATCATAATTAAAACTAGTCAACTCTTCAGCATCAAGTACAAACTTTCTAATGTCAATAATTCGGTCAAGATAACACTGGCGTTGTAATAGTTGTCCCGCTTGACCACCTTGATAAATTTCAGCATAAATTGCACATGACTCAGAAGCGACTCTATACTCTTTTTCTACATTATTAGAAATAATCTTTAAAATTCTACCAATATCTGAATTGGTTTTATTAGTGTCAAAAACCTTATTGATCAATGACTGATTAAATTCAATTTCCTTGTCAATACAACTAAAAGCCTTATCAATAGAGCCTATGGAGTTATTCGTACACTGCTTGTAGCTATCAGTATAATCGCTAGCTATCGATGAAAATGAAAAAAGTAATACTAGTAAGCCAAGTAATTTCATTAATTTTCCTCTATAATTGCATTTTGGTCTAAAAGCGCCAAAAGTTTAATCTTCTCACTAAGAGCACGTTGTCTTAAACCACCCCACCATGTAGGGGAGCTCTTAAAAAGTAAGTGTGTTTTATCATGTTTATAGTTTTGAACAATCTCGATAATCTCTCTGCTAGAAAGCTCAGTACTTTTACCAACAGCTCTTGATATTAAAGATGTTCTTGCACCAAACTGGACGCTAGTTGACCATATCATGTCAAGTATTGCAGCTTCGTTAGTATCTTTGATAATACCTTCTGAGATAAGCTTATTATAAAGTGGGTCAAAATGTGTTTCTTTTATAAACTTGTGCTGTGCATTTCTAAAGCCAACCGCATCACTATTTGCTATACGCTTCCAAGTTTCATCAAACGCATCACTACCTACGGTCAACTCACCAAAATGGTCTCTATATTTAGAATTTTTTACAAAACGATGCACAACTTTAAGATTAGACGACAACTGGTAAACACCATATGATTTACCACCATGATCCCCTCTACCTGACGAAATAACCCCCGGGCCTCTTCCACCTGATTCATAAATTTCAGATGTTTTACCCAGTTGCACGACGAGTTTTGGAGACAGATTGAATAAGGAGAACAGCCAATAATGCCAAAGACTCTTATCACCGCTTAGTTGCAAATCACCTTGTAAATCTTGCATCCATGAGAACTTATCTGCTCTTTCCAGTTCGAATTGCGAGAAAAGATCAAAGCTATCCATCATTTGATCGCGCCATGGGGAGTTACGGTAGTCCTCTATAGTCACAAAACCAGCGGAGCACTTAATATCTAGAGCTTCCTTTGCGGTCTGATGGATTGATTCATAAAGACTTTGTGACGACTCTGTATGCCAATCTGTAGGATGTTTCACAATAAATCGCTCAAAGTGTTTACGCTTACCGTCTAAGTATACTTTGGCATCGCGAGCAGTGAACGAGGAGAAGTCCGTTACTTGATCTTCTGTCACAGATTCAAGTAATTGCTGAATAAACGAATTACTCATATCAACGGCACCGCTACTATCGGCCCCATCGAGAACAACAAGTGGATTTTCTTCCGCATTTTTGGGAGAAATCTGTTTTTTGAAAAATTCGGGCGGCTCCTCAAAAGAGAACATCTCGATATGCACACGATTATCTTCTTTCTTAGTTCCAATTGCATCGTTACTGTACTCATGCAGTCCCATGTAACCGATATCTTCCCCAGCTGAAACCTTTATCCCCTCTCTAAATAGGAGTGGGAGTAAAGAAACCACACTACCGTCCCTAATCATTGCCGCCTTGTCCGACATCCATTTAGGTTCTGAAACTGGTTCTGATAGGACAGCAGAGGAATCTTCTAAAATGTCAAAGTCACTCTTGAGACCCGAAGCAAACCAAACAATCTTGTTTAACAGTGCTTTTTCTCTACCACTTGCCGATTTACCATTCTCTACCACACGGCACTTTATCATTTTGTAGGTATTTTTGTCGATCTGGTATGGATGGGTCTCCTTCTCTTCTGCATACAGGTATTCAAGTAATGTTCCTTTAGACATCGACTGTTTTTTTTCACCAGAATTAGTAGGCACATCACTATGTTTGAAAGTGCGTACATTTCTCGCTTCTTGTAAACGGTAACGCGTGGTTATAGATGAATTGGCGCCAATATCTGAAGGTGGCGCAAGGTGCATATAAAGTGTATAGAACTTAAATACATCTTCATTATCTTCGGGGTTTACAGCCTCATGCTCGATAAGCACAAAGTTATTACTATACTTAAACTCTTGCTCTTGGTACGTTGATGTTAGGTAATCAGGATTTATGCGAAATGCCACTATTTTTCCATCAAGCATCGCTTGAATAGGTCTGAGCCCTTTCCCCCACGGTAACATTTTTGATGTTAAGTGAATGCCACTATGCCAACCGTACCCTTGTCCTATTAAATAACGACCGCTCTTAGCTTGATCAAACAATTTCGTAAAATCACTGAGCGTGTAGTAAGCTTCACCTTCTCGTTGCGCTATCGGAAAAACTGCATCCATGATTTAAATGTCCTAGTCAGAAAAGTTATCGTCAAAAGTGACAAATGATGGGCGGTTCAAGTTGTTTGACTTCGTGTACACCACCGCATTAACCCTACCTAAATTAGTAGCAAAGCTAGATTGGCTCGCTATGTTAACGGTACTCCCAAGGGCCATTGCCGATATAGAAATTAGGGTGTCATTTTTGGTTTCGAAAATTTGGCTAATGACGTCAGGAAGTGCTTGTTTGAAGTGGTTAAGTGCTTTTTTATAACCGTTTATACCCTCTTCAACAGAACTCAACGATCTTGCAGAAGCTTGGCTTTGTATGAAATCTAAACGACCGATGATTTCACTGTTTAGCTCATCGATGTATGAACAGATTTGATTGTTTATCAACGTCCATAAAACAAACTGCAAATACTTCACAGTATTCCCAGTCCCTAAAAAGCGAAGCTTCGCTAATAATTCATAGGGAGGCTCAAACACATCAGCTTGATATAAGACTCTCAATATATCGCCATTTTCGTGCACTTGCTCCAAGAGCAGTTCAACTAAAGGTTCATATTTCTCTAGCGCAGTAGTATCAGTTTGGATGTGATAAAGTGCCGAAACATAAGCATCAGAAAAATCTTTAGAGTGATTTTGACTAATCGCATAAGGAGACGATATACGGCTTTGCTCTAACACAATATCTTTAAAGTCATCATCACTGAAGGATGGGGACATCAATATGCCCCAGTCATTAGCAACCCCAACACGATCTTCCCAAAATGGCGAGCGGCGACCTGCGACAAACGTACAAAAATCATTCGGATCAGGGTAAGTTTCCGTAACAATATTTTCAGCTAAAGATTGGTTCGGGGTGTAAGAGTCTTGAGTTTCGCTGAGCACTAACCTGCATTCTTTTAGAGCGAGACCATTAACAGATGCTTTTCCGCTAGAGCCCAGCACTCCACTCCCAATGACAGCACCTGAAGGTTCGACTAAAGAAAATTGTGCATTAGAGTAAGGGAGCCCATTTGGATATTTGCATTCTATATCCAGCGTATACGTCCCTTCCTGCTCTTCAGTCACAGAAACCGATGGGTTTTGTGCGCCACCCAAACACATAGTGTTAGCTTTATTCATGGTCATTTGATCGGACAGGCGACATACGCCCTTACCTTCAAATTTAACCGTTGGTGAGGCTGAAATGAATTTTGCTTCGGCTTCTATCGTGCCTGAGGCAACGCCTTTTCTGTCACCGCCCGCATCGCCAGTACTTTTTGAGAACGTACTGCCCTTGATAGCGACACTGTTACCGCCATCCATAGAGACTGTCGTAGTCCCACCAGCAAGGTCTGCTGATTTAGCATTGTTGCCATAAGGGATAGGAACGACTGGCTTGCCGACCTTAGTTAAACAAACATCTGGGAGCGTTGCATTCGCTTCACCACCTGAGCCTTTATGAACTATCGAAAGTCCATTCGCACCAACTGTTACGCCCATAACCAATCCATTTGAATTTTATTGATTGAATGATAAAAGAGATCGCACATTGCAATCTCTCTAAATGACTAGTGAATTTCACTAAAAGACCAGTGATATTCACAGCAAACCTTAAAACTGGCAGAAGATCTCATTTTTAGATTTCTGGTTATCTATACACTTCAAGTAGTTGCTGGAATTTTAAGTCTATGACGATGTAGGTTGCCGCATACATAAGCGCAAACGTAATCGCACTAAGACTCAAGATCAGCTTGGGTGAAATTACCCTTTTTAACGGCTTCTTTAGGTATTTAGCTTTAAGGTTGATTAAAGAAACTTTTTCTTGTTCTGCTAGGCGGTCATCTCGCACTAATCGATAAATGGTGCTGCCAATTTCCGCTAACTTTTCGTTACCACGCTCTTCACGGCCGTACTTGCCTTGGAAACCAAGTTGAAGCAATAAATAGAGAAACTCTATAACGTGACGGTATTTGCGAGGGTCGGCTTTTAAGCGGTCGAGAATAACGAAAAACTTGTCACCACCAGATGTTTCGTTATGGAATTCAGACAGTAAGCTGTTCTGGCTCCAGTGACTATTTGCCCCCCATTCTTGCCGACAAACAGATTCATCAATCGCCGCACACAAGCAGTAACGAATAACAAGAACCGAAGCACGATCGAGCTCCATTTCATTAAGTTTTCGTTCACCTTTTCGAATCTCACGTGCCACTTGTTCACGAAATGGCATCGGGTCATCAAGCCAAGGGATCGAAGACATACAAGACAGACTGGCGATCAACCATGAGAATTGATCCACCAGCGGGTTAATACCCATGTTGTCGATAGATAGATCTTGTACTGCGATGTTTCTCGATAAGTCAGGCGCTGGCATTACCTCCATTGGTTTGCCAGGCTCTGGTTGGAATAAGACTACGGTGACGTCTGTTTCTGCGTAACTCATAGACGAACGGCCCAAAGTTGCAATGATAAGTTAGCGAAATCGCCCGCAACGTGAATCGCAATCGCAGCAGTGTTCTTCAATGCCATCCACTCTTCACCCGTTTTATCGAGCTCGAAATAGGTATAGCCAGCGTGATACGGCAGCGCGCGTGGCACAACTGGCATTGGTTTGATCTCAATCCCTGGCAGTTGAAGGTTAATCAAGTCGCGAATGTTATCGATTGAACCGATCTTCGTTTGGCTGACAAACTGGGTATGCAGGACATCCAAGGTAACGTCGGCTTTAACTGCAAGAATAAAGGTCGTCGTATCAATGATCTTATTGTCAGGGATCGCTGCCGTTCTGATGCCATAGTTCTGATCTTTTAAGGTCAGTGGAATTGCTCTTTGTTCAGACATCACGCTCAATGTCATTTTCGCACTGTCTAGGACGCGAGAAAGACAGCTAGTAAGATCACCATGATTGTACTTAGTAAACTCAATAGGTCGGCGTGTCGTTGAACACAGCGTCGAAAGTTCACCCTCTGCCTGAAGAAGAATTCGATACAAAGACTCAGGGTGTACAGCTTCTGTGTTTGCAAAATGCCAAAACAAGGGTTCGTATCTATTGAGCGCTTGCAATAGCATAAAGTCAGAAACTGATGATACGCCTTGTTGATCCACCACTCCCAGTCGCTGAACTATGGATTCTGCGCGGTGCTTCAGCATAGAAGCAAACTCCGTCGCGAACTTATTAAGTACCGTAGATGCGTGAATATCAATACAGGTAGGAATGAAACTATCATCTAAGATCACGCTGCCATCTGGCTTCACTTCCGAGATCTTGAGGATCGGAATAGACGTGTAAGCACTTTTATCTTCATGGTCGTACATTAAGCAAAAGTTAAGCTTACCGACGACGATATTTGCCATGTCTTCCGAATCATAACAAGCATCAACCGCTTCTTGAGATTCCATCGTATAACGTGCACCGTCTTTTTTAGTGCCAAATAACTCAGAACGTTCCGATGGTAACGGACAGCACAAATAAACCACTTTATCGGCAATCGAAGGATCCACATCTTTCACTTCTGGTAGTTCAGCGAGCAGTGGAAGCTCAAATGGCGTGCGGTCCTGTAGGATGCCTTCTGCACGCGTAATACCAATTTTACCGAGGGCTAGCAGTTGTGAATTTATTTCCAAACGCTTAATCCCCCAATGTAAAGGAGATGCGTTGTTGCTCAACATGCTCGACAGTTTACTTTGCGAACGATCGAGTTGTTGAAAATGCTGCGGCTTCATGAACATTCCATCTTGCCAAACAACTGGATTGTATAAAGACATGTTTCTATCCCTTAAAAGTAAACCTGTTCAATGCCGCGAGTATTATCAGAAATTAACTCACTGCCTTCTAACTTGAGCTTGATGTAGTACTCGCTCTTCTCTTCAATGACTTCAACTTTACGCCATGACGAACCATCAATATCACGAAAGGCCACAGAAAAACCGACGGCACGAGTGTCAGGGTCTAGCGTTAGCATTTCATGAACTTTTCCACCTGGCTGTATTTGATATTCATAACGTTTGATGTACTCATCACCCAACGACGCTTTATCGTTTTCAAACAGCGCAAAAAAATCTAAGCTTCGGAATAAAACTGGCGAATTTAATTCGTGAAGGCGGAGAATGACCGGAGATGACTGCCCCCCATCTCTCACATTGAGTACAGGTGACGCCTCAATAACCAATTCAATGGACGAAGTTTCTGGTGTGATACCCGTGGACTCTTTAAATTGATCCCACATGGAACAACCGGACAACATGGCAAATCCGAGTAATACGGCGATACTACGCATGGTTTCCCTTAATCACTTTGTTATAGCTTTTCTTAATCAGCCCTTTTAAGGATGTTTCGTTGAGCAGGCGACGATTATTAGAGTAGAAATCTAAATATTCGCCCCACAGTTTTGACTTCGTTGAGAACAAAGATTGACTCGCCACTTTGTTAGCAAATGCAACGGGATCGTTCGTCTCTGATTGTTCTAAAATGAGCTCATTCAGCGCTTTGTTAAACATGACTTGGTGGTCATTCAACTCATCAAGCATTTGTTCTACCAGTTCATTTGGAGCCAGTAGATGTTGGCTATTGAGAGTCAGCATCAGCTCTGCAATGTTAGAGTTAGAGTTAGACTCACTCGTACTCTGCTCTTCTTTCAAGGACTCTACTTCGTGTAATTCTTTCTGCAGGTTATCAATACATAAGCGCAAACAAGTGCCCATTTGTTTGAACAACTGAGCTTCATTCGTCATTAGCTCAGGATTTCTAATACCCAAACCATCAAAGAACGCTTGTGCTATATCTTGAGAACAGGCGATTGCTTCGATACCCGCTTGCTCTTTAGTCGTACTGTTTATCGTAGGTTCTGCAGCAGGCATTTGAAGTTGCGGATTAGTTTGAGAAGAAGGAGTAAATGACTGTGTCATCTCTTCCCATTTTGAGCCCGTAGCAGTATGTTCGACGATCGTCTCGGTGGAGTTAGGTGCATGATGTTGTCTTTGAACTGCCCTATCTAGAATCGTCGTTTGGGGTTGAACCGTCTCTTCTGAGACAATATCTTCTCTATATGGCGTACCGTTCTCTACCCCTAACGAACCCTTTATTGATGCGTTACTCTTGGTCTCAGTAGCCATCCAATCTTCAGGGATGAGGCTTGGCTGATCGAACTCGGAGTATATGCTGAAACTGTCATCGACCACCTGACGTGTGCTTTCCACCGTTTTAGGCTGTTCAGGTTCTGGATGCTCATCGTCACGAATTAAATGATCATCATCTCGCTGCATTGAAAAGTTAAGGTGCGCAACAGGATCATGACAATCAATGTCATCCTGTTTAGTCTCCATAAACAAATCTTCTAAAGCGCCTACTTTTTCTTCTTCTTCGACAACTGCGTCTCCGAGGCTAACCAAAGGATCATTGGATACTCGCTCAGGGGCTATATCAGCGGCAATGTCTTGTGTCGAGGAAACATGCTCCAGAGAAACGCCAATTTCATATTGTCCTAAAGAAATAATATCGCCATCGACTATCGCAACAGGTTGATTTTTGAGTATTTTGTTTCCGTTAACCATAGTGCCATTAGTGGATACGTCACTAATATAGTAGGTATCTCCATACACACTGATCAGGCAATGAGTGCCTGATATAAAGCGGTTGTGATCGGTTAAAGACACACTACAACTTGGTGAACGCCCTATTGAACCACCACTCTCGGGCATTTCAATGTGCTTGACACCTGTGTATTCCTCTGGGCATTTAGAAATAAATAGAACTAGCTGATTTGAGTGCATCTATATACCTCAAAATAGCATAGAAACAGACAGTTCAAGCCCACCTATCCCATCATTGATAACTGGGAGAATATAAGAGGCTTGAGGAATGATTTGTATATGAGCATCTGGGTTACTACCTAGCTTAATGACTGTACCAACGGCAATAACTGCACCCAGCTCGAACTGATCGATGTCCTCGACACTCTTATAGCGGTAACCTTCTGGGTCAACTTGCCAACGGTTTGAATATTGTGAGTAACCTGCAGATAAACCAGCACCTACGTACGGTGTGAAAACGCTCCAAGAAGCCAGCGCATATTGCGGTACAACACGAAGTTCATAGTTAGTTACTTCTTGATATAGACCGTTAGCTGGCGCTTCGATATCTTCTGCTAGGTAGTTAAGCCCTAACCACCAGCGCCAACGGTTATTATTTTCATCAATAGGGCGAGAATGAACCAAGCCAAACCTTAGAGTGTCTTGTTCACCACTGTTACCTTCTTCGTAATTAATGCTATCGATAGTCAACATACTGGCAGAGAGTCCATAACGCTCTCCCTTTGCGACTGCAAAAGAAGAAAATAGACACATGGCTGAAATCAGCCCGATTTGACTTGGTTTTAGCATTTCGTCCCTCTAGGAAAACCGATATTCTACTTAGAGGCGAAAGATATCAATTATATTCTCTTTTTCAATAAGCCTAAAAAAACACCTATAACTTAATACATTTCAACTACAGGGTTGGTTATTTTACCTACAAACAAAAACTAATGGACCGAACTGAGTTAAAGCAATGAGCCTGTAAACCTATTTAATTAAATAAAAATTAAGAAGGCTCTATCACCAATTTAAGAGGGCTAATTTAAAGAACACAGACGAACAAAAAACAGACAAAATTAACAATTTAATCACATTTATTAACTCAAAAGATCGACTTCGTCATATATAAGGCTCTCCTTAAAAACAAATCGAACTATTGACATTAATATTATGAACAAAGATCACACTAAGGATAATTTAATTTATTTTTTAAGTGTTTTTATTATCTAAACAACTTCTTTTATCTATAGAATCACTTCGGTAATGCACTGCTTACAATTTAATATAACAGCAGTGGAGTCCTATATACCTTAATACTTCTATATGATCAGTTGGAATTTGCCTTATGTTTTTTAGCGACTTCGCTCGAAGACCAATCGATGAAAATAACCCAAGCGGCTCTAACCCTAATGGCTCTGAAGACTTTGACGAAATAAAACGTCAAATAAATAATCTTAATAAAGTCACCGGAAGAGTCTCTTGGAAAACGGTTCAAACACTCTCAAAAAAAATCTTGAGCACTCACGCAAAAGACTTACGTTGTTGCTGCTACTTCACGGTCGCATCAACATATAACGATGGTCTAAGAGGCCTTGTTGAAGGGTTAAATTCATTGCTTGATGTGTGTGTCGTCTATTGGAACACCGCATACCCTGAACATTCAAAGTCAAAAGCACGAATGAGCGCAATTGAGTGGATGGTGGAGCATACTGAAAAACGTATTAATAAGCACCGTGCGTTGCCGGAAGAACTTCCACTGATTGAAGCTGCGCACCAGTTGTGTTTAAGAATAGAGGAAGAGCTTCGCCTTCATTACGGTATTCAAGCGCCTTCATTTGGTCGCATTCGTCGTATCTTAAATCAATGGGCTGAACAGATAAAAGAACAACAACATGCCATAGAGTTACGCGAGAAAAAACAAGCAAATACTAACGCTTCAGCTTCCGCACAGGCAACACCTGAAATTAAAGTGAATGTATCTCCCTCTCCTGCCCCGGACTCGCCATCCCCCCTAAATAACAGTGAAAAAACGAACCCAACAAAGTCCGGCCGATTTATGATCTACTTCATCATTGGCTTGATTGTTACGGCGATATGTTCACATTTTGTATACGAACAACAACGCTATCGAACGCTGGAGCAAAAAATTAGTCAAGCTTCACTTAATGAACTTGTAAAGTTGGTCGCCTCGTTAGATTACGAAAATAAAAAATATGCCCAGTCACTGAAAACACCAACTATTAATCGCGTAGATATTATGATGAATAACTGGTTTTTAGACTCGGCCAAAGTAAGTAACGTCAGCGAGCTCGATAGCTTGACCAATGAATTAATCGCAATCTATCCAGATTCATCTTCTGCCCAGCAGTTACGTCAAAACTTTTTGACACAGAGCGCTCATTTAGAAGACCAGTTTATGGATGTGTATAAGCGATTCTCAGACGCAAGAACGGTGTTTGCCAACGTAGCTAGACAGAATGTAGATAAGAACTCTAAAACGGCGTACGAATATAGTAACTCACTATTCCCGCTTCTAGGTCGTATTGAATACGCTGAAAAGTATTCACAGCAAAAGGAAATTGACCGCGCAACCCTTTTACTGAACATCTACCTATATAAATTGAGTCAGCTACAAGCTGAAAAAACTGACAATAAATAACAATACAATTAAAGAAGTTTTAGGCTTATGTTCAAACAAAAACTGTTTAGAAATCCAGTTGTGATTTCTACTATATTAACGCTTTTAGTGGCGATAACCATTACCGCTATTTATCTTCTTTTTCTAAAAGATGCAGATAAACTGTATCTTTGGCTGAGCCTTGGTGTTATCGCCATTTTCTACATCACTTTTCAATTCACACTATGGTTGAAAAAAAAGAACAGCGCTAAAGCTCAAAATTTGGAAACTGAGGAAGAAGCTCTTTCTATGGTTATCCAACCTCTTCTTGCTAACTCAAGCAAGAAACCAATTTATCTGATGCTTGGTAATAAAGGGTCAGGGCGACGTCAATTTTTATTTAATTCTAGTGCAATTAAACCAATGGATCGCACGAGAACCGCTAAGAATGATTTTTTTGAATGGTACGAATCTGACAGCGCTGTATACATCAAACCTGACCAACGCTTAGTGTTTCAAGAAATATCAAGCAGTGATGCTTCTTTATGGAATACATTCATCGAAGAAGTGATTCGCCACCGACCTAGAAAACCATTTTCTGGCTGTTTATTCTTTATCGACTTCGAGTTCATGATCGTCTCTGAGCCAGAACAAAAAGAGTACACTATTTCGTCGTTATTGGAGCGCTTGAGCACTATCAACTCTAAAACGTCGTCAGCATTACCAATTTATCTAATTATGTCGAAGCTAGACAAGTTAGATGGATTTAAAGAATACATGCACTTTAGCTCTCTTAAGACACGTGTAGAGTTCCTTTCTATCCCACTGAAAGAGGCCAAAGGTGTTTTTTCAGAATACTATCGTGATAGTTACCGAAATCTAGTTAAAGTGCTTGAAAGTAACGCGCTAGATGCATCAGCTAACTCAACAGATATCGACGAGAAACAGGCAATTCTCGCTTTCCCTAAGCAGTTTGAGCTATGTCAGTCTGAAGTCAGCTATGTTCTAGAGCGTCTGTGTGATGTTAACAACGGTGTTTATTCGCTAGATATCCGTGAAATTTTCTTTAGCTCAAGTTTACAAGGCGGTCGTAAATACAATTTACTAGCAAAAAGTTGTAGTAACTACTTCAACTTACCAATTATCGCCTCTGAGCATACCCAGTTGACGGAAACACCGTATTTTTCTCGCTTTCTGATTGATTCGCAAATATTGCCTGAAAGCGATTTTGCGGGAGAAAACAAGACGTATCTTCGTCTAATTCAGAGACAAAGCCGTTTAGCCATACTCGGCTCCATTATTCTGCTTGCTGGCGGTGGTTACTTTTTTGCAACTACGTTAGACAGTAATTTACATGTGATGAATCAACTACTAAGTATTGATGACAAATCACAAGCAGAGCACGATGCAAGATTTAGTGAGCTTTTAGAAAATGCAACCAAAGCGATAGAACCGTCTTATGGGGCATGGCTTAAAGGTTCTAAGGCTTTAGATGAGGAAATATTACCACTCAATATTAGCCGTTTGGATCAAAGCACTCGCATTGCCTACGAAGCGTTACTTAAGGAAGTCGCTCAGCAGCTAATACCTCTGATTGAGAAAGGTTACCGCCTACAATTGGCACAAAATCAAAACGCTTTCACGCGCGCTTTACCTCTATTGAAGGGGTATTTAATGCTTAACGATCCATCTAAGCGTGATATCCGTTTTTTACGTCATCAAACACTCCAAATGATGAGTGATTTGAGTAACCAAAGTGACGTCGTTGATCAGGCCATGCGCTACTTAGACGCCTACTTTCGCACACAATTTGCTCCAATCGATATCAACATGGATCTTGTTCGTGCAACACGTCGCTCATTACTTGCAAATTCGAATGTCGACCTCGTGTATGCAGGCATTTTAAACGAAGCAAGCTCTATTGATTTAGGAACATTAGATCTGCAACGAGCCGTCGGTTTTGAGTTTAGCAATGTATTTAATACGCCAATCGATAGCGAACGCTTAATCGTCGATAAGATCTATACCTCCACTGGTTTCAGCACCTTTTATCGACCACGCGTGGACTTAATGTCACAACGAGTAATCAGCGACAACTGGGTTCTAGGTCTATCGCAACATGTCATCCCTACCAACGAAGAGCAAGAAGCCTTTAAAGAAGAAGTGCGAAAAAAATATACTGATGACTACATCAATAACTGGCGTAATGCGCTGAGTGAGCTCAAAGTCCAAAACTATGACAACGTTGGTGACCTGACCAACGCGATAGACTTAATCTCTGGGCCTTCTTCACCAATGACAACGGTATTGAAGCAGGTCTATGCCAACACACAATTTTCACCCGTTGGCGAAAAAAGCGCTCTAATTTCAAAACTGGACCCGAAACTCGCGGCAGCAGCAGATTCTGCATCAGATGCCGTAGAAGAAGTGGTAAAGCCTGATTACTTGCTAATGCAACGTGTTGAGCAAGCCTTTCACCTATTAAACCAGCTTCAAGTGAGTGAGACACCAAACTCCCCTACTCCTTGGGATGAGACCGTTGCAGCGTTGAGTCGTGTTCGCACCTACATGAAAGACATCGCCGACGCGCCAGATCCACAAATGGCGGCGCTAGCAGCAGCACAGCATCGAATGAACAGTACTGAGGCGGACCCATTAATCAAACTTAAACAGATTGCACAAAAATCACCAGAACCCGTTCGCAGCTGGTTACTAGATGTAGTTCAGCAAAGCTGGTCAGTAATGATTACAGAGTCTGCAAAAGGCATTCAAACTCAGTGGTACAGTGAAGTTTATACCAAATTTAAAGAGATTGGATTGGGGAAATATCCATTTGACCTAACAGCGACCGAGGAAATCTCAATTGAAGATTTCGAATTGCTATTTGCTTCAGGTGGCTTGTTAGACACATTTATTCAGAAAAACTTTGCACCGTTCTACGATACGAACTTGTGGACGCCAAAGCAGGTAGATGGTGAGACGATGCCAATCTCTCCAGCTCTGCTAGTGCAACTACGCAACTATAATGTCATTCGAGATACATTAATTAATAAAAGCACCAACCGAGTTCATATTCCGTTTAGTGCAAGAGTACTCGACCTTGACTCTAGTGCAATTAGAGCCAGTTTAAAAATTGCAGATACCAATATGAGTTACTACCACGGTCCAAGCCGAATTCGTGAAATGGCCTGGCCACCGCAAAATGGTGACTTCAATATTAGTATCACGCTCCAGGATGTAACAGACGAAGGTAGACAGCACGTTTTAAATAAGAGTGGTCAATGGGCGATATACAGATTGCTAGGTGACTCGACCTTGACAAACACTCATAACGGCAGCTTTGTCAGTGACATAAAAGTGTCAGGGAGGGACTTAAGCTTACGCATCACTCCATTGACGCAGAAAAACCCATTCACTCTTGCTGAGCTATATAACTTTACGCTCCCAGAGTCGATTAAATAACAATATAAAAACAAAATAGGCAGAACACATGATTTCAAACATGACTTTACAAGGTTTAGATAAATTAGATCGAAAAATACTTTCAAGTCTATTGTCAAACGGGCGTGAGTCTATTGCGAATCTATCTCGAAACATTGGTTTGTCTCGTACAGCAGTAGCAGAAAGGATTAATCGTTTAGAAAAGACCGGTATTATCAAAGGCTATACCGCACAGATTCGTGTAGAAAATGAAGGGCGAAAAGCCGCAAGCTATCTATTGATATCTTGTGAAAAGGGTAAGAAAAATGATGTAACAAATGCGCTTAAAGAAATCCCTGAGGTTCGCTTAACAAGCGTTGTTGGTGGCAACTTTGATATTATTGCCCTAATTGAAGCGCCCGATCTGCAGTCTATTCATCATCTTTGTAACGAAATTGAGTCATTTAACGGGATTCAAAGGCTTGATACTACCGTCGTACTTCACCAGCCGATCAGTCGTTAAGCTTTTCTGACCTTTTTGATGACAACATAAAAAGCCGCTCGTAGAGCGGCTTTCTTATATGCTTCCGATGACTCGGATTTTGGCATCTTTATCACTTGGGTTACCTAACCAGAATGTTTGTCCTAAGTGGTTCCCTTCCCCATTACCTAGCTTATTCTCTGGAATACTATCTAAGTTAACTGTCAACTTTAAGTCCCACGACATCGGGTCACGCAAAATGAAACGCATCAGGCCAACCAGTGTTTTGTGTAACTCACCATCGTAGGAAAACTGCTTAAATGTTTCAAAATCGATGCTGTCGATGCAGAGATTAAATTTGCCGTTTAAGTCCGCAATGCTTTGTCCTAAGTGCAAATTTTGCCCTAATATGCAATTAGCACGGTTGAGTTTATTCCGTTGGCTTTCTGCTATTTCTACGCGGCGATATACCCACTCTTCAATGCGCACGCTAGGCAACGAGAAGTAATGCGAAACAATACCGGAAATCAGCTTCGGCGAACGCGTACGCGTAGAAAGTTGGTTTACATAAGACAGTATTTTCGCTCGATCTAACTCTGCGACCTTACTATCTTGCATTACGCTAGATAGGCCTGCCAAGTGCAGAATACGTCCAGAGAAGGCATCACTTGCCCCGCTTTGGTACTGCACGTGATATCGGTATTTCTTCCAAACCCGATACAACAAACTGGTGTACCGATTATGGAAAAAATCAAAGAAATCTTTTACCGGATTGTCTTCAGGATCTCGCCCTGCCAGTTTCTCAGTATAAGAAGCAGGAAGTGGTGAGCTTGAACCATGCAAGCCAAGAAAGTTAGTTTCGACTCTAGAATACTGCTGGCCATTTCTCTCCATATGAGCAATAAAGTCCATATCGCTCTTTGGAAAAGATAAGTTTGGCGAAACGCTGAACTCAATACGTTCTTGGTGGAAGTACTTGTTCTCACCGACGGCGACAAAGTTAGAGTTCGGCTCTAGTTGATAATGCTTCTCTAGCAGCAAGACTGCTTGATAGAAACTAAACTCATTCGACTTATCAGAAAGTGTATTAATCATAGTATCGTCTGCTGTCCGATAAGACTTGCCCAGTTATAAACCTCGCCTGTCGCTTCATCAAACACTTCCAGTTCGGTAAAGGAGTTCACACTCGAGTACAAACGGATGAATTCGTTAAGCACCGTCGCCATCAAGAACATGTCGCCTTCATTGACAAAAAATTGGGAATTGGTGACCAACTTAAACTGATTGCCGCGTACCGAAACGCCACGAAACACACGGTCGATTGGTTTCATTTCCGAAGAGATAACCCCATCAAGTCGATGAATGGATGCGCGGTGCGCTTGTCTGTCAACACGAGAGTGGAAATCATAGGTAGAGAGAAGCACTTTAAGTACATCAATATTTGCCAGCGATAAGTAGTTGAGTGACATATTCGCAATTAACTGCCACTGAAGCTCACCATTCACTTGTGGACTGACCGATTGAGTGGGCTTGGTAATATTCCTAAACGTCGCATAGGTCGGTGATTTATGAGTCGCGTAAGTGATGTCCCCCACAGACAAACGTTCCGCCAAATCTGCATTACTACATTGCAGTTTCATGAGTACCGTTTCTGTCCCCAGTTCCGCAATGTCCCCATTATGAGTATGAAATGATATGTAGCGTTCAAGGCCTCTACCGCTTACACGCTCAGCGACTTTAGATTTGTAGAACTCGCGCTTATCTCGTTGGTTAATTTGATGCTCAAATGATTCAAATTCAATCAGAGACTTTCGACGACGCTCGTCTTTACTCCAGCTTTCCACTTGCTCAATGGAATAGACTTCGTAATGCTCCTGAGTGTTGCTTTGCGGACGTACCTTGTACTCGTTACGTCGGTGCTCTAAACGAATTGGATCGCCATCTTTTTCAAATAAATTAACGGCAGGCGTACAGTGCAATTTCAAGTGCTTATCTTTAAGCACCACTTCTGACGGTAATGCACGCTTAAAGTGGAATTTGATTTTGACCGTGCTACGTTGTGGAATGCCTTTTAGCCACTCTAAGCCTTTAATGTCGAAGAACATGAACTTATCTGGCAAAGAGAAGAATTCTTGCAGCAAACGGTAGCCTGCAAATGAATTTTTGCTGTAAGGCAGGAGCGCTTCGTCCTCTTCATGCCCAACTGGCTTAACGTATTCTGGCCCTAAGCGATGTTTGTAACCACCACCAACATCTAATTCGACATAATCTAGGTAACGGAACAGCCATAAAAAGACAGTTCGAGTAATATGAATCTCGCCATGCAGGTGTAATCGCAGCGTGTCTAAACCGATCCGAGACAGTTCAAGACCATGCTCCGTCGATAAAGTCACATCAATCATCGAACTGGTGCGGCTGTTGGTCTGTTCGATGTTAGTGATCGTAATTGGGTATAGATTGACGTCGTAACAAGTACGGAACAAACATTGCGTGCCCTCTACCTGTTCACTCGCCATTTCTGCGCCACGTTTCACCACGGTTTTCTCAGTAACACTTCCGGTATGCGGTTTTAGTTCGCTAATGCACAAAGACGGAATCGAACGCATGTAATGTGGCCACAGCAAAGTCATCAGAGATTGCGTCAGCTCAGGCAGTTCATCATCAATCTTCTCGCGGATTCGACCTGTCAGAAAGGCAAAACCTTCGAGCAGTCGTTCGACATCTGGGTCAAAGGTTCCCTCAGAGAGAAAGTGAGTTAACTTTGGATGATATTTGGCAAACTCACTACCCGACTCACGCAAATACGTGAGTTCATCTTGAAAGTATTTACTGTTACTCAAGTGGCACCTACTAAACGTTAAATTGGCCGTCGGTTCCCATGTAGACGTCTATCGACATTGGGACTTTACCGCCGTTATGGGAAACTTCGCCGCGAATACCAAAGCCGAGTTGTAGCGGGTTATGGTGATCTTCACGGTAATTAACCTCGACATTCAACAGTCGCGGTTCAAAGCGTTCTATGGTTGACGTGATGTTTTTTTGAATGTGGCGAACTAGGTTCGTGTTGTTAGAAAGTACGTCATTAAAATCTGGTAAACCATACTCATTGTCGATCATTGCATTCCCAGAATGGGTATTCAGCAAGTCTGCGAGATGAGAATGAATAGATTCAATCAAATGCTTGTGAGAAACGACTTTCTCGTAACAGTTTTTGGGCTCACCAAGCTCAATCCGCTCTAAAAGGCGATAACCTTTTTCCATCTTCACTCCTACGAAAAAAGCAGCCAGTCTTTACTGGCTGCTTTATGGTTTCAGCAATGGGTTATTGGTCTAACTTACCAACTAGAGACAAGTCGAAGCTTGCACCCATGTACTTGAAGTGAGGACGTACAGACATTGATACTTTGTACCAACCTGGGTCGCCTTCTACGTCTGATACTTCAACCTTAGCAGCACGTAGTGGACGACGACCACGGACTTCTGCTGGCGGGTTTTCCTGGTCAGAAACGTATTGACGAATCCACTTGTTCAGTTCAATTTCTAGGTCTGAACGCTCTTTCCACGAACCGATTTGCTCACGCTGTAGCACTTTGATGTAGTGTGCTAGACGGTTGATGATGAACATGTAAGGAAGCTGAGTACCTAGCTTGTAGTTCATCTCTGCTTGTTTGCCTTCTGGCGTGTTCGCAAACACTTTCGGTTTTTGAACAGAGTTTGCAGAGAAGAACGCCGCGTTGTCAGAACCTTTACGCATGGTTAGCGCAATGAAGCCTTCTTCTGCTAGCTCGTACTCGCGACGGTCAGAAACCAGGATCTCAGTTGGGATCTTAGTTTCGATTTGACCCATGGCTTCAAAGTTGTAAACCGGTAAGTCATGCACAGTACCACCGCTTTGAGGACCAATGATGTTTGGACACCAACGGTACTTAGCGAAAGATTCACTAATTTTTGATGCCATCGCGTACGCAGAGTTACCCCATAGGTAGTTGTCATGGCTGTCTGTTACTTGCTCATCGTAGTCAAACGCCTTAATTGGGTTATCTTCTACTGAGTAAGGTGTACGTAACATGAAACGCGAAGTACACAAACCTAAGTAACGCGCATCTTCGTGTTCACGTAGACTACGCCATTTAGTGTATTGTGGGCCTTCAAATACTGACTTAAGATCTTTTAGATTCGGTAGCTCTTCATAGCTATCTAGACCAAAGAACTTCGCAGACGCCGATGTAATAAATGGAGCATGAGACATTGCACCCACGTTTGCCATGTACTCCATCAGTTTGATGTCTGGAGACGAAGCCGACATATCGTAGTCACAAATGACTGCGCCAACAGGTTTACCACCAAATTGGCCATATTCACGCGTATAGATTTGTTTGTACAAACCAGACTTCACCACTTCTGGTGCGTCTTCGAAGTCATCAAGAACTTCATCTTTCTTTGCAGAGATCAATTCAATTTGAATGTTCTCACGGAAGTCAGTGTGGTCAACCAGGTACTTAAGGCCACGCCACGTTGATTCAATCGCTTGAACTTCTTCGTTGTGAAGAATTGCATCAACTTGCTTAGACAGTTTTTGGTCAATTTCTGAGATCATCAGATCAACTAAAGACTGATCCACTTTCTCTGTGTTCGAGCTGCTTAGTAGCTCACTGATGAATGCTTCTACGCCGCGTTTTGCAACATCAAAACCTTCATCACTTGGCTTTAAACGAGTTTCGTTAAGAATGCTATCCAGAAGTGAGCCTGATTCAACTAAGGCTGCTTCTTGTTCTGGCGCTTGTGCTTCTGCAGACATGATATCCCTTACTCTTCTTTCGCTTCTTGGTCGTTACCAATGCTTAGTTCATCCAACAGTTTCTTTCTCGCGTCTTCATCTTGAAGTACTGATGCGATCTTCTTGCGGAATGCAGGAACATTACCTAGAGGGCCTTTCAGCGCCACCAAGGCTTCGCGAAGTTCAAGCAGGCTGTTTAGTTCAGGCACGCTTTTCGCGATCGCTTCTGGAGAGAAGTCCTTCATGTTTTGGAACGTTAGATCAACACCGATTTGGCCGCCTTCTTCATCAGAAAGACGGTTTTCAACGTTCACTTTAACGTTTGGAGACATGCCTTCTAGCACTTCGTTAAAGTTGTCTTTATCGATATTGATTGGAGTGCGTTCTTCAATTGGCGTCTCATCTGCACGTGCAGTAAAGTCGCCAACCACCATCATGCTTAGCGGCAGTTCTACGTCTTCTTGCGTATCGCCAGTTGCTGGAACATAACGGATATTAATTCGCTCTTTAGGAGCCACCGAGCCGTCACGTGACATAATTCGTTCCTTATCTAACTCTTTAATTAGTCATAAATTGCTTTCCACTCTTCATACTTCTCAGGTAAAAGATCCTTACTTCTGAATAACTGATGGAGTGTTTTTCGAATCAGGTCTTCTAACTGCGACGATAAGTGGGGTTCCCAGCTCGCGAGATTAAACGCATTTTGTACTTCCCACCCCTTCTCAAGATACGGCAAACACAACGGGTATAATCCAACAGACTGGTAAGCTGCTATCAATTGTAAATACAGCATGAACTGTCCACGCCCTGAGCCATCCAGCTCAAGCTTGCGGGCAAGTTCTGCGGCATATTCCCCTAGATTTTCTAGAGTGATATCCTCCACCAGCAATGAATCTTCTTCAGCGATCACAACCGTCTGTACGACAGTTTGTGCTGCCGATGAAGTAGCATCTTGAGTAGACAACCAACTCAATGTTGCTTCATCTGCAAATGGTATAGAATTCTTAAAAGAGAGGCGTTCGATGCCCTCCAGTGACTCAACAAACCGCTTTACTTCTTGTTTCACGGCAAGTGCTGCGTCATCAAAACCTAAGTTAGTAAGCATCAAATACACGAAATGGTGGCCTGTGAGCCAAAATGGCGCGTCAGTTAGCGTGCGCTCCAAACGTTTAATCGTGTCGATGTCACTTTCCTGATTGGCTTTGTCGCGGTATTCCGCTTGTTGATCGGACGATACCGCCAAGCTCAATGGCGTTTGATCGTTTTGGTGGTCAGGTAGACCATCAATGTCATCCCAAGTCAGATGACGATAAATTCGGTAAGCCAGCGGATCACTTGGGTTCGCATGAAGCATGACTTCCGCAACCTTCTTCAAGGTTCGCTTAGAAGCCGTCGGCGAAGAGAAGTCCGTATCGACATCGACTTCTTTTACTACGGCTTTCTTAACTGGCGCAGGTTTAGGGGCCGGCGGAACCGTCTTCACTGGTGTGGTTTGAACATCGTTCTGTGCTGGCGTTTCTACCGCAGCTGGTGCAGGTGCCGCTTGTTCGATGTTTGCGACTGACTCATCGCTCTGGTCATCGGCCGCTGCTTGTTGAGATAAAACATTGAGCTGCGTGCGAATCTCAAAGAAGTCAGCTTCGGAATCTTGGTAAACATCGTCGTACTGACGCTGCACTTCTTCAATAGTCGAAATGCAACCTGAAACTAATTCCCAAGATTGAGCACTGTCCGCAAGTTTAGTGCTCATCAATTTAAATTGATGGTTCAACCACTCCACCGCACCGTCTCTACCGCGTTTCCGTGATGGGTAAAGATCACTACCGAAGCAAGCTAACGCCTCATTAAGCAGTTTCAGACCTTGCTCAAAACCTTTGAGCCCAGATTCCTCGGCAAGCGCTCGTACTAAATAGCAAAGTGCTTTTAAATCTTTACTATGATGCTCGAGCACTTCCATCGCATTGGTTTTTACTACATTCCAGTCGACCGTTTCGCCAAATAGAGAGCCGAACTTTTTTACCTCGGCTTCCATCATTTCATAGCAAAACTCGTAACGAGCATCGTTACCCGCAGGAGATTCATCAGAAATCGGTTTAAGAAGGTGATCAGTATCAATGTTGGACAAAATTCGCATCTCCTTCAGTCAAGTAGTCTCTCAATGCACGAGCTACAGCAATGGCACCATTTGCAGGCTTAGAAAACTGATGACTCTGATTAATCGCATCCGACGCCATGCTATCTAGAATTTTTGTGATTTCTGTAAATTTTCTTGGCGCATTTCGTTCTAAATCAGCAAGGGACTCATGCAATTTCTGTTTGTCGAAAATGGATTGCTCCATCACCGTACTAAACAAAATAAATTCGCTTCTTGCGATGATTAAGTCTGTTATTTTTTTTTCTAGTTCTGGCGTATTACCGAAGTAGTCTTTGGCTAATTCAGCTTCTTCAATCGCTTTGGTATAAAAGTGCGCTTCTGCATGTTTATCAATGGAGTCATTAATATTTTCCATTACTCTCTTTGGTAAGATTTGGCTATAGAAATATGCCTGTGACTGGTTTAATAACCATGCTTCTTTCACTTCTTCTTCTGCGAGCTTAGCCTCACCGCTTAAAATTAAGCGAGCAATCTGCTTATCTCGACTGCCAGCTATGGCAGATACTTTCATGGAATCGATAGAAGCGACATTTAACCCAGACATCACTTTAGTCAGTGTTTCGTCCGCATAGGGAAACAATGCACCATCACGAACGAGTTCCTCTCGCAACGTGACAAGCTCCTTACGTAAATCCACTAATGTCTGTGGTAGTCCATCAGCTAAAGCTTGGTAAGACTTCAACTGAGTCTGTTTTTCATTATATAAACCCGAAAGGCTTAGTTGCTGAACTCGATACGCTTCTCGGTAGGCTTCAGTCGTATCAACGCTCTGCTCAATTTTTGCTAATACTTCTTTGATTTTCCATGGCGGCTCAGCCAAAAAAGAAGCAGTATCTGTGGGCGTGATTGTGTGACTTAAAGGTGTCGTTTCTTTGGCAAAAACAGCATCCAATGCATCCGAATTTTGCTGATACAAATAACTTCCTGTCATTGCCACCACACTCAACACTAAACTCGCCTCCAATAGTTTGAAGCGTCCGTACGCTGTTTTATCATTCGACTTACAGTGTGTAAGCAGAAGATCCGCATTACGCAAGCTACTGAAAATTGGTGCGTTAGAATTTGAGTTAATTGATTGCGTATCGATTCGCGCTAACTGTTGAGCAAAAGAAATAGCGGTATAGCCATGCCCTCTTGGTTTATTGATGACTTGTTTCAGCAACTTCCAAATATGAGCCGGGATCAATGCAGGACGTTTTCGGTCTTTTAATTGCTTATTCCAAGTATCACCAAATATTGAACCCAAAAATAAATGTCCAGCGAGCAAAGCAAGGGAGTAAACATCATCTTGCGGTTCCGCGATGCCAGTTTCGATATAAAGAGGTGAAGCGTAGTTCAAGCTTGCTTCTGCGTAAGGTTCCGTTTCTCCAATATAACGAGCAGCACCGAAATCGATGAGTTTAACGTAATCGCCTTCACTCACTAGCACGTTGGATGGCTTAATATCAAGATGGCAGATGCCTCTTGTGTGCATAAACTCTAAGGCACCAGCGAGTTGATATACCAACCAAGCGATATGGTCGTGGCGGAAACCTTTAGAAGAGTGACGCTCCATCTTTTCTGCCAGTGATTCACCTTGGATCCACTCGTACATCAAATATGGGCGTTCAAATTCGTTGCCGATTTTTATGAAGTTAGCCACGCTAGGATGTTGGGAAAGCTCTAATCGACTCGCTTCGTTAACCAACATTTTACTCGCAAATTCTGGCGAGTCATCATTGATAACTTTGCAACAGATCTGCTTTTCTGGCTGCCCTTTTTTTGCGAGATGATAAACGGTTGTTTTACCATTTTTAGAGGGAAGCTTGTCTAATACATCAAATTGTGAAAAAAGCACGTACTCAAGCTTTGGCTTATTTTTTTCTGCTAGCCTTTGCTCATTCAGTTTCTTTTTCTCAATAGCTTTCACAACCAACTGATCGATATATCCTTTGGCTGTACTCTGATTATTAGACACTTAGTACTCTTTCATAGAATAAATACTGTCTCTTATACACATCTGAAAAAAAAAAAAAAAAAAAAATAAAACACTACAACTCATCAATGCAAGCGACACTA
>NZ_SHOE01000004.1:0-233727 GCF_012275705.1 Vibrio chemaguriensis
TGCTAGATGTACCTATAATCACCAATATTTAACAGTAGTGCTCCCATAATCGCCATAGTTAACGGGCTGCAATCTCAGAATCTCCAGCGAACTCTCGTCGAAAGAGTCATGGGTATTACATTTAATACTCCGTCGTACCATGCCCTTTAATTAGAATGAAAAGCTTACTAAGACATCAAAAAGTCGAGTGATGAATAAAGCTCACGATTGAAATTATTGTCTTGTAAGAATAATGAAAAATCACGATCCGCGACAAAACCAAACTTACAAGCTAACTCAACGAAGGTTGAGTCCGGATAGTCATACGAAAACTCTTCGGATGACGGATAGTTAAACATGAGAGAAAGATAGTTTGTAGTGACTCCATCAACTTTATTTGTGCCCCCATTATCTCGAACAGTATCAGCAATAACTTCCATTCCTTTTTCCATAAACATGGCCTTATCAAGTGGCGCCCAATAAGTTTTACCACACTCTAAACTCAATTTACTCCATTGATAACAACCTCTACTCGGATACAAGCACTTTGTTAAATCGAAAGCATGGAGTTTCTCAAAAATGCTTGGTAAGAATTGGCCACCATCATCAACTTTAATGTTACTCTTACTGCCATACATATATACAAAGGGTAGATAAAGGCTTTTCCTACCATCGTCAGCCTTTAAGTACTGATATGGCAACATTGCAAGCCTTCGCTTTTGTCCATTTTTGAAGTGCCAAGTAATATCGATACAGTTAGCGCTCTTGATCTTAGCGTCACTGCAATGCTCGACCACACGATTTAATGTAATTGAAGAAATAAAACGATAGAGATTATTACGGATTGTATACCTTTCTGGATGTAAATAGTCTGTTCGAACGTCGTCAGTAAAAATTTCGGGTAAACTTACCAACTCATCTGCATTTAAGACCACGTCAGCATTGTTAATGGCATCCAGTTTGGCTTCAAGTACGTCAATTTGGTTTTCACTATCTCCAATAAGATCTAAAATCGTATTCGATTTTTTTGCTTTAAAACGAGCTACAAGTTCATCTAGTACTTCTCGTTCTTCTACCAACTCTGTTTCAATTTTTATTTTTTCATTTTCTACAAATGTATTATTAGCCTTATCAGATTCTGCAAGGTAAGCATCCTTACATATTTCCAACGTCAAAAGATCCAGCATGTTTACATTATATACTTCCCTATCATGCTCTCCTTTCATCGCCAAATTACACACGTAGTTAACTCTATTATCACCCTTATCGACGAACACCATCGCCCCGCCGCAAATGCCGCACCGAGCAATACCTTTTAGCAATGGTATTTTGCCACTGCTTGTATTCCTTCCTCGTTTTTCGGATTTACACATTTTAAGCTTACGGAATGTGGCTTCATCAATTATGGGAGGATAGTAATTTTCAAAAACATGACTGACACCTTCTATATGAAAGTTTTTTTCCCCAATCAATGAACGATTAGCCCATAACTGACTGATAGTAGTATAATCCCATGTATTCGATTGTTTTACAGTACCCTTTGTTCGTGTTTGCTTGTACTCGAAATTAGCATCAAGGTACTGTTTAATTTTTAAGTCCCCGTAACCCGCAAGTTTCATTTCAACCGCTTTTTTTACACCTTCGGCATTGATATTAAGTGTATTTGTAGGTTGATCTATCCAGAATGGTGAGCGTCCAAGTGCTCCTTGTGGCTTACCTGTATCTTTCCAACGCTTTAAAGCGATCTTCTGTGCAGCAATTATACGCTTCGATTTAGTTTCAGATTCCTCATTTGCTCTCTGCATCGTAATTAACGAACCAATAAGATCTGCGGTCTGATTTTGGCTCTCTGAATCAAACATTTTGCAATCAATATGTGTATAAACACGTACGCCACGATTAATAATGCTAAGAAATTGCTCCATAGCAACGTTAACCGTTTCTCTTGAGAGGCGGTCTAGGGAGAAGACAACAAGGATACTGCCAGACGCTATTTCACCACTTTCAATTCGAGATAAAACAACTCCAAATGCACCATCCTTGTGTTTACCATGATATGCACTTAACCCCTGATCGACGAAATTCTCATCATGAATAGGAAGGTTATGCTCTTGCGACAGGTTTTCGAGGACGCTCCTCTGCTGCTGGGTTTCTAATCCCACACCTTTTGTTTGTTTAGTGGTGCTGACACGAGCGTAATTATAGATTTTAGGGGTAGTTCTCATACTTAAGGGGCTTCACTACAGAATCTAAGCCCTCAACCTTGAGAGCTAAACATAGCTGCATTAAATCACCCAACTCTCCCGAAGGAAACTGTTTTTTATTGGCGAACCACAGTAAGTATTCTTCAGGTAGGTCGATTAACACTCGCCCTGCATATTTCCCAAATGGCATTTGCATTCTAGCGAGTTTAATGAGGTTTTCTTTTTCTAACATAAGTGACAAAGATTTTAGGTAACTCGTCCAAGAATATCACTGCCGCCCTCTCCTCACCAGCAAATCGCACTCACGTTTATTTTGGCGGCTTTGACTCGCTTTGTGCTAGAGTACGCGGCATAAAAAATGAGAACGAGAAAGCAATGAAGTCACCTTGTCGAGCTGCATGTAAAAATAACGCCGGAATATGCTCTGGTTGTCACCGAACGATGGATGAAATCATCCAATGGAAAGACAAAACCGATCTCCAACGAGATACGATTATCGAGCAAATCGCAGGGAAAGATTCAACGCACAATTGTCCTGAGTGCGGGACTCAAGCCCATTGTGATATCGCCGCAGGCAAAGAAACCTGTTGGTGCTTTACTATTGAAACCCGTGATTTACCCAAGCCAAGCGCCAACCAGTTGTGTTTGTGCCGAAAATGTCTAGAAAAAAAGCCAGTCGCATAATACGACTGGCTTACTGTTCTGCGTTTTCTGACTGGTGTTTATTTAGCGGTTAAAGCGGGTGCTTCAAACTTAATACCATCCCACCCTGTTACCATAAAATTACGAATATTCTGGTGATCGCTATTCTCTGGATGCTGCAATACATCTTCACGATAAAAACGGCCAAAGCAGGCTAGCGTCGCTTCTTTGTCTAGGTTATTTAGCAAGCCGAAAGCGAAGATCTTACACGAACCGTTGTTCTCACCCGCGTTGTTTTGCGTCTCACCATTAACAAAAGCGGTTGGCTCAAACGTATAGCTTTCTTCGATCACCGCCATCGTTGCTTCAAATTCGACCTGCTCTGGTGAAGCTGCCAACAAATCTAAAAACGATTTTAATTCCATTATTCCTCTATCCCTACTTCATCATTTTGATGACACATTAGTTTCATAAAAAGCCAATATAAGAGTCATCAATCATACATATATTCAGAGCCTTACCAAATCACACGTCATTCAGCGTTCCATCATTCCAATTGCGGAAATGGACAGAAGCATAAACCCCATGCTGATTGACAACGTATCGGATTGATAAGGAGATATCATGATCACCCCTTTAAAGGCAATCGGTGCACTCGCATTGTCATCACTTGCCATCGCGTGTTCATCACAACCCGAAGATACCGTGGCTTCATTCGCTACACAATGCAAACCTACCACTGCGCCCGTTGCTGGGGAAACTTCAATTCAAGGGTTAACGTTTATCGGGACATCCGTTGCTGATGCCCCATTCGACACATCGGCAGCTGAAATCGTCAGTTATGACGCCTGTACGGATAAGCTCTATGTGATCAATGCTGAAGCAAAACGTGTCGATGTACTTTCTATGGATGACAACGGCGTACCAACGCAAACCGCATTCATTGATCTCAACAGCGCTGGCGAAGCAGCTAGCGTTGAAATTGGCGCTGCAAACAGTGTCGCTGTATTCAATGGTTTGGTCGCGGTTGCGATTGAAAACAGTAATAAACAAGCGAATGGTATTGTTGGTTTGTACCGCTCCGACGATTTGTCATTAGTCACGACGTTCCCAACAGGCGCATTGCCAGACATGGTGGGCTTCTCGAAAGATGGCCGATACATCGCAACCGCTAATGAGGGCGAACCAAACAGCGATTACAGCGTCGATCCTGAAGGTAGCGTCACTTTGATCGATCTGAGCCTTGGTGTTACTCAAGCAGAAGTGTCACAAATTGGCTTTAACGAGTTTGATGGCTCACGAAAAGCAGAGCTTCCAATGAATGTACGTATTTCGGGGCCAAACGCCACCATCGCACAAGATCTAGAGCCTGAATACCTCACTTTTGCAGATAACGGTAAAATCTATGTCGCGCTACAAGAAAATAACGCCATGGCAATCGTCAATCCAGTGAGCAAATCGGTAGAAAAAATTGTTGGCTTAGGTGAGAAGTCTTGGTCGGACGCTAAACTCGATGCATCTAACAAAGACAAAATTATTGGAAACTTGAAAAGCTACCCACAACTGGTTGGCTTATTTATGCCTGACACCATCGACAGCTACTCAGTGGATGGGACAACTTACATCGTATCTGCAAATGAAGGCGACGGCCGTGAGTACGGATTCAAAACCACTCAAGAACTGTGCGACAAAGCAGGCTTTATGTGGGATGAAGACGATTTCCTTGGAACAGATGAATATACTTCTGAGCAAGGAACCTGTTTAAGTCATGTTGACGAAGTGCGCGGTAAGAAGTTGAAAGTAGCAGCAGAGCACCCACTGGCAGAAGCACTAAAAGACAACAAACAACTCGCGCGTTTAAAAGTGATTAAGCCGGAAAAAACGCTTTCTGCACAAGGTAATGTTCAAGCATTTGGCGCGCGTTCATTCTCGATTTGGGATGAAAACGGCAAGTTGGTCTTCGATAGTGGTGACGATTTCGCGACCATCGCGCTGCTGAATGAAGGTAAAAACTTCAACAGTACCAACGATAACAATCACAGTGGCGATGACCGAAGTGATGATAAAGGCATTGAGCCAGAGGCGATTGAAGTAGCACAAATTAACGGTCGCCATTACGTGTTCATCGGCTTAGAGCGCCAAGGCGGTATTATGATTTATGACATTACCGATCCGAAACAAGTGCAGTTCCTACATTACGTAAACCGTCGTGATTACAATCAGCCAGTGTGTACACAAGTGGAAGATGGAGAATGCACCAACGACACATACAATCCAAAAGCAGGCGATTTAGGCCCAGAATCCATCAATTACTTTACCCGTAATGGTAGTCATTTTATCGCTGTTGGCAATGAGGTATCTGGCACGACATCCGTCTTCCGAATCAATCTATAAAGTAATGTAAAAGTCATTTAGAACCAAAACGCCCGACGTAAGCCGGGCGTTTTTTTATGAGGTAATGTCCTACTCTGCCGATGCTAGCGCGTCACATTTTGATGCGCAGATAAAATCGTTCTTATGCAGACCTTTGATCGAGTGACTCCACCAAGTTACGGTGACCTTACCCCACTCCAACATAATAGAAGGATGGTGGAACTCATCTTCTGCCAGTTCCGCGATTTTGTTACTGAAAGCCCATGCTTGTTTGAAGTTCTTAAATTTATACACCTTTTCTAGTTGAGGTATGTCTTCTCTTTCAATGATCTGCCAATCAGACAATTGCAGCAGCAGAGATTGTTGTTCTTCTTTGCTTAGTGCAATGGCATCGATACTACAAGCTTCGCATTTTTGTTCATTCAACATGAGCAGGTTCCTTTGGTTCAAAAAGTGGAGGAAGCAGTCCAGCTTCAATCGCTAGATCGGCTTGTTTCAATAAATTTAACTGACTGATTTTAAAGAGCTGAGAAAAGTCATCAATCACGTAGTACTTCGGTTGCATGATGTCGATACGATAAGGCGTTCTCAACACAGTTTGTAATTCAAATGGGTCGCGAATTGCTACATCACTCTCTAATGCGTAGAGGGTTTCGCCAGGAGATGAGAGAATACCACCACCGTAAATTTTGGTTTTGTCCCCTTCTTTCACCAAGCCAAATTCTACGGTAAACCAGTAGAGACGAGCGAGATACGCTCTTTGTTTTGGTGTAGCGGCTTGCCCTAGTTGACCATAATGTTCGGTAAATGCAGCAAAATCTGGGTTGGTTAACATCGCACAATGACCAAATATTTCATGGAAGAAATCCGGCTCTTGCAAGTAATCGAACTCTTCTCTGGTACGCAAGAATGTGGCGACGGGAAAGCGCTTATTACCGAGCAGATTAAAAAAACGGTCGAAGTCAATAAGCGCAGGAACGGGCTCCACTTGCCAACCTGTTGTCTCCATCAGGATACGATTAATTTCTGGCAATTGAGGAACGCGGTCTTGAGGTAAATCAAGCAGCGTTAAACCGTGTAAATAAGCCTTACAAGCTCTGTTTTGGATCACACCCATTTGTCGTGTTACCAAATCTCGCCAAATGGCGTCTTCTTCACGGCTCCATTCAACCCTGCCTTCCTGGTTTACGGGTTTAGAACGATACTGAGTCATGGCACATCTCCATTAACAAATCCTTTACATTAAGCCTATCTTCAGTCTTAAGAGCTTCCAATCCCCACACGATTTTCTCAGCATCAATCCGATGTAACATATTGTTTACAACACGTCGTAACTGCATGATTTTTATGACACGATATAATATCTAGCTTGTTTGACTTTATCGTGTATTCCTCTCAAACTAAAATCTGTTACCACTTTGTTATAGAGGGACCTATGCGCGAGAGCAGCAAAGTATGGCAACCGAGCGAAAGTCGTATCGAAGAAGCCAACATCACACAGTTTATTGAACACATTAATCGACTTATTGAACACATTAATCGACAAGGAAATACCATTGAAAACTTCGCCGATCTGCATCAATGGTCGCTCGATCATGTGGAAAAATTTTGGCAAGAAGTCTGGTTATTCTGCGACGTCATTGGTACTCAAGGAGAGACCGTAAAGGAGCAAGCAGAAAGTCGCTGGCAGCAACCCGTCGAAAATAGGGACATGAAATGGTTCCCAAACGCGCAGATTAACTACGCCGAAAACTTGCTAACCTACGCGTGTCACCAACCCGATGATCTCGCGATTTGGTTTGAAAATGAACGTGAAGAAAAGCAAACCTACACATGGAAACAATTGTGTGAAGAAGTTTCGAGTGTCCAGCAATGGTTGAAAGAATGTGGAATCAAGCAAGGTGATGTCGTCGCTGGCTATTTGCCTCACTTACCTCAAACGGTGATAGCCATGTTAGCAACCACCAGTTTAGGGGCAACCTGGACTTCTACCTCACCTGATTTTGGCGTTGAAAGCGTTTTGGAGCGCTTTGGTCAAGTGAAACCTAAAATCCTGTTTACTTGTGATGGCTATACATTCAATGGCAAAACTTTCGATATGTCTGAGAAAAACCAGCACATTGCGGATCATCTTGATGGTCTTAAACAGGTTTGCCAAATTAGCTACCTGAAACCACACATTTTTGAATGCGACGTCTGCACTCAAGATTGGCAAAACGTCCTGAATCAATACACACCCGAAGCGCTAACTTTTACTCGTGTTAATTTTAACGATCCGCTATTTGTGCTCTATTCTTCAGGCACGACAGGCAAACCGAAATGCATAGTGCATTCCGTCGGCGGAACAGTGCTTAACCATTTGAAAGAGCATCAACTGCATTGCGACATCCAACCGAACGACAGAGTGTTTTATTACACGACCTGTGGCTGGATGATGTGGAACTGGCACGTTTCTTCACTCGCGAGCGGCGCATGTTTAGTAATTTTTGATGGTAGCCCTGTTTATCCCACTCATAACGTGCTTTGGGACCTCGCTGAACAAGCCGAAGTGACGCTGTTTGGAACTTCGGCGAAATACCTAGAGGCATTGGAAAAAGTTTCTTTTTCTCCACCGAAAAGTGATGCATTTCCCGCTCTGAAAACCATTTGCTCAACGGGCTCAGTTCTGTATCCAGAGCAGTTTGATTATGTTTATCAGCACATTAAAGAAGATGTACACCTCGCATCAATCTCAGGCGGGACAGACATTTGTGGCTGCTTTGTGTTAGGCAACCCTATTTCTCCCGTTTATCGAGGAGAGTGCCAATCCGCAGGGTTAGGGGTCGATGTCAGAGTCTTTAACCCGCAAGGTAATAGCGTAATCGGAGAGCGCGGTGAGTTGGTTTGTGCCAATTCATTGCCCAACTTCCCTGCTGGCTTTTGGAACGATACCGGGGAAAGATATCATCGTGCTTATTGGGATAAGTTCGACAATATTTGGCACCACGGCGACGATGTTGAACAAACCAGCGTTGGTGGATACGTGTTTTATGGTCGAAGTGATACCACGTTGAATCCCGGTGGCGTAAGAATCGGCACAGCCGAAATCTATCAGCAAGTGAACAGTATAGACGGTATTCTAGATTCCATCGCAGTAGGAAAAGAAGTCGATCGCAACGAACAAATATGGCTGTTTGTCCAATTAATGAAAGGGATAGAGCTCAACGACGAGATGATCGCCTCCATCAAAGCACAGCTAAAATCTGCATGTTCTCCAAGACATGTACCTAGTGCAATTTACGTAATAAGCGATATACCTAAGACCCGTTCGGGAAAATTGGTTGAGTTAGCCGTTAAGCAAGTCGTTAACAATCGGAGCGTAGAAAATTTAGGCGCAATAGCCAACCCTGAAGTATTGGAGGAGATACGCAGGATAGTCGCCCAAAAATAACCTCAGAACACTTGATTGTTAGAGAACCACTTTGCTTGCGCCCGCAGCGATAGGTGAAGAACAAGTGAGGTTAACTTGGGACATCCCCTCAACCGATAAGAAAAAAGCGAGCTAGGTAGCTCGCTTTTATCATGTGGTGTTCTTTATTCAGTATTAACGGCGACCAAGCCCCATTAATACCGACATCGTTTTACCGTCAGATGTAATGTCAAAAACGTGTTGCGATTCAACCTCAGTAAAACCTGCATCTTTCAAAGCACGTTTAGACTTCGCAAGGGTAAAACCGTCTTGTTCAGATTCTGCAATCCAATCAAAATGAACAAAGTAACCGCCGTGGTTAAGTAAAGAATGCGAGATTTTTAATGACGCGTCTAAGTCTTCCACAAACGCTAAGACTGACGATGCAACTACTAGGTCAAACTGTCCACGAAACGCTGGATGCTGAGCGACCAAGCCGCGAGACAATGCATCTACGACAGGTTCTACATTGGCAAGCTCTTTTTTATCGAGTTCTTCAATCATGGCTTCCGATGCGTCTAATGCTACGATGTCTTTAACCATCGGTGACAATCGTTGACTTAACTGCCCGGTTCCGCATCCAAAATCTAGTACTTTAATGCCATCAAGCTGAGTTAGCTGTTGTAACTGCTCAAACACCGACTGCGCAAATTGCTCTGTTGCTGGATTTGATTCCCAGTTTTTTGCTAAGCCGTCCCAATCTTGTGCCATCGTGGCCTCCATGTTCACTTTTTGTAACCCACATAGATTACCGCAAAACCGTTAAAAGACCATAGACTTATCTGGCGGATTCGCGTTTTTTTCGATAATCTTTCACGGCTTTGGGAGCATATCTGCATAATACCCAAATTATTTGAATTCATTTATTGGTTGTGTCAAATCATGAACTTAACTCAAGTAGAAGCCTTCTGCACCATCGCTGAGTGTGGTTCTGTTTCTGAAGCAGCAAGGCAACTCGATTGTAATCGCACCAAACTCAGTATGTCGATTAAGGCTTTAGAGAAAGATCTCAACGTTGAGTTGTTTACCCGAACTGGCAATCAGCTCACTCTCTCTGAAGCTGGGAAAGCCATTTACAAAGATTGCGAACACCTACTTATCATCGCACAGCGGATAAGAAAAACCTGTGCTCAAATATCGGAAGGTTTTAACGCGGAAGTTTGGGTTGCACGTGACGACTCCTTACCTGATGATCTCTGGCAAGAGCTTTCTCATACATTGAATAACCGCTTCCCTTCCACAACCTTCAACTTAATCTTGGCATCCAGTGGTGACTTGGCAAACTTAGTCAGTACCCACCAAGTGGATTTTGCCTTTGGTGTTGATTATGAGCGCGTCGACGACCCTCGTATCGTGTATAACCCACTAGGCAAGATACGTATGATGTCAGTATGCAGTGCAGAACACCGCCTAAGTAAGATGCGCAGAGTCTCAGACGAAGACCTGCGCAGTCAGATGCAAGCGTTGATGGTGTACCTAAATGAGAAAGACAACCCTGAACTGCAGCCTTTCTCGACTCGATACATTGGCTTTTCGAGTTTTGACTACATGCTCAACACCATCTTAGAAGAAGACGCTTGGGGTGTACTGCCAGAACCATTAATCCGCCATTACCTTCGCCAGCAAAAGCTCGCCGTTATCAAGCATACATACGGACTGACACAAGAAGACTACTGTATGTTTTCACCTAACGGTCAAACTGAGCACCCAGCAATGACATGGTTAGCGGATAAATTGAGCGAGTATTTATTTGACTTCTAAACATTTTATCAGTGAGCGCCAATTTTATTGGCACCACAACCATACAGCAAGTCATTGTTTTATAAGAACATAAACAAAAACGCAACTTTTTAGATTAGAACCTGCTCACTTAGTGGTTGCCTAAATTACCTTATGCGAGAAGAATAGTAAGGTATTAAAATTTAAAGGCATCTTTTATGTGTGACAGGACAAGCAAAAACGAAAACCGTATTCTAACCATTTCAGCCCTTTTAGCATCTGGGTTCGCTGCTGGTGGTATGGTACTTGGCTTGCTTGTAGGATCAATTGTCATCGTTTTTGACGGTGTTTACTCTTTGGTCAGCTTACTGTTAACTTTATTGTCACTGGCCGCTTCCTACTATATTAACAAGCCCTCAAAATCTGTATTCCCATTTGGAAAAGCGGTCTTAGAGCCAATCGTTATTGCGATAAAAGCGGCTGTTATTTTAGTGGTTGTAAGCTTTTCTCTTTACTCTGCAATTTCAGCATTGATGTCCGGAGGCCGTGAAGTCGATGCTTCTATTGCCACTCTATTCGGCATCGTAAACGTCATCGGTTGTGGTTACGCTTGGTGGTTTATGGCGAAACGCAGCCGTCGCTTCTCATCAGGCTTGATTGAAGCAGAGAAAAAACAGTGGCAGATGGATACGCTATTAAGTGTAGCGGTGACGGTAGGATTTGTTGCTGCTTGGGTTGTATCACTAACGCCATTCGCTGAATATGCGGTTTATGCCGATCCTATGATGATGGTGCTAATGGGCTTCTACTTTCTGAAAGTTCCTTTTGATATGTTGGTTGGTGCACTACGTGAGCTACTAATGATGACACCAAGCAAAGAGCTATGTCAGGTCGTTGGCAATGATGTACTAGAGATAGAAAAAACATCTGACCACCAGCTAAAGTTAGCGGGTATCACTAAAGTGGGCCAAGAGCTTCGTATTAACATCGATTTGCACGTCGATGACGACACCATTGCATTGGATAAGTTGGAACAAACTCGCACTCAGTTAACGAAACGTCTGTCGAAGCACAGATTCAAACTGCAACTCCATTTAAACGTCGCAAACTGTTAGAACACGAAAGAAAAAAGCTCCCTCGGTCGGGAGCTTTTTTCTTTCTGTCATTTGAGCATACAGCGCAAAGATAAAATCAGATAATTTTGGTTTAACCTGCAGCTTCACGCTTCTCCTTGGTGACAACCCAGCAAAGCAAAGAGCCCACCGTAACCATCACAACCCCCTGCCAAAAACTCGGACTCAACGTCACACCAAGAATAATGGAAGAAAATAGCGCAGAGAAAATGGGCGTAAAGTAAGAAAGTGTCGCGAGAAAGACCATGTTTCCGCCAACAATCGCGATGTTCCACAAACCATAACCACCAGCCATCAACGCCGCTGAAGCAAAAAGGTAGCCCATTGCTTCCCATGAAAAAGTCATCTCTGGCTCATCAGCAAACGCATATTTCACCCATAACGAAACAGCAGTAGCAATGAAAAACAACGTAATCGCGTTATGTTTGGATTGCTGCCTCTGGGTTAAATTACAATAAAAAGCCCATATAACTGCTCCTGCGAAAGCCATAAAGTAAACCAAAGGGTTACTACTGACATTGGACATAATCTGAGTAACGGATAAGCCATTTTCACCACTCACCGTCCACGCGACTCCGATAAACGCCAGCGCAACCGCTGGATAAAGCAGCCAGTTTGTTTTTTTGTTACTGCCTAAAACCGCAAACAAAACGGTGAGTGCTGGCCAAAGGTAATTGACAATCGACACCTCAATAGCCTGCGCACGCGAGTTGGAATATCCCAGAGATAAAGCGAGAAATATTTCATAACAAACGAACATCGCGCCACCAAGCACGAGATATTTTGGAGAAAAGTACGATAACTTCGGAATGCCAACTACGATAAGAAGGAAAATAGAACTGAGAGAGTACAACATGGCTGCCCCGCCCACGGGACCTAGGCTCTCGGTTACCAACCTGGCAATGCCAAGTAAGCAACTCCAAGAGAGGATGGCAATACAACCATAAAGTGTGAAACGAAATTGCACTGATTTCATGTGACCTACCACTCACGAATGCCAAAGGAAACATCAGCTTAACTCAAAAATGATCAGGTTCAACGTACTGTTTTATAAAAATCAGTATAAAAATCACTCCATTACGCAGTTGGAGTCGATATGAAACATTTTCTGCCCTCGAGTGTTATGCTTACACCTTTTGTTGTGCGCTACTATGATGAAGAAGACGACGATAGCGAAACCGCCGAAACTGATTCGAGCACTCAACATCTAAAAGAAACAGAGCAACAAACGGAAACCTCAGACTAAAGGAATTCTCAAATGAAAAAAGTCGCAGTTATCTTCAGTGGTTCAGGTGTTTACGATGGCACAGAACTACATGAAGCCGTATTAGCACTCCATGCCATTGAAAAAGAAGGTGCATCATGGCATTGCTTTGCTCCTAACATCGATCAATTACACGTGATTAATCATCTAACTGGCGAAGAGATGGACGAAACACGAAATGTGTTGGTGGAATCTGCACGCCTTGCACGTGGCAATATTGATGATGTTGCAAGATTAAACCCAGATGAGTTTGATGCCCTACTCTTACCTGGCGGTTTTGGTGCCGCTAAAAACCTCACTGACTTCGCAGTATCAGGAGCTGAGTGCTCGATTAATACACACGTAGCTCAAGCATGTCGCGCATTCGCTCATGCGAAAAAGCCAGCAGGTTATCTGTGTATTTCACCTGTCATTATTCCGATGATTTATGATCAAGGCGTGAAAGGCACCGTAGGCAACGATGAAGCGATCTCGATAGCATTTAATCAAATGGGCGGTGAGCACATCACTTGCTCTGTCGAGGATATCGTTTTTGATGAAACACACCTCGTTCTATCAACCCCAGCTTATATGTTGGCAGAGAATATCTCTCAAGCGGCATCAGGTATCGAAAAGTTAGTATCAAAGCTGATTGATATTGCCTAATTATTGATAGATAACTTATAAACCTACCTCCCATCCCCATTGATAGTTAAGTTATTAATGGGGATTTTTTATACTTTAGTCTAATTTAGAGATATATCCGTATTAGATATCAATTTTTGCCAATCGATTGCGTCACTGGTTTCATATTTGTTCTACTTTATATCTGTGTTGCACCTATACGCTGTGCAACAAGATCACTGTCACAGTTTTTCTCTTGCAAATACCTCTAAATAGGTAAACTTGCTTCAGATCAACTTCAATCTGGAAACGAGTGTGCGACAGTAAATGGCAAATTAAGAAAGATTATTAAAAATAACGACGGAGCTATCCAATATGACAAGTGCATTTTTTATCCCTACGGTAAACCTAATGGGCGCTGGTTGTTTAAAAGACGCAGCAGACAGCATCCAATCTCAAGGCTTTAAAAAAGGTTTGATCGTTACGGATAAGATCCTTAACCAAATCGGTGTAGTCAAACAAGTTCAAGACCTTCTCACTGAACGCGACGTAGCAACCGTTGTGTACGATGGCACTCAACCAAACCCTACTATCACCAACGTTAATGATGGCTTAGCTTTACTAAAAGAAAACGAATGTGACTTCGTTATCTCACTCGGAGGCGGCTCACCGCACGATTGTGCAAAAGGTATCGCTTTAGTGGCGTCAAACGGTGGCAAGATCGGCGATTACGAAGGCGTTGATCAATCCGCAAAACCAATGCTGCCTCTCGTATCAATCAACACAACGGCTGGTACTGCTTCTGAAATGACGCGTTTCTGCATCATCACAGACGAAGAGCGCCACATTAAGATGGCGATTGTGGACAAACACACAACACCATTGATGTCAGTGAATGATCCTGAGTTGATGCTTGCTAAACCTGCGTCTCTTACTGCCGCAACAGGTATGGATGCGCTAACACATGCGATTGAAGCTTACGTATCTATCGCTGCGACACCAATCACTGACGCGGTAGCAATCAAAGCAATTGAACTGATTCAAGCTCACCTTCGCACAGCAGTGAAAAACGGTGAAAACCTTGAAGCTCGCGAGCAAATGGCATACGCACAGTTCATGGCAGGTATGGCATTCAACAACGCATCTCTTGGTTACGTTCACGCAATGGCGCACCAACTAGGCGGCTTCTACGACCTGCCACACGGTGTATGTAACGCGATTCTTCTACCTCACGTACAACGTTACAATGCGCAAGTATGTCCAGAGCGTTTACGTGACGTTGCTAAAGCAATGGGTGTTGATGTTGAAGGTATGTCAGCAGAGCAAGGTGCTGCGGCGGCCATTGATGCTATCGTTGAGCTTGCTAAAGATGTCGGCATCCCATCAGGCATTAAAGAGCTTGGTGCGAAGCTAGAAGATATCCCAACCTTAGCGGACAACGCGCTAAAAGACGCTTGTGGTTTCACCAACCCGAAACAAGCAACGCACGAAGAGATCTCTAAGATCTTCGAAGAAGCGATGTAGGCTCGCTAAGTAAACAATTCTCTAGTCTTAATTCAATCCCCGATCTCGTATTGGGGATTTTTTATGTTCGCATACCCTGCCAAACGTCCTCTTTTAGTGTTAGCTTTTAAGTATCTTGGATTCATATTGGAAGGAACCATGAGAACTATCACTGCGACCCTACTCGCTTGCCTAGCTTTTTCTATTGATGCTGCGGAATATCGTGCCAATGAGGTTGCCAATGGGTTTCAAATCCCATGGGGAATTGAATTTCTCGATAAGCAACAAATGATCGTGAATGAAAAAAACGGCACCGTTTCATTACTTAATATTGCTTCGGGAAAACAGCAAACCCTCTTCAAAGTACCGAATGTGAACACCAGTGGGCAAGCTGGTTTATTAGATGTAGCTCTAGTGCCGAATACCGCTCCACAAAATCCACAACTTTTCTTTACTTACAGCAAACGTACCGATAAAGGAAATACTGTGGCCTTAGCGACCGCACAATTGAAAAACAATCAACTTGTGGATTGGAAAGACGTCTTTGTCGCCGACGCAATCACGGACACCAGCCGTCATTACGGCAGCCGTATTGCGTTTGTCGATGACAAGGTTTACTTCTCAATTGGGGACCGTGGCGAACGTAATAATGGGCAAGACACTCAAACCCATGCAGGCACTATTCTTCGCCTCAACCTTGATGGCTCGGTACCACAAGATAATCCATTCAAGACTTCTGAGGCTCGCCCTGAAATATGGAGTTACGGGCACCGTAACCCACAAGGCATGTTTTACGACAAAGCAACAAAACAGCTTTGGTCGATTGAACATGGCCCTCGTGGTGGTGATGAAATCAACCTGATTAGGAAAGGAGCAAACTACGGCTGGGCAAAGGTCTCTCAGGGTAAAGAGTATTGGGGACCGTTAGACGTTGGAGAAGCGAAAAGCTTACCGAATATGGAAGACCCAAAGTTGGTTTATATTCCGTCTATCGCGCCAAGCAATATGGTGGTGTATCGTGGTGATAAGTACCCAGAGTTGGATGGAAAAATCCTCGCCGGTGCCTTGAAGCTGGCGCACATCAACGTGGTTTCTATTGAGAATGGCAAGCTCACCGAATCAAAAAGATTAATGGAGAATCTTGGCGAGCGAGTCAGAGATATCACCATCAGTCCGGATGGCTATGTCTATTTTTCAACAGATACAGGCAAAATTTTCCGTCTTGAAGAGAAGTAATCAAACACCAACATCATTGAGACTATTTAATTTGTGACGTATCAGTGATTTATTTTCGTACAAGTAACACGTTTGAATCTAAAATTAACAGTAACCTTTTGTTTTTAGAAAGATAGCTTGGTTTAAGTCGTACGAGGTCATCATGGTTCCTTTTCCATTAAAACTTGAAAGAGTCAAAGCCGTTATTTTCGACTTAGACAATACACTCGTCAGCTCCGATATGAACTTCAAAGATCTTCGTCAGCAACTAGGCTGTCCACAAAACGAAGATTTATTGGATTTTGTTGATAAGCTTGACCATCCACATCAGAGAGAGCATGCCCATAATGTCATCTTTGATCATGAAATTTCTGATGCCGAGCAGTCATCTCCGATGTTGGGTTGCCACGAGCTTTTGGCATACTTACATCAGCATAAAGTTAAAACCGCGATAGTAACGCGCAACTGTTTGATCGCTACGCAGCGCAAGTTGGAACATAACCGAATTAATGTTGAACATGTCCTCACTCGTGAATGCTATCCAGCAAAACCTGATCCTTTATCACTCCAAGTCCTAGCTAAAGAGTGGCGATTAATGCCAGATGAAGTACTTTATGTCGGCGATTTCCTTTATGACCTACAAGCCGCATACAACGCCCAAATGCCATCCTGCCTTGTTCACCACAATACGACTGCACAATTCCACGACTCCGCCTCTCTTGCTGTAACAGAACTGACCGATTTACTCGAACATTTTCAGTCTTTTAAGCACATTCACGACTAACTAGGTACTTTCATAAACAAAAGGAGCACTCGCGTGCTCCTTTGACTTATTCCCGATTTATTTATGCGCCCCCAAGTGAGTGCTCGGGTGATGCATCGCTTAGCTTTGTAGGTAAGCGTTAAGCATCCACATTAATTTTTCTTGCTCACGGATGTAGTCACCCATCAATGCCGCGGTACCTTCATCGCCTGCTTCACCCGCGTTTTGTAGAATCTCACGCTGTTTTAGAAGTAGAACGCTAAAGCCTTGAACCAGACCTTGTATACACTCCTCACCAGAAGTCGCGTTTTGATGTTCTTTAATTTCACTTGCTTCCAAGTAGTTGCTGAATGCGTGCGCTGGCGTATGACCCAAAGTTAGAATACGCTCTGCAAGCTCATCGATTTTTGTTTGTAGATCAGTGTAAATCTCTTCAAATTTTACGTGCAGTTCGAAGAATTGCTGACCTTTGATGTTCCAGTGGTAACCGCGTGAGTTCATGTACAACACTTGATAATGCGCTAGTAGTTGATTTAGCTGTTGAGCTAGTTGTGCTGATTGTTCGCTGTCTAGACCAATTAGGTTTACTTGTTTGTTCATAATCTTGCTCCTAGAAGGATGATACCAATCGTAGTAACGAACGATTCTCTTACCGGGATTGGTATAAAGTTTAAAAATTCTTTTGCAGTATTTGCTGCCGATGGAGCCATATTACGACTCCACCTCGGTGAAGAGAATTTGGTTTTAGCTATGATTTAAATAGCCAAATCCAATGAGCAAGTAGACGAATATCGGCGTATCATCCAACAGAAAGCCCCAACCCTTTTTGTGTAAAAAGGATTGGGGCTTTTTTACTATTTGGTTAACGTTCAAAAGTCGATGAACGATGTAAACCTTATCTACGCCGTTTTGAAAGTTGCCATCTGTTGATTCAGCTCGGTAACTTGCTCTTTTACTTGCAATGATGTTTCTGATGCACGTTGGCTGTTATTCGAAACCTCATCCACTGATTGAGTAATACCGGACATCAATCCAGTGATCGAATTGGTTGCATGAGATTGCTGCTCTGCCGCTGCCGCAAGTTCTGCCATTTGTTCATTCAAAGAACCAATTTGTTCAGTAGTGACGAGCAAACGAGTTACCGCTTTTTCAATGTGCTCAGCGCCTTGCTCCGCAAGTGATTGGCTGTGTTCAATTTCCTCAACTACCGAATTAGTCGAGCGTTGAATCGCATTAATGATACCGTTGATTTCTGTCGTCGATTGAGTAGTGCGAGTCGCTAACATACGTACTTCGTCCGCCACAACCGCAAAGCCTCGCCCTTGATCACCCGCACGCGCTGCTTCTATCGCGGCATTCAATGCCAGTAAGTTAGTTTGCTCTGCCAAGCCTTCAATTACTTCCGTCACTCGGCCAATGGCTTCGCTCTCTTTGCTTAACTGCGTCACTTGCGTACTCGCGGTTTCAATGCTGCCATGTAAGCTTTCCATCGTGACTTTGTTTTGCTCTAGCGCATCGCGACCTTGTTCAATCTCGCCTTTTGAATCAGAAAGCTTCTGCACCGATTGATTGGCTTGATCTAGGGTGTTACGCGCGGCTAAAGCGATTTCATCCAATTGGCGTCCCATTTCAACAATGCTGGTCTGTTGCTGTTTAACATTCGATGAGGTGACTTGCGCCGATTCCAACAAAGCTCCCATGCTGGTATCCACTTGGTGCGCTTTTTCACTCACCCCTGACACAATGCTCGCTAACGATTGGTTCATGCGGTTAATCGAATCGGTAAGGTCTGCCAATTCATCTTTCCCAACAACGGTGAGCGGAGGCTGTGAAACGTCCCCTGAAGCGATCGTCTTTGCACGCTCCGATAAGTTTTTCACTCGGCGACCAATGGTGTTGCCCATGTATTTTGAAATCGCTACTGCGGCAAACAAAACCAACGCTGCCGCAATCAGCATGGTGGTGAGTACGTTCTTGATGGACTGATTAATGCCCTGTCCGCTTTGATCAGCACGACTTTGCTGCGCCAATACGATCGTCTCTAAGCTTTGGTCTAGGGCATCTGCTGCTGGCAACAGTTCGTTCGCCATCAGCAAGTTTGATTCGTTCCATTCTGGTGACTGACGTAATGCAATCACCTGCTCTGCTAAGGGAAAGTACAGTTGCTGCATTTCTTTAAACAGTGACCACAGTGATTGATCGTTATCAGTAAGCCTGTCGAGTTTACTGTCGATTTCCGCCACAGACTGATTGTGGTACTTAATCAAGTCGTGGTATTTGTCCAGATGATCTTGTTGCCCGTACAACAGGAAATCTCGCAAGGCGGACAGAGCATTGGCGAGCGAGGTATAGCTGTCGGCGTAGACTTTAAACAGACGCTTTCTGTCTCCACCAAATGGGTTTCCTGACTCTTCGTTGATTAAGCTTTGAAGCTGATCAAGTGCCACTTCTGCAATGGGTGCCGCTTCGTTAATAAAGAGGTTGTGCGCGGGTAAGTTCTCATCACTGTGGCTAAGTTTAATCAGCTTGTTCAAAGAGACTTTTACCGCGTCCCACTGGCTTTGAGTCGCTTGAAAATCCTGTTCAGAGATCAAAGCCTGCAACGTTGGAAGCGACTCGTCTGTAGATGCCATGATATTGCGTACGTCCTCACTCAGACGTGCGCTCGCCTCTTCATCGCCACCTAGCAACATGTAGGCTCGAATAGAAGACAGCGACGCTTGAACGGACTGTTGGATACCGCGACTGGTGTCGACGGTCGGTAAATCGGATTTAAGTAACGAAGAGGCGTATTGCTCTACGGTGGTGACGTTGCGATACGTGAATACCGCTGATGCCATAAAAAGTACGGCTAGCAGCACAAAACTGAGCTGCAACTTCCCTGATATCGTAAGGTTCATCCATAAACTCCTGACAACGATGAGCCTTAAATATAACGATGTTTACAAAAATGTTAAATGCTTGTATCAAAAACAACTTCAGAACAAGGCATTATTTGTGATTGATTGCATTATTTAGGGATAGCAGCTAAATGAAAGGCGTCTCTAGTAACTATACCGGATATTAGCAAACACCAAAGTTGCAGGTGTTTCTCCAAATAAGCTGCCGTCCGTACCGTTAAAATGTTGAACTACAGTTAGCAGTTGCCAATTATCACTGAGTGAATAGCTGCTGGATAATCCAGCAAAGTAAGAGCCATCATCATAGTAACTAGCCGATAAGGTGACGCGGTTGAGCGCCGTTAAGTCGAAGCTAGCATCGGCATAAACAGTATGCTCCGTGAAGCTCAAGGTTTTCGCAGAGAGAGGGAGGTTTAGGTAAGTTAATGCGCTGCTCGCTGGCTTTGGTTCAGAAATAAACAACCAAGCCCCTCTCACCATCCAGTTACGCACACCACCAAAACTGTAATCTGACTCCAAACTAGCGACTGTCGTATCCTCAGTAGGCTGACCTTGACGCTCTGTATCAATAGGATCAAACCAGCTTAACTCGCCTCGAAGCCCGGCTTGATAGATATCAGTCGCGAACCCTGCTCCAAGAACATAGTCTTGCCGAGATCGACCCGCAATGATTTGATAGTCCCAACCAGAAACGTTGGAGAAATATCGTAGTGACGTGCTGTTTTCTTTAGACTGCTTTGACGGAGAGAAAACGAGATCTAACCCATCGGCAAACCCAAGTTTTTTACTCACCATGACAGCGTCGGTGCCCGCCCGCTCTTCGTAATCAAAGTCGTAAATAGAATAGGCGTTGTAGATGTCGTTTGGGTTCCAAATGGTGTTCATTGACCAATTGACCCGGAACCGCCCTAACCTTGCACTCCAATCTTGGTCACTCCAAGAGACGTAGAGTCGATCCAGTTGGGTATTGAGGATTACATTATCTTCTCGCCAGTTTTTGCTTAGATCAAAATACCCATTATCAAGCGCCACGAGTTCTGCATATCGAGGGTTCTCAAGCGCATCGCCCCACAATGCTCTATTCCTGATACCAAGATTTATTCGCCATTCAGGAGAAAAACGATATTCAACGTTAATACGGTTATGGAGTAGATGGTCAAGGGTATTACCCTGCTCGTCAGGTATACTATAGGTCGCCATGTATTTCACATAGCCATTGATATCCCATGCTTTTTCAGGCTCCAAACCCGGTATGCTGGCATTAGTTTTAATGCAAATTACCGCAGGACTTAACGCAAAAAAAAGCCGCAATAACTTGGATAGTAAGCTTACGCCTTCTACTCTACCACGCATGGCTCTTCTCTATGGTGTTATCAATGTTGGCAAAATCTCGTGCCAAACGCCCGTCCTCAAATACTATGATTCGATGTGCGCGCTTAATAACTCTAGGATCATGGGTAGAAAAGATAAATGTCGTGCCTTCTTTTTCACTGAGTTGTTCCATGATATCAAGCAGCTCGGCTGTACTTTTTGCATCTAAGTTGGCGGTAGGCTCATCTGCCATTACAAACCTTGGTTTTGGTGCCAATGCTCTTGCAACCGCAACTCTCTGTTGTTGGCCTCCAGACATTTTACTCGGACGTTTATGCATCTGCTGTGATAATCCAACCTGTTGCAGTAGCGCGCTGGCGCGTTCACGACATTCCCTTTCTGTTTTCCCTTGCAATTGCATAACAAACTCGACGTTTTCAAGAGCTGTCAGTACGGGGAGCAGACTATAATCTTGGAAGATAAAGCCAATGTTATCGCGTCGATAAGCGATCAACTCTTTTTCTGACATATCAGAGATTAAGCATCCATCAATTTCCACGCGTCCTGATGTAGGAGAATCGATCCCGCCCAACATGTTTAGTAGGGTCGTTTTCCCTGAACCAGAAGGTCCCATAATCGCGACAAACTCACCTTGCTTGATCTCCAAATCTACGCTCTGAACCGCATGTACCGGAAAGTCACTCTTTGGGTTGTACGTCTTGGATAAGCCTTCCAATTTAATCGTCATTACGTTTTCTCCGCCATGGCATCCGCAGGTCGATGTTTGAGAATTTGCCTTGCTGGATACAAAGCCGCAAATAAGCTCGCGACAAAAATAGCCACAATAATCAATTGATACTCGTAAAACGATACTCTTGGATAAAGCAAGGTATCGACGCCATAAGCACCTAATCCATCAGCAAGTGCGCCAAGCGATAAGCCAGTAATACTCAGTATTTTCAGCATGACTGCGCTTCCTAATAACCCTAACGCGCAACCACTCAAACCAAGGAATAGCGTTTCCAAAATAATCAGTGTGCGAATTTTATGCTGCTGCATGCCAACCGCCATTAACACCCCAAACTCTCTCGTTCTTTCAAAAACTGACATCAGCATGATGTTGATGATTCCGAGAGTCATGGCAAGTACGAAAACGACCAACATAATTTGGTTAGAGATATCCATTGAGCTCATCATTGTTGCGAGTAAAGGCTGTATTTCTTGCCATTTTCTCACGACCAATTGTTCACGGTTGACTTGTGGCAATATTGATAACGTAAATGCCTCTGCACTTTCTAGCTGTTTAGTCTCGTTGGAGTTCAACAAAACGCCAATTTCATGCGCACCCGACAAGCCTGCGATTGTTTCGAGATCGACTTTACGGACGTAGACATTACCGTCATCAAACGTGGTGGATGGCGTTTTAAAAATACCTCGAACGCGAAAAGCTGCGCCAGATACATCACCCTTGATGTCAGATAATGTTAAAACCACTTTCGATCCAACACGCAGCTTCAACCGATTTGCGGTTTTTTGCGAAACAAGAATGGGGTTTCTTCCCACTTCGTTTAACCATTCTCCGTCTATCACATGGCTTTTAAGCGGTGTGATACTTTGCTCTTGTTCAATATTGATGCCATTGATCCGAACGCCTCTCGTACTACGCGCAGAAGCAATCATGCCATCAGCAAGAAATCGCGCCGATACCGCTTTAGCATCTTGATGTGCAGCCAAAGCGGCCGTTATCGTTTGATAATTCGTTATTGTGTCACTAAGGTCAGGATTATTAAGGTAGGATTTCTGATGCACTTGTAGATGACTGGTTTGCCACGCAATCGCGTTTTTGATCATGCTGTCGACCAAACCGTTCATGAATCCAATCATGGCAACAACGCCCATTAAGCCGAACACCATCGCTCCCAGCATAATGGAAGTTCTGAGCTTGTTCCGCCATAAATTACGCCAAGCCAATTTAATCAACATGCGCGCCTCCTTTTAGCCCACTAGCAATGGGCAAGCGAAGAAGTCGAGCCATCGGATACATCAGACATAACGATAAAATAACGAGAACGACAAGAATTTGATCCATTAACAAATACGGGTCTAGCGAAACAGGTACGATTGGTTCAAAGCCACTCTCCAGCATCACTTGTGCAGCATCGCCTGTAATCTCAATCGGATTGATATAGAAATACGCAAGCACAGGCGCGCTGATCAAGACACCGAGCACAAGACCAATAACGGAGATAAACATCGATTCAATGGCGACGAGCCCCATCAGCTTGCTGCGCAACATACCCGTCGCGAGCATCACCGCAAATTCACGCTGGCGCTCTAACGTCATCATCAAAATCGTGGCAAACAGGCCAAAACCAACAATGCCGTACAAGATATAGATCAAAAAGATCCCACCCGCTTTGTCCAAGGCTATCTGTTGAGAAAGTTCTGGCGACAGCTCCTGCCAGCTTTTTACTGCGACGCCATTCCCGTAGTGGCGCTTTAGTTGTTTAACAATGTCAGGCAACACGCGTAAACTTTGAGTGTTAAGGACCCATGCGGTGACTTGGTTATCAAGCGAATACAACGCTTGTGCGGTATCAAGAGGCATGTAGACCAACTGAGAATCTAACTGCTGCAAAGGAAAGTGCAAAATACCGGACACCTGATACAGTCCAGCCGCCGTTTGACCACGATAACCCGAACCATACAACACCAGTTCATCACCAACGTTCAAATGAAGGTAGTTTGCCAAGCCCTCACCAACAAGCACCGAGTTTTGTCCAGATGCAATAAAGCGCCCTTGTACGATTTTGTCACTAATGCTGGAGTAGCTATCTTCAGCGTCAGGCTCAACGCCGAGCACCATCACGCCTTTGGATCGTTCGTCTTTGGCGGCAAGCGCAAATGACTCAATTCTCGGCAGAACGATGTCGATATCAGGATTATTTTTGGCAGATGCAATGAACGCAGGCGTTTGAGGAAGGACATCATCAATGCTAGAGGAGTCCCCAAAATCGGGATGTTGTAGCTGAATTAATCCCGTATAGAACTTCGCAGCGTTTTTAATATTTGAGGAGTAACTTCCTTCTTGGAACGCTCGAGTCAGTAAGGAGAGAAACAGAACAAGAGCTAACGCAGAAGCGGTTAACAATGTCCGCCGTTTTTGCCGCCATAGATTTCGCCATGCGAGCTTGATGAGCATCCGATCTCACCTCTTATCTAAACCAAAATCCACCCTAATCTCGCAGAGCCTTCATTTGCTGCTGGGAGAAAAAGTCATCATCGATATCAAAATCAAATTGCGCTTCGTGCGTAATTAAAACCGTTTTATTTCCTGGTTTATCTATCGGCTGCATCTCCATGCGAGTCGCAACGTCTCGCCCACCCAACGTTTGCACATCGTAAGTCGTCAAAACATTTACCAGTTCATCAAATTCATCGTAAAACTCGACTTTGCGCTGTAACAAGCTCGTTTGAGAGATCCACAGTCTGACTTTGCTCCAAACCACTGGGGCGTCAGGCTTGGCAAGTGCATCAATTACCCAAACTTTGTCACCATCAAAGGTTTCACTTGGGAGCAGTTGATGTTGATAATCGACAACAATAGAAGATTGGTTAATTAAATCATCATTCGTGAAGTCTGATCCCATCCAAGACTGACTGAGCATGGATGGCGCAATTTTAATCACTCGCTCGATACTCGGCACCCAATTCCACATTTCTCTATGACGTTTTAACGAGGCGCTACCTTTATCTTTCGCCGGAGCAGTCACCAAGACCAAAGATAATTCCGTACCTTTCGTCCAACTCTTCATAGTCATTGAACGTGACCAGTCAGGGCGAACAATTTTCATGGTGGCTTCGCTATAACTGGATTTTCCGCGCATCGCTTGATCAGACTTTTGGACTATATCGAAAGCGCTCTCAGCGTAAGAAAAAGAAGAGAGAAGTACACAAGCGAGAACACAAAACGTTTTATACATACCTTCCCTTTGTACCGACACGACCTAGAATTTGAATCGAAACGGGTATAATAATTTTAAATTCAATTGAGTATAGCAAGTGAGGATTTAGAAATAGCGATTGGTGACTCAAAAACGCTAAGGGACTTGACGAAGCTCAGGTTGAACCTGGCTGTCTGTTATGACTTGAAACACAGCGCGATTTTTACCTTCAGACTTACCTTGATACATCAGTTGATCAGCGTCTTGTAAATTCACGATGTGAGTAAATTCAGGGTAGTATGCGCAGCCTAAGCTAATGCTCAAATGAATCGCTTGCCCGCCAAGGATAATAGGTTGTTCGTACACGGCTTTGCAGAGCATTTGAGCAAAGTTGCGCGCTTCTCGCTCAGAGAGCGATGCCGTCACGAGTGCGAACTCTTCTCCGCCAATTCTCGCCAATGTCATACGTTCATCAGTCATTGATTTTGCTGTTTCAGCCACGGCCACTATCGCTCTATCTCCGACAAGATGACCGTATTGGTCATTAATTGATTTAAAATCATCAATATCAAATACCATTACCGTCAAGCTTCGCTGCAAGTGATTCAAGAGTGCCAATTGTTCAATCAAGTGTCTACGGTTGTAGAGTTTTGTTAGGGAATCCGTTAACGTCATCTCCAGCAATTGCTGGTTGGCAATCGTCAATTGTCTTGTGCGCAGCGCAACCATGCGTTTGAGTGCGAAGATATGATACAGCGTCGCGACCGCCATAATGAAAATCGCAATAGGTAGGAGATAAAGAGGATAGACCGTTTTCACCACACTCCAGCGATTGAGGATCCTTTCTCGATCTGTATCGATAACTTTTTCAAACGCTCGAGAGACATCCAAAATGGAAGCAGAACTATGCGACCCTGCTGCAATCCGAAGGTCTTTACTATATAAATTTATTACAGGAACAAACATGCCTGCTCCCGGCATAGTTGCCATATAAAAGTTAGCTACTTGAAGGTCCGCGACGAAATACAGCACCTTCTTATCGACAGCGGCCTGTATCATCGTGTCGTTATTAATGTACTCTGCAATAGGCGCATTAGGATAATTCGTCTTAATAAACTCAGACTCGTAACTTCCTTTAACGACACCAATTGGCAACGTCATTTCACCAGCTAAAACACTTTTGACATCAATCGAAAGCACGTCTTGATTGACATATAATTTGGTTTGAATGGACATGATAACTGCGCCAAAATCCAGGTAATCGGCTCTTTCCGATGAGTAAACTAATCCCGCGTGAAAGTCAGCACGCCCCTCTTTTACGGCCTGTAAAGAAGCCTCCCAATCAAGAAGCAGAAACTGAACATCAATTTGGTTGTCCGCCGCATACGCTTTCCAGAAGTCGATCAAAATGCCTTTGGGTTCACCGTCTGGGCTAAGGTAAGAGAATGGCTTCCAAGCTTTGGAGTTAGCAACAATTAAAGAATGAGACTCTGACTTGTGCGCATACGTCATCGGGCAAATAGACAGCCATAGTAGTAACAAAGAAGCACACGCTTTTGTACACTTGCAACCATAAGTACCATAACTCGTCGATGACATACCTACTTCTCACCAGTCTTTTTAAACCATAATCTCGGCTGTTTTGTCTGATCTAAAGATATAGCAGAGCGGTGTCGGACAGGAAGTGGCTCCTATTGATATGAATCTAACTTAGTAGGTTTTAGTACTTATTTGGTACTTTTCAGCGTCTAGTTTTAAGAAGAAAGCTAGCCAGTATAAGGTGAGATCAGAGTGATTTAACTAACACTAAACCATTGAATTTGAATAGTTTGATAAAAACCAGCATCATTAAAAAAGCCCTATTCAAAATCCACATCGGGGAGAACTTTGAATAGGGCTCTTTGCCTCTATGCTTCATTTTCCGACTGAAGCTGCCTTTACCTTTTTTCGCTTTTACGACTCGTGTTCTGAACAATTGACTGGTGACAACCGCTTTTAACGCATTGTCCTTGATTTCACCTCTGCCGAAATCGGTCTCGTGTTGTAACTCATTCGGCTGAGGACTGGTTTTAGGTTTTGCCATAAATCCTCCTTAATGGTCGAACCAGATTGGACAATAATTATATAAATAAGTCAAATTTATAGATTTAGTTGAATTTTATGCTAAAAAACTTCACATCACCGTCATTTATTTGAAATTTAATCAAAAACATGCTGGTTAAATAGTGACTAAATACAAATATTTGTCCATAAAGCACTAATATATGTTGACTCTTCGTGGAATTAACCTAGACTCAAACACGGCTAGAAAGAAAGTTCTTTGTTTTCACATTTCGTTGGATTACTTGTAACCCGTCGTCCTGTGGTACGCAATAGCAATTTATTTTTCCACGCTATAAGCGCCGTTGAGGCGAAAGATTACATTATTTAGATATTTAGGAAATAGACATGTCTAACACAGCTACTGGCACAGTTAAGTGGTTCAACGAAACTAAAGGCTTCGGTTTCATTCAACAAGAAAACGGTCCTGACGTATTTGCTCACTTCTCTGCAATCACTGGTGACGGCTTCCGTACTCTAGTTGAAGGCCAGAAAGTAGAATTTGTTATCTCTCAAGGTCAAAAAGGCCCTCAAGCAGAGCAAATCAAAGTACTTTAATTCTTAAAGAATTTGATACGATAGCCAGCTTTTAAAGCTGGCTATTTTTTTGTCTATAACTTATTTTTGCCAACAAAAACGATATAAATCCATGGCTCTTAAACCAACTATTTATAAATTTCGTATCGCCATTTCCGATATGAATAACGACTATTACGATTCTAAAAATCTAACTATCGCCCTTCACCCTTCAGAAAAACCTCAACGAATGCTGGCTCGTGTTTTAGCTTACTGCTTAAACGCTCAAAGTAACTTAGAGTTTACGAAAGGGCTTTCTACAATTGAAGAGCCTGATTTATGGCATGTTGGCGATGATCAAAGCATTACTCACTGGATTGAAATTGGCGAACCAGAACCAGAAAGAATTAAGAAAGCCTCTCGCCTAGCAAAACACGTAAAAGTCTACACTTATAACACTAAAGCGACGGTATGGTGGGATAAAATGTCAGGAAAGTTCTCAATGCTTCCCGTCAACGTAGAAAGCTTTGACTACGACGCTATCGACTTGATTTGTCAGCACCTTGACCGAGGCACTAGCCTTTCTGTTATGATTACCGGCAGCTCTATTTTTGTTGATATCAACGATCAACACGTCGAAGTAACGGTGAAGGAACTAAAAAGCCATGACGTCTCTTAGTGAACTGAGTCAAGAGATGGGATTCAAAGAAATTCCCTTCGTTAAAGAACATAAAGCGGCAAAGCGACGTTGGTTAAAAGAACAGTCACAACTGTTTACAAAAGTTTGTGAGAACAAACCCGCCACGGCGCCTACTCTTCACCTGCTTGGTCTTTTGACTAAGTCGCATATTGAAGCCAGCGCTAACTATGAGCAACATGCGCATTCTGCCCAGCAAATGCAGCAAGTGCTGACTGACTCCTTGGGTGATGAGCACGCGGATAAGTTCACTAACCAGTCCGCAGAAGACCTTATCTTGATAACCCACCTTTGGCTTTATACTCAAGGCTATTTGAATATGGACTTTAGCTTGGCGCACGATCATGCCGAGCAAACTCAGAATACATTGCAACACGAGCTTGTTGTAAAACGCATGGATGTTGATGCATTCAGAACCGAACTGATGCAAAGCTTTTATCTAGGTAGAGAAGCCAGTCCAGCTTCGACTAGCGGTTTTTGGGGCAGGTTAAAACGCTTGTTTTCCGCATAAAATACATGGTTTTATCCATTTCAAACAACTGATAGACTTCACGCTCAATGCAACAAGCATCATGATTGCATTTTTAAAGGACAATTACCCAATGAACATCAAGGGATCATTATGAAGTTTATCCGTTGGATTTTAGGCAAGGTTATCTTATTGCTGAACGCCGTGTTCTCACCTCGTGGTATTAAACGCAGTGCAGAAGAACAACAACGTATTGATGCAAAAGCAAAGCAATACGCACTTTACCAATTTGAAGCTTGCCCTTTTTGCGTAAAAGTCCGCCGTGCAATGAAGCGTCAATCAGTGAACATTGAGCTACGTGATGCAAAAAATAACCCGACTCATCGAGCTGAACTAGAGCAAGGTGGTGGACGAATTAAAGTCCCTTGCCTGCGTATCGAAAAAGATGGCGAAACACAGTGGCTATACGAGTCATCTGACATCGTCGCTTACGTTGAAAAAGAATTTGCCTAAGTTCCCCCTATGAACATTGGCGGATGTAAAAGAGGCACCATACAGGTGCCTCTTTTCTATTCAGTCTAGCTGCTCGTTGCTATGCCTAGCCTTTGGGTTCACTCTTCTTGCTCATTCCCAGGCGGAAACGCCAGTAAACACATAAGGGCTTAGTGAAAACAAACGACGTAGTTTATCGACCAACCATCGCCTTACTCATCAACGATCAGCGTTAGCTCTACGCGTCGATTACAAGCTTTGCCACTGGCTGTCGAATTACTGCACTGCGGCACATACTCGCCAAAACCTCTAGAAAACACGCGTTGACGAGGAATACTCGTCGCCAGCAGTTGCTTTTCCACTTCACGAGCTCGCTTTTCTGACAACGTGTCATTAAAGCTGGCAGCTCCCGTGCTATCGGCATGGCCATCGATCACGACATCCACATCCGTTCTTCCTGCTAGATAGTGACCAATGTTTCGAATCCAGTCTTGAGATTGCGCTGATAACTGAGCAGAGCCAGTTTGAAAATGCACTTGCTCTTTCAAACGTATCATTAAGTGACCGCCACTGAGTGTCTCATGAGGAATATTGTGCCTGTTCAGAAACATTTCCAGAGAGGTCACATTTTGCGACTTTTTTACTGATGCCCTCTCAGTCTGATACGTGCGAGGTGAAGAAGCCACACTTGAGGCGCTCGGATAGCCCCACTCAGGATGTCTCAGCTCGGTGTTTGTTTTAGGAGCTGTATCTAAAATGTTCCCGCCAGGAACCATGTCTTGATCAAGGCTACTGCACCCAGTCAGAATGCCGCAAACAATTAAAAACCACTGCTTCATACCATTACCAACGTAGAAAAACTCTTGTCCATTGTGTCGACAAAACACGCCGAATCTTTAGCGCTTTTATCCACCGATTGGTTTGTATACGCAGCGTTCATGCCACTGGAATCAATATCAAGTATCTCTCAAATTAAAAAGCGATGCCAAAATACCTCCCTGCAGCCTACACATCAGGAAAAGTCTGTTACCAATCGTCTCACTTTATTGTTATTTAATGGTTTTAGTCACTATCGTTAACCGATAAACTAACGCAAATTTCTTACTTAGAGCATTATTATGTTAAAAACCATATCGAAAGGCTTTGCTGTGATTGCCGCCATGATGGCCTTGTCGGCATGCGATAGCGGCAACACTCAGCCTCAGCAAGGCAAACAATACGAAGTTTTGCCTGTATCTCTTCAAGAATATGATTTGGCGCCATTGACAGAAGCTTTTGCCCTAACTTGCGGCCACTGCCGTTCAATGGAAGAGTTTGTCCCTCAAATCGAATCGCTAACTGAGCAAAGCGTTGAAAAAATGCATGTAACTTTCAATGAGAGTGCACAAGTAAGCGCCATCATCTTCTACACTGCAGTCATGCAACTAGAGTCGACACCTGACAAAGCATTTATGGCGGATCTTTTTGCTGCCGTACAAATGGGTCCTGATGCGACTGCTGAGGAACGTCAAATCGCCGTAGAGAAAGCCTTTGAGTCTCGCAACCTTATCAGCCCTTACCATTTAGATGAAGCACAGCAAAAAACGCTGTTTGAGTACATCACTAAGGCAGAAGCGATCACGACTCGCGGCCAAATTAACTCCGTTCCAGCCTTTATCGTTAATGGAAAATACCAAGTCATTACTGGTGGTCATGACAGCGTCGAATCCATGGCAGAAACCATTAACTATTTGCTAAAACAACCTAAATAGACAAGGAGCTTACGTGTCTAAATTTTTGTTTCCTCTCATTATTTTCATTCTGGCGGGCTTTTTCATTTACCGTACTTGGACAAACCATAAAGTAGCGGATGAAAACTTTGCGAAAGGCCAAGCATTCTTGCTCGAGAATGCGAAAAAAGAAGGCGTTATCACAACAGAAAGTGGTCTTCAATATATTGTTCTTGAAAAAGGCGAAGGTGAGGTTCACCCAACCGCGACAAGTAAAGTCAAAGTGCACTACCACGGCACGTTGATTGATGGCACTGTGTTTGATAGCTCCGTTAATCGCGGTGAGCCAATTTCGTTTGGTCTTAACCAAGTCATTAAAGGCTGGCAAGAAGGCCTACAATACATGGTCGAAGGTGAAAAAATCCGCCTTTTCGTACCAAGCACGCTCGGTTATGGCAAAAGTGGCTCAGGCCCAATTCCACCAGCAAGTGTGTTGATCTTTGATGTTGAATTGTTAGAGATTCAATAATTCTAGAAACTTTGCATTAAAGCCAAAGTATCAAAACAAAAAACGCCGCGAACCACGCGGCGTTTTCTGTTTAAAGAGAGGCTACAAGCCAATATAGTGATCCGAAAGCAATGCAATGAACAACGCCAAAAGGTGATAGATAGAAAATTTAAACGTCTCCATCGCGGTATTGGGCTCTGGCGCGTATTTTAGCTTCCATGCATGGTACATAAAGCCAGCGTTAAGTAGTAACGAGGCAAAAAGATAAACTACGCCGACCACTCCAACCAACACCGGCAGCACACAAACCAACGTCAACAACACCGTATACAACAGAATAGAAGTTTTGGTGTACTCGATACCATGTGTCACAGGCAACATTGGAATATCCACCTTACGATAGTCCTCTACGCGATGAATTGCGAGTGCCCAAAAGTGTGGTGGCGTCCAGATAAAAATGATCATCACAAGCAGCCAAGCATTCGCATGCAAGTGCCCTGTTACGGCAGTCCAACCGAGAAGAGGCGGCATCGCACCCGCAATACCTGCAATTACGATATTTTGCGGAGTAGCGCGTTTGAGGTACATGGTGTACACCATCGCATAGCCGAGTAAACTCATCAAAGTCAGCCATGCCGTCAGTGGGTTGACCAGCGCATATAAAAGAACAAACCCTATGACGCCTAACGCTGTCGCAAAGGTTATCACCGATAACGGCTTAGCTTCACCCGATGGCAACGGACGTTTGTGTGTGCGAGCCATTCTCGCATCAATGCGGCGGTCAATCAGGTGATTAAACGCTGCCGCGGAGCCTGCCATCAAACCAATGCCTGTTAGGCCAACCGCCGCCTGCAACCAAGGAAACTCAGTAACAGGCGCTAAACTCATCCCGACAACGGCCGTCACCAGCATTAATGCGACTACTTTAGGCTTCGTTAACTTCAAATAAACGGCACTTAGTCGCTTTCGCTCATTTAACGACAGTGCGATTTCTTTACTCATAGCGAACTCCTTTCGCGGTGTAACTCCAAGCTTTTTTGCCCTGCCACAAATAAAACTGACTCACACAAACAAGACTCAACATAATGGCGGCACCCAAGTTATGTGCCACGGCGACATAAATAGGAAGTTGGAATACAACGTTGCTCACGCCCAACATAACTTGACACGCTAAAGTGAGTAGTAACCATCCTCCAATGCGCTGTGAATGATGGGAATCTTGCCTCATGAGCATAATGCTATAAGCCAATACGACGGTAGCGGTGACCATCGCACCGAGGCGATGCGTAACATGTATGGTCATTCTTGCCGGATACTCCAATACACCAAACTCGTAATTCTCGAATCCGGTTTGCCAGAAAGAAAACGCCTCTTTCCATGAGAGATGACTCATCCAATCTCCCTCACAAATCGGCAGTGAGGTGCACATGAGCGCGGCATAGTTTGACGAAGTCCACCCTCCTAGCAGCACCTGCATAAAAACAACCAGAAAGACCAATAATGAGAAGCCTCGCAGCGAGCTGGAAGATGGAGAAAAATAGAGATTATTTTGCGCTTTTAACTGGCAGTAAAAAATCGCCTGCAGAACCAGTAAAGTAAATCCACCAAGCAGATGAAGCATTACGATGACTGGCATTAATTTGAGCGTCACGGTCCACATCCCCAAAAGTGCTTGCCCGACCACCAGTACACTGAGCAGCATCGGAATAGTAGGATTCACGCGCTCAGATCTCGTTGATATCACTGTCATAACAAAAATGACCAGACCCAGCGTTCCTGCAAAATAGCGATGAATCATTTCAAGCCATGCTTTCTCATGCTCGACAGCCCGTTCAGGGAAATTAAGATTGGCACGTATTACGTCTTCTTCTTGATGAGGCACAGCAAGATGCCCATAGCAGCCGGGCCAATCAGGGCAACCTAACCCTGCATCAGAAAGGCGAGTATACGCGCCTAACATGATCACCACGAAAGTTAGGAGCAAACTGAATTTAACCAACTGAATTAACTTCATATACGCCCCTTTCTAACCAACTCGTGACAATTTTAAGAGCTTGCGTAAATCCGCCAACATACCTTTGTTGAACGAGACTAAATCTTCATTCGGTTTTGGCGAGTAAGACATCACCAATTGCCCCAGAGGATCAACGATCAACATTTGCCCAGGTTTCACTTTAGCGGTAACCAATTCATTCATTTGCATCGCTAACATCGATACTTCTATGGGGTCTGAATGCTCAGTCTGCCAAACGACTGGCACTACTCGCTCTTGATACTTACCTAAAGCAACATGGCTTTGCTGAAGCAGGTAAAGCTGCTGTTTACACTGTTCAGTGCATTCGTTAGGCAATACATAAGCGAGTTGCCAACCATGGTCTTTGAGAGGTGACTCTTGACCAAGCTGCTCTAACGTCGTGTATGGTTCAACTAACACACCTCTATTGGTCACACCGCTTTGATACCACCCTTGGGTGAGAATGACCTTAGCGATGACGGCAGGAAGCGCAAACGTACACACCAACGCAATCAACATTAGCCGCCCTTTGGTTACTTTAGATGTCATGCTTCACCTCCATGTGACGCAACTTTCTTTGCCAACGAACAAAAACAATTAAGGTCAATAATAAGAAAACGCCCGCCATCGAAAACCACTGAATCGAATAACCGAAATGCTTGGCGCTGTTGAGCGGCAATGGGTTCCAAGGAAAGTCGTAAGGCCAATTTTTTAGATTGTCTGGCTGCAAGACTGCGGGCATAAGTTCAATATTAAGTAGCTGATTCAGTTGCACGATATTCAGGTTCTGCACACGAATGACATCGCCAACTTCTGGCATTAATTCAGAGCTCAACGGGTTAGCGGATTTTCGGTACAGACGTCCCGAGATAAAGGTCGACACTTCGAGTGTTGTGACGGTTGGTAATATTGAACGATCTGCTATTCCCTCCACAAAACCAAGCTCTAATAATGCATAGGTTCCTAGTTCATCACTCATAGAGACAATCTGAAATGCTAAATAGCCCACATTGCCCTGATGCGTTTGGTTATCCAGTAAAATCACGGGAAACGCCTGAGGAACAACATTAGCTTCCACTTTTTTCCCGAGAATGCTGCCTTCTCTCCAATCGTTTTCTTCAAGAACTTCGCCTAATGTTTGGTACGCACTATCCGCTCGCGCAAGAATGGCTTGTTCCAAAGCCTGTTTCTCTTGCCCTCTCTCAAGCTGCCAAAAACCCAGTTTGACCAAAAGAGAAAACACAACCACAGTTAAACCAACTGCAACCCAAAACCGTTTCGATAGCCATAATTGTCTTGATAACAACAACGATGAAACCGGAGGTTCTATGTCCACCGTATTTCTATTCAAACTGACGCTTGTCCTTTTGCTGCTTTTCATTATCTTCAACCTCGCAAAAGCGCTTATCGAAATGGTTCGTGAAGACCCAGATAATCCCGAAAAAAGAGACAAACCTATGAGTCATTACTTAGGCCGTCGAGTCATGTTCTCCGCTTTAGTAGTTATCCTTCTACTTATTGCGCTCAGTTCAGGCTGGCTGGCTCCGAATCCCCGTCCTTACTAATCGCCCAATGCACCTACAGCACGTACACAAACACAAACAGACATAACCAAACCACATCCACAAAGTGCCAATACCAACTACCTGCTTGGAAGGCAAAATGGTTCTTAGACGAAAAATGATCTTTAGCGATTCGGAGCAACAATACGATTAAGAAAATCGTCCCAAGACAAACGTGCAAACCGTGAAAACCCGTCAACATAAAAAAGGTGTTTCCGTAGATACCAGATTGCAACGTGAGCCCCATTTCTTGATAAGCATGAGCATACTCGACCGCTTGGTAATATAGGAAAAAGCCCGCAAGCACGATGGTGATTTCCAACCAAACAATCAGTGCCGTTCTTTTGTCTTTTTCAAGGTTGATGTGCGCCATATGTAGCGTAATCGACGACAATAACAGCAAAATAGTATTAGTAAGGGGAATGCCCTGCCACGGCATAGCTTGTGTTGTTTCTCCACCCGGAGTCAGTGTGAGTGGCCACATCGCTTCGAAGGTTGGCCACAAAACCTCGTTGGTCATGAAGTTGTTATCTGCCCCACCTAGCCAAGGCACAGAAATCATCCTGGCGTAAAATAACGCACCAAAAAAGGCACCAAAAAACATCACTTCAGAGAAGATGAACCAGCTCATCCCTTGGCGAAAAGAACGAGTAATTTGCGAGCTGTACTTTCCACTCAGTGACTCAGTAATCACATTACTAAACCAGCCCGCCAACATGTAAAGCAAGAACAGAAAACCTACCGCTAGCACAATACTGCCAATGGTTCCCACAGCCCCTTCACTTTGTGTCCCCTGAACGGTCATTCCTGCACCAACGGCAACTAAAAATAGAGCAAACGCACCGATGATCGGCCAGCTACTTTGAGCGGGAACATAATATGTTCCTGGCTTGTTACTCATAATTTCTCTCCTTACTGACCAGCCTTGGTCTGTATCTCTCTCCTCGAGTGGCTAAGAACCTGTAGGAGGGGGAAGTTTATAGAGTGTGTAAGACAGCGTTAACGTGTGTATCGACTCCGGTAAGTCCGGTTCGATATAAAAAATCAACGGCATTTGAGCTTGTTGTTTGCCATCCAAAGGCTGTTGGTTAAAACAAAAACACTCAATCTTATTGAAATAAGCGGCACCATTCCCGGGAGAAACAGAGGGAACGGCTTGCCCTACCAACTTCTGCCCGCTTTCATTAAATGCAAGGTATTCGGTTTGCACGACTTCTCCGGGATGAACGTCCATCGAAATCACTTTGGGTTTAAACTCCCAAGGCATATCGGGGCTTACATGCGCCATAAACTCCACGCGAATAGTTCGGCTCATATCTGGCTGCATACCAGTTGGTTGAATGGCGGCCACTTCACTTGTTTTTCCATTGATACCCAGTGCGTCGCACATTACGTCATACAATGGGACAAGTGCGTAGCCAAACCCGAACATCAAAAGGGTCGCTAAAAGCAACTTCACTGTGAGCTTTTTGTTTGATGGATTCGGTTTCATCTCACTCACCCTATTCGTATCTAATCGACTTTAGGCGGCGTAGTAAACGTATGATGGGGCGCCGGGCTTGGCACCGTCCATTCTAAGCCCTCCGCACGTTCCCACGGTTTTGCAGCGGCCTTTTCACCGCCACGAATACACTTAATCACCACCCATAAAAAGATCAATTGTGACAACCCAAACGCAAACCCACCAATAGAGACGATTTGATTGACATCAGCAAACTGAATAGCGTAATCCGGGATACGTCTTGGCATACCCGCTAAACCTAGAAAGTGCATCGGGAAAAACAAAACATTAACTGAAATAATCGAGCACCAGAAATGCCACAAACTCAGCTTGTGGTCGTACATATTGCCTGTCCACTTAGGTAGCCAATAGTACGCAGCCGCCATAATCGAGAATACAGCACCAGATACCAACACATAGTGGAAATGCGCAACCACGAAGTAAGTGTCATGATATTGGAAATCCGCCGGCACAATCGCCAGCATCAACCCTGAGAAACCGCCAATCGTAAAGAGCACAATAAAGGCAATGGCAAACAACATTGGCGTTTCAAATGTCAGAGCTCCACGCCACATGGTGGCAACCCAATTAAAGACTTTCACCCCCGTTGGTACCGCAATCAACATAGTGCAATACATAAAGAAGAGCTCTGCAAAAACTGGCATCCCCGTGGTAAACATGTGGTGCGCCCACACAAGGAAAGATAACAATGCAATGCTGCACGTCGCGTAAACCATCGAATGATAACCAAACAGCTTCTTACCACTGAAAGCAGGCAGAATGGCGGAGATGATTCCAAACGACGGTAAAATCATGATGTACACTTCTGGGTGACCAAAGAACCAAAAGATGTGTTGGAACATTACCGGGTCACCACCACCAGCTGCGTCAAAGAAGCTAGTCCCGAAATATTTGTCAGTAAGAACCATCGTCACCGCACCCGCTAGTACCGGCATAACCGCGATCAACAAGAAAGCGGTGATTAACCAAGTCCAAACAAACATTGGTAACTTGAACCAAGTCATTCCCGGAGCTCGCATATTTACGATCGTCACGATAACGTTGATCGCGCCCATAATGGAGCTGATACCCATGATATGCACAGAGAATACAAACAGCGCTGTGCTATCCGGGCCATAAGTCGTGGACAGCGGAGCATAAAACGTCCAACCAAAATCGGGACCGCCACCAGGTAAAAACAGCGAGCTCAATAAAATAAGAAATGCAAAAGGTAGAATCCAAAAGCTCAAGTTGTTCATGCGAGGTAGCGCCATATCTGGAGCACCGATCATCATTGGAATCATCCAGTTAGCAAGGCCCGTAAATGCTGGCATCACAGCACCAAACACCATCACCAAACCGTGTACCGTAGTCATTTGATTAAAAAACTGTGGATCAACCAGCTGAAGTCCAGGCTGGAATAATTCGGCACGAATGACCATCGCCATCGCCCCACCAGTCAGAAACATCGCGAAACTAAACCAAAGGTACAGGGTGCCAATGTCTTTATGGTTTGTGGAATACAGCCAACGAGTGATGCCTTGGGGAGCATGGTGATCATGGCCATCATCAATCGCAATGGTACTGTTTGCACTGGCTTCCGCTGGCGCAGACTTCACTGCCTTATCTATTGGCTTACTCATATTTCCTCCTTAGCACTGCCTTGTGCCTTAAAGGCATTCACATCGGATGCTTGCACCGTATCGCCAGTGTCGTTGCCCCATGCATTTCGCTGATATGTAATGACCGCAGCAATTTCTTTGTCACTTAACTGGTTCGAAAAAGACTGCATTGCAGTGCCCGGACGGCCATTCACAATCACATCAATGTGCTCTGAAATTGGGCCTGTTGCGATAGGGCTGCCCTTAATCGCGGGAAATGCACCCGGAATCCCCTCACCACTAGCCTGATGGCACACAGCACAACGCGACGTGTATATCGATTCGCCCTGCGACATCAACTCATCCATGGATAAGTCTTGAGAGAGCGCTTCTTGTGCCGCCGCTTTTTGAAGTGCGATTTCTTCCTTCTTACTCGCTAACCATTCATCAAACTTTTCTTCTTCCATCGCATGCACCACCACCGGCATGAACCCGTGTGCACGACCACATAGCTCCGCACATTGACCGCGATATACGCCTGGCTCATCAATTCTTGTCCATGCTTCATTAATAAAACCAGGGATGGTGTCTTTCTTGACAGCAAAATCTGGCACCCACCATGAGTGAATGACATCATCAGAAGTCATCAAAAAACGCACTTTGCGATTCACAGGCAACACCAAAGGGTTGTCTACTTCCAATAGATAATGCGCGCCTTTTGTCTCGATACCATCAATTTGCTTTTGGCTGGTGGCAAGCAAACTGAAGAACTCAACATCTTCACCAAAATAGCTGTAATGCCATTTCCATTGCGAGCCTGTGATCTTGACCGTGATATCTGATTGGCTTGTGTCTTCCATTGCGACTAAAGTTTTCGTTGCGGGAATCGCCATGGCGACAAGAATGATGATAGGTATGACTGTCCAAATAATTTCCACTTTTGTACTTTCGTGGAAATGTGCGGCAACTGCTCCTTTTGACTTGCGATGACGAAAGATGGAATAGAACATGACACCAAATACAATCAAAGCAATTACGCAGCAGATATAGAAAATCAGCATATGTAATTCATACACTTGCCCACTTATCGCTGTGACCCCTTTGGTCATGTTGTAGTCACTTTCCTTTGACCAACTGAAAGAGGAGAATGTGATTAAAATCACATTCAGTGATAAGGCTAGAGTAGTCGTTAATCTTTTCAAAAGATCTCTCCTCTGCTCAGCCGCTACGCTTGCGCGAGCTTCCTTGCGTCCCGATGCAAATATCGAACAACTTTACGAAAAATCACAAAAACTACGATTTCGACACGGTTTGTTATATTTATGTTAAAAGGCTAGTTATAGTTCCAAGGTTCTTCAAGAAATTAAATATGATTAAATTTTGTTCGGATAAAAAATTAATTCGGTTTATCGATTGCCCTCTTTGAAATGTAATTGAGAACCATTTACATTAATTTAAAAGAAAACATTGAGATACTTACAAAACGAAGTGTCCAAGAAAGTAGGCGCCCCCTACTAAGGAATGATTGATATGACAGCACTAATTACTCAATGGCTAGAACGAGACCCTGATCCTAAGACTCGCGAAGAGCTACAACACCTCGTCGATACAAATAATGAACAAGAGCTTACTGATCGCTTTGGATCGCGCCTTGCCTTTGGTACAGCAGGGTTACGCGGCAAAGTGGGTGCAGGTCCAAACCGAATGAACCGTTTGGTGATTCAAGAGACAGCCACTGGCCTAGGAAACTATTTGCTAGAGCAAGTCAAAGATGCCGCAAGTCGTGGTGTCGTTATTGGCTACGACGGTCGTCCTGATTCGAAACAATTCGCGCATGATACCGCGTCCGTACTGACAGCCCTTGGTATCAAGGTTTACCTAACGTACGATGTTGCAGCAACCCCAATTGTTGCGTTTGGTGTCCGAACATTGAATGCTGCGGCCGCTGTTGTTGTTACCGCTAGCCACAATCCACCAGAGTACAATGGCTTTAAAGTATATTGGGAGAATGGCGCACAAATCATTCCTCCACACGACTCTGGAATCGCAGCGAAAATTGATGACGCAACAACGAAGCCATTACCTTTAATGTCTCTCGATGATGCAAAACAGCACGGTTTGTTAGTTTGGTTGGAAGACGACTACTACCAAACTTACCGTAAGACAATGAATGAAAACGCACTGCTTACTCCTGACAACAATACCGATATATCTATTGCTTACACCGCAATGCATGGCGTTGGGGCGAATATGGCGGAAACGCTCCTCGCAGACGCTGGCTTCAAAAAAGTGGCAAGTGTTAAGGAACAGCGCGAACCTGATGGCAGCTTCCCAACCGTCAACTTCCCAAACCCTGAAGAAGCCGGTGCAATGGATATGGTGATGGCGTTAGGTAAGTCCGTAGATGCTGATATCGCTTGTGCTAACGATCCAGATGCCGACCGTTTTGCAGTGGCGGTCAAACGCCCAGATGGCGAATACCAAATGTTAACCGGCGACCAAGTGGGGTCACTGTTTGGCGATTACTTGCTAGAACAGCAACCTAACGCTCTGGTTGGCAACACCATCGTATCATCAAGAATGCTGAGTAGCATTGCCAAAGCGCATGGCGCCCAATACTACCAAACGTTAACAGGCTTCAAATGGCTCACGAACGTTGCAATGGAGCAAGAGACAGAAGCCAATCCATTCTTGTTTGCTTATGAAGAAGCGCTCGGTTATACCGTGGGTAACAAGGTCTGGGATAAAGATGGTTTATCTGCAATCGTCGCATTTGCTCAGCTAACAGGTAAACTTAAAGCTCAAGGCAAAACACTATGGGATAAACTGGAAGAACTGTACCGCGAGCACGGTTTCTACTTTAACGCGCAGCGCAGCATCGCTCTCGACCCGAACTCTCCACCAATCGGCGACAAACTCCGAGCAAATCCACCAACAGAGATTGCTGGTAAAAAAGTTGCAGTAACCGAAGATCTAAAAACATCGGTTCGCATGTTTGACGACGGCTCTGAAGAATCCATTGACTTACCAGCAAGTGACGTATTGATTTATCACCTAGAAGATCAATCTCGCGTGATTGTTCGTCCATCTGGTACTGAGCCAAAACTAAAATGTTACTACGAAGTTATCAACCTCTTCCCTGCCGATATGAGCTACGCACAAGCACAGCAAGCGGCAGAGGCGAAGATGAACGAACTTATCGACGCGCATCAGACAAGTTTGTAAGTCAAAGAGAAGCAGAGACACCTGATACGATAAGAGGCGCAAATTCGCGCCTCTTTTTTTGATTTTGACTAGAACAAGTCAAGCTAACCAGTGCTTTTCCCTAGCTTACAATTTCCTTTTGTAGAAAGTACTTGTGGATGCCCTCTGCAGGATAGCCTGAGTACTGCCCTACTTTTTCAAAACCTAATTTAAGATAAAAATCAAGAGCTTGAAAACTGTAAGTATCCAAATAAACATGGGTAACCCCGTGAGGCTTTACTTTTTGTTCTAACATCGCCATTAACTGGCTACCGAGACCGGAGGTTCGACTTTCAGCATCTACCCACAAAAACTCAACAAACACCGTGTTTTTAAACATTTCGCCAGTCAGACCACCCATGATCTTGCCATTCTCATCTTTAGCAAAACATCCCACAGCATGCACCTCCCCTTCAGGCAAGTGCATTCGGTTATAAGATCGAATACCTTCACGAACAGAATCAAGGTCTGTTTGATCTGGATTTAAACAAAATTCAAGCTTCATACATCCTCTCCTTAGGAAACACCAATATCCTAAAACAAAAAGCCAGCAATTGCTGGCTTTCTGATGGAATATGATAACTTTATAAGGCGAAACTGCTCAGCATCCACAACGCGAGAATAACGAACACTAAACCCATTAGTTTATGTTGATACGTGCGGAATTTTTCGTTCTCGAGCAGCCCCTTACCCAATGTGCCTGCCAGCCCAACAAGTAATAAATTGAATGACAAGCCAAGGACGTTTAACAATAACCCTAGTGCTAGCATCTGCTCACCAGAAGACGCTGTAATATTGCTTGAGACAAACTGCGGCAAAAACATCACAAAAAATACCAACGCTTTAGGGTTAAGCAAATTACTCATCAAAGCACGTTGATAATAAGTTGACGCCATTTTGTTTTGACCATCAAGCTCTGGAGCCGAAGATGCCTCAGCTCGTAAGCAGTCCCAGCCCATTTTTAGCAAGTAAGCGCCACCTAATAGATGAAGGACTTTAAGGGCGATTGGGCTCATTGCAATCAGGGTAGATACGCCCATTGCAGCAAGCAAAGTAAGAATAACACCAGACGTCGCATTGCCTAAGCTAGCAAAAAGACCGACCTTCTTACCGTAACTCATACTAGAGCTCGCGATCAGCAACATATCGGGCCCTGGTAACAGCAACAAAGCCACTACTGCGGTGAGATAAACAGGAAGTACAGATAAATCAATCATGATGGAACCGCTTTTTCTACAACAAAGCGGCGAATGTTATACCAACAAAATAACAACAGCCAGCCCAAAATCACCAAGATGATTCAGAAAATAAAAATCATAGTTCGCTAGATTGCAAAATAACAATCAATTCGCCTATTTATAAAAATCGAATAGCAATTTTGTACAAAAATAAGCACGATGGATCCGTTACACTTCTAAGATGACTTTCTTGAGCAGACCGGATAAAGATGAAAGAAAAGAATAAGGAAATCGCTACCTTCAAGATAGCTCAAGAGCTCGGCGGTTTAGAACTTCTCGATGCAAAGTATGAGAAGCAGAATTTCTCACGCCATAGTCACGAGGGTTACACTATTGGCGTCATCGAGAAGGGAGCACAGCAGTTCTTTCGAACAGGCGGAAATCATATCGCGCCACAGGACAGCATCATCCTTGTAAATGCAGATGAAGTACACAACGGGCATTCGGCCTCAGAAGGCGGTTGGGAATACAAAGCAATGTACCCCGTACCACAGCAGTTTCAGACCTTGGGGCAAGAGCTTGGTTCACCAAATGTAGCTCTGCCCTATTTTCCTCAACCTGTGGTTTACGATCCTGAGCTGGCTAGTCAGTTGCGATTGGTGTTTGAAACGCTAGAAAAATCAGACAACCGACTACTACGAGAAACTTTGATTTACGGCACGTTGATCAAACTAGCCAGCAAACACAGCACCCACCGGGCACCGCTCAAAGAATCAACCAGAGCTCAGCGACAAATACAGTTGGTCAAAGAGTTTTTGGAAGACTTCCCGCAAACGGACGTCTCGCTAGAAGAGCTCGCAAAACTGGCTGGGTTAAGCCCTTTTCATTTGCTAAGAGAGTTTCAAAAACAGTTTGGCTTCCCTCCCCATGCTTATCAAATTCAGCAGCGTTTACGTATGGCGAAGAAGCTACTAAAAATGGGACAAAAAATTTCAGATGTGGCACAAGAATGTGGCTTCCATGATCAAAGCCATCTGCATCGACACTTTAAAAAAGCCATGGGCGTCACTCCCGGCCAATACGTCCGTCACAGCTAAAGCAGCAATATTGTACAAGGCGTTATGCGACTACCGAGCTATCTTGGTAGCCTGATTTAGGAATAACTAAGAAGAAACTATGGACCACACTTTGCCGTTACAAGAAGAATCAAAAGCCACGCTATTTTGGCAAGGCACACTTGCGATGATGCCACTGAGTATCGCGGTGTTACCTTGGGGTTTGCTCGCAGGTTCATTCGCGATTGATACTGGGCTTCACCCTTTGGAAGGACAAGCACTATCCGCCATTCTGTTCGCAGGTTCCGCGCAGCTCGTCGCGATGGGGATGATTAAATCGGGGGCAGGTCTAGTAACCATGTTACTAACAACGTTTTTTATCACCTCTCGACACTTCCTCTACAGTGTATCGATGCGCAGTAAAATTGCACCACTTCCTCTTAAATGGCGGTTATCACTCGGATTCTTACTCACTGATGAGCTGTTTGCGATTGTAGGTCATCATTCCGATAAACAATTTAATCGCTGGTATGCGCTTGGGGCTGGTTTGAGTTTTTACCTGTTTTGGAATATCGCGACATTGACGGGCATTATTGCGGGAAGCCTGATCCCTGAACTGAACGAAATGGGATTGGAATTTGCTGTGGCCGCGACTTTTATCGCAATTGTAGTTCCGACTATTAAAAATATGGCGGTGCTCGCGAGTGTTGTCGTGGCATTAGTGAGCTCGGTCGCCCTAACCTATTACCAAGTAGAAGGAAGTTTGATGATTTCGAGCATTTTAGCCATGCTTACAGGCTACTTTGTGGAACAAGTACAGGAGAAACACTAATGATCATGTTGTCTATTTTACTGATGACGGTGCTTGTTTTCACCAGCCGCTACTTGTTTTTAGAACCCAAGCTACCACTGCGATTAGGGACACGTACACAAAAAGTGCTCAACTACGCCAGCCCTGCGGTACTCACTGCGATCTGGGCGCCTATCGTTTTCATTCCCGATGGAGCACTCAGCGTGAATGTGCACAACCCATTTTTATTGGCTGCCTTGCTGGCTGCGTTAATCGCGTACTTTACTAAAAATGTTCTTTTAACGACGGTGATCAGCATGGTGGTATTTCTCGTTCTGCGAATTTGGCTTTAATCCGCCACCCACTCAATCTCCAACAAGGTGACATCACCACACTTTAATCGTCCAAGGAAGATGTCACCTTTATGCACCTCACCAACTCCTTTTGGTGTGCCAGTCATTACCACATCGCCATCTTGAAGTGTTGTGTAACTCGTTAATTCATCCAAAATGGTTAGCGGCGGATAGAGCATCTGGTTAACGTGACCTTTTTGTACACGAACGCAGTTAATCAAGAGCTCTAGGTTAAGATCATTAATATCAATGTTATCCAAAGAGACAAATCGACTAAACACTGCGGAGCCATCAAACGCTTTAGCACGCTCCCAAGGCAACCCTTGTTGTTTAAGTGAAGACTGCAAACCGCGCTTGGTCAGATCCAATCCCAAACCGACTGCTGAATAGCGTCCATCTTTGATCAGAAAACAGATTTCAGCCTCGTAATGAAGAGGCTCTTGATGAAATGAACGCAGAGTCGTCGATACGGAAGTCGCGGGTTTATTAAATACCACCATTTGCTCAGGTATCGCATTATCAAGCTCATGAATATGTTCAACGTAATTTCGCCCAACACAAAGCACTTTACCCACTTCTACTTTCTTTTCTTCAACTTGAATAACGCTCATCGCTCTTCCCTGCAAAACAAAAACCTCATCATAATCTAACCTATTGACTTAACGACACTAAATCCCATCCTCTAGTGTGAAAAATAAGACATTCACCCCGTTTTGAGTTTTGTATCATCTAATTGAAACATCACGGTATTTACAAAACAAATAGACAAAAAAGCCAGCACGAGGCTGGCTTTAAATCAATAAGGGTGAATGATTGTTCTCGCTAAATCCTATTATAGGTAGTAACGAGCACCTATCGCCCATTTGTCATCAGTTTCACGACCATGGTCATCATTTAGGTCAAACTGGTAACCCGCGTAACCAACAAATTTAGGCGTGAAGTTGTACTCTGCCTGCAGTGCCATTTCTTCACGAGCGGTTTCTGTTTTAGAGTTTTTGAACTCTTTACCTTCAACCATCTCGTAGTTAACGCTCAAGTTTAAGCTGTTCGCTAGAGCGTATGCGATGATCGCTTCGTACGCATCACTTTCCGCCAAACGGTCGCCATTTACACTGAAGTTCATATTTTCATTTGAACCATATACCGCGGCAAGGAACAGACCTTGGCCGTAAGCGCCGTAAGATGCAGACACAACATGTGATTCTGCGGTGTGTTTACCTGTGTAAGCAGGGTGTTGGAAGTCACCACCGTTGTATGAGTAGCCAATTTTCGCGCCCATGATTGCGTAAGAAAGCGCAACTTGCATGCGGTCATCGTATTTAAGACCACCAGTGATAGTACCTGCGTCGTTACGCGTGTATTCATCATTTGCGCCTTGCCATCCAAGACCAACGTTAATCGCACCTGCTTCGCCTAAATCAAAGCCATTTCGATAAGACAGCATTTTATCCGCACGACCTGTGCCTAGGTTTCCGTGATCGTCGTAAATGAAGTCATTCGCAAACGCAATTGGCATATCCGCTATGCCTGCTACATCATAGTAAGGTGACCATTGCGTACCACCTACTGCACGACCGTAAACCTCATGCGTTAAACCTAAGTAACCGAGACGAGTTTTAAACGACTCTTCACCGCCATCTAAGTAGTTTAGAGCCCATTCACCACGGGCGTCTGCGGTGAAGCCATTGCCTAAATCTTGTGTCGCAGAGATATTGATACGAGGAGAGTTAGTACCAACATCCGTGTCACCTTGCTCTGAACCATTTAAGTTAACAGAAACGTGGCCGCCCATCGAAAATGTTGTGCCATCGTTATTATAAAGTTCCACTGCCACTGCTTGAGTGCCGAAAGTTGCTGCTGCGATTGCCGCTGCTAATAATTTTTTATTCATTTCTAAATCCATTACTTATTAGTTGGTTAGTCAGTTTTAGACCCAGCTCTGATTCACTTTCGTAAAACGAAATGATGAACACAGAAAGGAATACAAAGGCCCTCTGGGGCATCTTTTCCGCCAGAATGGATTTACCTTTGTGTAACAACTGCCGACACTTTATTTGATTAGTTCCTGATAACCGAGTGAAAAATTCTCAGCAAAAAACTAAAAAGCAAACGTTTACTTATCCGAAAAAAATCCAGGCGTAAAAACCTTACAAAAAGAAATGCTTTAACGAGATAGTGCTCACAAATACTTGATGAACCCCAACTTTTGAAAATAACTTTTCCGTCAAAATGAAATATTTACTTACATTTTGGAACAAAAATAGGTTCAGGAACTTTTTGAAAAAAGCACGGTCTCCAATAGAAGGCAGAAAAACCTCAAAAAAGATAAAACCTTTCTTTTTATAAGAGATATAAGAAGGGGCACTTATTCTCGCCAGCAATAAAAGTGCAATCAAATCATAACTTAACAGAAATCTATCTTTCATTTTCAGGGTTTACCTTAGCGTCATCAACACATCGGGCAAGAAAGCCCATCGATTACAACTAGGGTAATAAGAAAATGAAAAAGGCAGCACTAACTACTGCAATTCTTACAGCATTGGTATCAGCACCATCATTCGCAGCAACAGTATACAAAAACGACGGTACTGAATTAAAAGTTGGCGGCCGCGTTGAGTTCCGTGGTGACTTCATCGGTTCAGGTGGTGCTGAAGTTGAAGGCTCAATGGAAGATAAAAGCCGCGCTCGTCTTAATCTAAAAGGTAAAACGGACATCGGCAATGGCCTTTCTGCATTCGGTGTTTACGAAGCCGAGCAAAAAACGGGCAAGAGTGAATTCAAAAACCGCTACATGTATGCAGGTGTCGACTCTGATATCGGTGCTTTCTCTGTAGGTCGTCAAGACATGGCTGCAGTCATCATCTCTGACATGACGGATATCACTGAGTTCTCTGGTGTTCAGCAAGTTATCGATTCGTCTTCTGATAAGCAAGACAGCGTTTTCGCATACCGTGGTGCGTTTGATGCACTACAACTGCAAGCAACCTACCAAGCAAACTCTAGTGATAACGAAGATAAATACGGCATCTCTGGAATGTACTCACTGCCAATGGGCCTAGACCTCGGTCTTGCATATTCTGGTGGCGACGTAGATAAAGACAACTCTGAAGATCAAATTCTAGGTGGTATCGCTTACTCGATGGATAACCTTTACCTAGCAGGTACTTATTCTCAAGGGTCCCTGACTGACTCTGAAGACTTTACGGCTTACGAGCTAGTCGCAAGCTACAAAGTAGCGAGCAAAGTGACACTTGCTGCGCTATACACAGCTCAAGAGAATGATCCAGACAACGGTTCAAAGTACGACACCGTTGAAGGTATCGAGCTTGTTGGTTACTACAAACTAAACAGCAACTTCCGTACTTACCTGTCTTACTACATCAACCAACTTGATGAAGCAAAAGATCCAGCAACAGGTCTAGTAACAGAAGGCGAAGATACACTGCGCCTAGGCGTACGTTACGATTTCTAATTCACTCTTGTCCTAAGAGCGAGTCCACTTGGCCAGCACCTTTGCTGGCCATTTTTTGTGTAACCCAACACAACTCGATAAGTTTTCACAATATCCAAGCATCGCTCTGCAATGAAAAACGAGCGTAACGACTCCTGCTTCTGCCCTCTTTTAATGCGATTTGTCACTAAGTTAGTGCATTTCTCCTAATAGCCAACCGAACTAAAACAAAAAAGCCAATTAAAATCAAACAGATAAAAATTGGCACGCGTTCTGCAACACTAATTATGCAAATGCATGGCAGCGTTTGTGCTTCTCGTTCTTTGTACCTGTTATAACAGGCACGTCCTTTGAATTGGTAATGTCGCCTCCCTCTGGGAGGCATTTTTTTATTGGCGCGAAAAACAATAGGACGTATGATCCCGCCACCTCTATCAAACTGGAATTTTTCAATTGAATCATCATCCTGTTCAAGGTGCTTCCTGGATGCTAACAGCTGGCTTGGCATTCGCCATAGTGAACAGCTTCGCCCAAATTGCTAGCATCAACTTTGGTGTATCTTCCACCACATTCGCATTATTCCAATACGCTATTGCCTTATTTGTCATTCTCCCCTATCTGCGTACACTTGGAATTAGACGCTCACTAAGAACCCAACACTTTGGTTGGCATGCCTTCCGTATTTTTCTCTCTGTTATCGGGATTCAGCTTTGGCTTTGGGCACTCGCTTATCCAGTTCCGATTTGGCAAGGCATTGCGCTGCTGATGACCTCTCCGTTATTTGCAACGGTTGGATCTGGCTTGTTACTCAAAGAGAAAGTAGGTACTGCACGCTGGTTAGCGACATTAACAGGGTTCGTTGGTGCTATGATCATTCTTGAGCCGTGGGCAGATTCATTTACATGGGCGACCCTGCTTCCTGTTGGCGCCGCATTTTTCTGGGCAGCGTATTCTCTGATGGTAAAGAAAATGTCGGTCAACGATCCGCCCTCAACCATGGTTGTCTATTTATTACTGCTGATAACGCCGTTTAATATCTTATTGGCAATACCGACATTTACTATGCCAAATACCTGGACGATATGGGGCGTACTTTTAGCCGCAGGCGCGCTTACTGCACTCGCTCAATGGGCTATCGTTAAAGCATATGCAGTAGCAGACGCCTCGTTTGTGCAACCATTTGATCACGCAAAACTGCCTTTGAATGTCGTTGCTGGCTGGTTGGTGTTTGGCTGGGTACCACCTGGTCGTTTATGGCTAGGCGCCGCGATTATTATTGCCTCCATTGCGTTTATTACGCACTGGGAATCGAAAAAGACAAAGCTAGTTGAAAGAAAAGTCTAATTTCAAGGTTCTATATTTTCAGGAAAGGAAATGAGGAACACCATATGAGTCAACCAATCAAAATTACACTGTACCGCTGGGCTGGTAGTTGGGGTCCATTCAAAGTCAATATTCCTTGTGGTGAATGTACGTTAACTAAAGATATTTTGACGGATACTTTTAAAAACGAACTCGCTGATGTCCCCGTTGAACTGGAAGTAAAAGATTGGTTATCACATTGGTGGGAACCATTAAAAGCAGGGGCCTGGCATGCACCGATTCTTATTGTCGAAGGAAAAGTGGTCAGCCAAGGAGAAGCGCTAAACCGGGGCGTGCTTGTGCAATCAGTTATCGCTGAATGGGTCAAACGCGATGAGCTAAAAGGCAACATTGTTTATGGTAAAGCCACCTGCCCTTACTGTGTCAAAGCGAAACAACTACTTGACGATGCTGGTGTTCAATACGAGTATCATGACGTGGTTAAAGACAGCGCCGCTTTGTATCGCATGATCCCCGAAGTAAAAGCCATCATTGGAGAAAAAACGCCGGTAACAGTGCCGCAGATCTGGTTGGATGGAAAGTATGTTGGAGGCGCTGACGATTTAGAAAAGTGGTTAGCAGCAAAGGGGCTAGATAAAGTGCCTAATAATGTCGTGGAGATACCAAGCCAATCCGCTTAGCGTTTGATTCAAATGCCATCTGTCTTTGAGTAGTGGTTTACCAATGTTGTTCAATATGTAGGCTGCCACTAAAAACAAGACAGATAAAAGCAAAAAGCCCTGATTCTTCAATCAGGGCTTTTTAAATTATTTCGCCAGTTTTTTCATAACACGAGCAAAAACAGAAGCTTTTTTCTTCTTCGCTTTACCGTAAAGCGCTTTGTGCATCGCGTCTTTTGCAATCATCTGGCCAATATAAGCACCACCAAGTTCGTTACCCATGACCTTCTCCTGAATGTATTGACTTAACTATGTTGTAATTTTACACCACAATTAGATAAAAACAAGACTGACGTCACATTTGTTTTGTAATTAACTTTCAGGTCAGTTCTGATTACTTTTTCGAAACGGGCGCCTATCGCTTAGGTTGCTGGTATGTTTTACCCGCTGCGACGTACGTATCTTTCTGTTTGATTTCAAAGAATGTTTCAAAGAACCACGCAGCAAATTTGATCAAGTGATCGCCTTCATTCATGACGTGCTCCACGTATTCTTGCTCTTCTCCGGACTCGTCTTCTTGAGTGGTAATATGGTAAATACGTTTCTCGCCATCAACTTCTGCAAGACCAAACTGACCCGTTAGGGATTGTGCCGCTTGTGCAACTTCTTCTTCCTCACACGCCTTCAAGACTTCGAGTGCCTTTGGCATGCTTTCTTGCTGAGTAATTTCTTTTACCAGTGTTTCAAATTCGTTTTGTTGCATTCTTTCACCTAACGATTAGAGATCGGATAGTCATTTGGGCAGAAAGGTATCCCCAAGCTGAGAGGAGCATCAGGCATTGCCCTCTTCCTCTCAAACTGAGTCATTCAATATACACAATGATCCTGACTTAATTTAGCAGCGCATTTTAGAAAGCTGCCTCTTTCGTTGCAAGTATATTCAGGTGGAAGTTTCTGCTTGAATCGTCCCTTCTGGTACTTTACGAAATTGGCTTAGTACGAGAACAAAGCAAGAAAGTAACGCAATAAACAAATAAAACACCCCAAGCTGGTTTTGATTCGTGACCCAAGAATCTACCAAGTATCCGCCAAACAACCCGGCTAAACACATTTGAATTGATCCAGATAGCGCAGAAACCGCTCCGGCCTGTTGCTTATGTGGCGACAGCAACAAACTAATTGATACCGGAAACGACATGCCTTGGGCAAAACTTAAACACGTAAATGCCACTAGTAATGAAAATACACTGAAGGGTGTAACCAACAATATGAAGCCAGCAATAGCAACAATCGAGAAACTCATCAGCAAGATTTGCTGAGCTTTGTAACGAGCGTTGATCAAATTAAGCACCAAGCTGCCCGTCAGCAAACCAACTGACGGTATGATCATCAAAGAACCGTAATCTGCCGCCGTTAAGCCTAACTCTTGTTGCATTAAAAATGGATACAAGGAAAGCGTTACCAGAGCCGACAAATAACTAAGCCAGTTGTAGCTCGCACTAACAATCACTTGAGTATTCGTTAACAGGCGCAAATAATTTGCACTCACCTGGCCTACTTTAAATTTTCGCTTCGGGTAAGGCAGCGTTTCTGGCAGCACCAATAAACCAAGCGTAAAAATTGCCATTAAGTAAATCAGCACAAACACAAAGACAGCATGCCAGCTCAGGTGAAAAGCAATCCAACCACCAAACAGCGGAGCAATAATTGGCATCACAGATGCCGTGACTGAAATATAAGATAGCGCTTTGGTTAATTGCATACCGTCATAACTGTCACGCAATACGGAGCGACCAAGCACCGAGGCACTGCCCGCTCCCAAACCTTGAAGTAACCGCCCCGCTTCAAGAGCAATAATGTTGTCCGAAAACGCGATACAAATAACCGTACCAACTAGGTACACACTTTGGCCCAGAATAAATACTGGTCGACGACCAATCGCATCAGACAATGGGCCATAAAAAAGCTGAGAGATACCGAAGCCAACGAGAAATAGTGTGACGAGATTCTGAATCGAATGTTGCGGCAAATTCAAGTCATGACCAATCAATGGCAAAGAAGGAAGATAAATACTAACGCCAACTTGGCCTGTGGCAATGATCATCATCGCTAATAACAATGGTGTTTTACGCAAACGTTCCTCCTACTTTGTGACAGATTGATGGCAAACAGTGTATATTTGATACTCAAAGATGATAATCAGCTAAGTTGGAAAGGAATTAATTCCCAAGGAGACACAATGGACTGGATTCAAAGCGTGAAGAGTTATATTCGTGTGGTCGAAGAAGGTAGCTTTAATGCCGCAGCGCGGAAACTCAATACCACCAGCTCAGCTATCAGTAAACGAGTTCAATGGCTAGAAGATAAAATTGGCGTTCAACTACTTAAACGCACGACCCGCTCTATTAGCCAAACTGAAGCTGGTGCGCTGTTTTATCAACGAGCAAAAAATCAGTTGGATTCATGGCAATCGGTATTAGATGAAACTCGCTCAGTCAATCAATCACCAGCGGGGTTATTGAAAATTGGCGCGACACTGGCGGTTGGTTCTAAGTTTTTGGTGCATTACCTAGATGATTTTCTTGAGAAATATCCAGACATCACGCTTCAATTAACGACAACGCTACCAGGCCAATTGCCAGAGCTAAGCTTAGACCTGTTTATTAGCCGGGAATTAGAGCAACTGAACTCTCTGAGTTTCAAAGCCACCGCACTTTTCGAACATAAAGCCCAGTTTTACGCCGCGCCTAGTTACCTAAAAAAATATGGCACACCACAATGCGTTGAGGATCTGACAGAGCATAATGTCCTGATTTGGGGTGAAAAGCCCTCACGAGAAATCAAAACCAATCGAGGTAAACGTATCAGCTTGTCCGGTAACTTTGCCACGACCAACCCAGAAGCGCTGTTTCATGGTGCCAAAAGAGGCATGGGTATTCTGATGACGAATAACGTCATGATCAAAGATGATCTCAAATCCGGCGCGTTAGTGCCTATCTTGCCCGATATCACAGCGGATAAAGCCACTGTATATGCCTACTATCCAAAGCTGGATTATCAGCATACCCGAACTAAGCTGTTCCTCTATTATCTCAAATCGCGATTAGAAGAGGAGAAGCGCGCCTAGCTTAGCGTTTTTATCGCTATACCTTTAAAAGGTTCAAGCATAAAAACATGAAAATAATGATTTGTTCGTTCACAAAATTTGAAAAATTCGCCTTAGTAACCGATAGTTTATTTGATGCATATCAAATAATAATTCTTCGTGTCTCACACGATATGGTAATCACAACGCTAGGTGAAATGCTCAATGGGTCAGGTACAAATCAGTTTCCACAAAATTGATGAAATATTGAAACTAAACGGCACGGCTCAGCTAAACCGAGTCACGTTAGATATTCATCAACAATTGCAGAGCCATTGCACTTGCGTTGTAGAAGTTGCGCATCTTCAGCATTCGGCTCATACCATCTCCTTCGCTAGCAATGGAAAAATTACAGACAATCTAAGCTACCATCTTTCAGGCACCCCCTGTGAAAAAGTGGCAAAAGACATTGGCGAACATATTTTCTATCAGGACCAAGTTTACAAACGCTTTCCTGAAGATCAGATGTTTCAAGAGGATGGTATTCAAGCTTACATTGGTCTGCCATTAAAGACACAAAATGGCGAGGTTCTGGGAATTTTATTGTCCACCTTTACCCGAAGCATCCACGCTAAGGAAGCGCAAGATATCCTCGACTTCCACCGCTTTTATGCCAATGTCATTATTCACAGCTTACGTGAAAAGTGGGTCAGTGAACGTTCAGATAAGCTTCTTAATCAGCTTAGCTATGAAGTATCGCATGATAACCTAACTGGACTGCTCAACCGTAGCTGCTTAGCTGACACCTTGGAGACATTGACGCAACAGGCCACTCGTCCATTCAGTTTGGCTTACCTAGACATCGATAACTTTAAATCGATCAATGATATCAACGGAAACTACATCGGCGACCAAATCATTAAGTTTACGGCGAACGCCATTCAACAAAGCTTGTCATCGCCAAACAACGCTTTTCGTGTAGCAGGAGATGAATTCGCCTTCATTACTTACGACGAAGATCCTGTCGCCGTGTGTCAGGAAGTACTCGACAAAATTGAAAGCGGCTACAGCGACAAATCTAACCGAATTTCTTTCACTGTTAGTATTGGTATCGCGCGCGCACCAGTACATATGTTGAACAGCGATGAGCTAATTTTGAATGCCAGTCTCGCTCTCAAAGACTGTAAAAAACATCGCGATACACGAATTCAGCATTACGACACACACCTTAGCGCCCTTTATCACCGTAGAACGCAGCTTATTGAAGCTATGCGCATTCAACTTAGCGCTGACATACATGATAGCGAAGAGTTGTATGTCGTTGTTCAGCCAATCGTAGATATCACAAGCGATCGCTGGAATTACTTTGAAATCCTAGCCCGCTGGAACAGCAATGTTTACGGAAACATCTCCCCTGCGGAATTCATTGAAGCTGCCGAACAATCAGGCCTGATTATCGAGTTGGGTGAACGTATTATTGAGCTCGCATGTATCGCAAAACAAGAGCTAGAGGCCAACTTAGGATACAAAGTTAAACTCTCTATCAATTGCTCTGCGTATGAGCTGGTCGACTCTAACCGCTATATTAACCACCTAACTAACATGGTTGAAAAGTATCGGCATGAAGCAAAAGACTTTGTTATAGAGCTCACCGAGACCGTTTTACTCTCGCAAAGTGGCCGTGAACAGATGGTACTTAACTCATTGCGGTACTTAGGTTTTAAGGTCGCGTTGGATGATTTTGGTACGGGATACTCCAGCTTGAATTACATACACAATTATCCGATTGATAGCATTAAAATCGATGCAACCTTCGTTCAAAACATGCTCTCAAATACAACCTCTGAACAAGTGGTGTTTTTGATAGCGCAATTAGCAGAACTGCTTGATGTGGATTTGATTGCCGAAGGCGTAGAAGACGATAGAGCACTACAAAAGTTAATTGAAATGGGCTGCCACTACATTCAAGGCTATTTCTACTCTCGCCCACACAGTGTTGATGAAATCGTACACCTGATAAATGAACGTGAAGTGCGGAGCGCCTAAGAGCTCTAAACAAGCCACGGTCATGGAATGTAAATCTAGCTAATGCATAAAGTAAAAGAGACCAAGCTATGCTTAGTCTCTTTTTATTTTTTGAGCGAAGTACTTTGTTACAGCACTGCTTTCTCTTTATCGCGTAATAGCTTATCCATTTCATCTCTGTTCGCGACAAAGGTTGCCATCTCTTTCTTAGGAACAGAGCTCGCCATTGGGATGTTTGCTCGCATAGCGTTAACTGGACGGCCGTATTCAATCAATTCATAGTGAAGGTGTGGCCCTGTCACTCGACCTGTTTTACCGGAAAGACCGATACGCTGGCCTCGAGAAACCTTTTGCCCTTTCTTAACCAGGATCTTACTTAGGTGTAAGTAACGGGTTTTGTATTTGCTGCCGTGCTCAACAACCACGTAGTTACCCGCATAAGGGTGTTTACGAGTCATGATTACTGTACCGTCACCAGTGGAAACGACTGGTGTACCGGTTGGCACGGCAAAGTCAGTACCGTTGTGCGGTGCGACACGCCCCGTTACTGGATGTAAACGATTAGGATTGAAGCCAGAACTGATACGCCAACGGCTACTTACAGGATAACGCTGGAATGCGCGCTGTAAGCTCTCGCCTTTAGCATTGTAGAATTGACCATCGGTATGAAGGTAAGCTGTGATTTCACGTCCGCGATTGTAGATCTTAATCGCCTCAATTTCGTTCTTGCCCGTTGGTATACCATTGATGCTTTGCGAACGACGAACGACTTCAAATCGATCACCTGCACGAAGATCACGCCCAAAGTTGAGTTGCTCTTTGAGTAAGCTCACAACTTGACTCACTTCTGCCGACGTTAGACCTAATCGACTTGCAGAAGAAGAGAAACTGCCTTGAATAACACCAACCAATGGTTCTTGGCGCCACACGCCAGGAATCGAGATATCGGTAAAGTCATAGCTACCATCACTATTTAGTTGGTAGACCACTTTATCTGCAATAGAAAATTGCAGTTCCATTTTCTCTAACTCGCCTGTCGCATCATCACGCCAAAAGCGGAGCGTGTTGCCCGGCTTTAGTGTATCAAGTGCAAGGTAGTTCAAATCCGTTTCCATTACTTTCATTAACGAGCTGTAACCGAAACCGAGCTGGCTAAAAATAGTGCTTAGGTTGTCACCTGCTTGGATTTGATATTCGAAGTTCGGGGGAGTGACAACTTCGGCAGTTGTCGCATCAAGAATTTTTTCAACGACCTGAGATTCAGGCAGGTTCAATGCGATGGTTTTGGTTAAAGATGACTCTTTGAGAGAGTGAGAAACACCAATCGCAACTAAAACTGGCAAGGAGTATAACAGCAGCGCTCTACGACTTGTCAGATTCGGCAACCGTCTTGTAATTTCATTTGTAGACACGGGAATTACTATCTCCTTTCAAACAAGGCTCATAGCTTATGCATTCCCGTATAAGAAATCACTATGAAATTTCGAGATCTAGCGCAGAAAACACTGAATTTTTACAGAACTCAAAAAAAATTCATCACTGTTGCATATGTAAGTTATTCCCTACACGCTTTAATGTGGATGAATTTAATTGATTTGGCGTATCTGCCATTGCTTGATCGTCACCATGCGCTAAATATGAAAGCGCGATAATGGCATCACTTTCCCATGTAATTTGGGTAAATTTAACGCGGTCACCGACAAAAATACTGTCTAAAAGGACAACTCGGCTCGGCACGGGGTCAAACTTAAACAAGCCAACATAGTTAAACGAACCGCTACCTTGTGTCGTTACAATCATCGGTGCAGCAATCCATGAAACACTCTCAATCTCACGCTGACTAATAAACGCAGTTGGAACAAGTACCTGACCTTTTGTCGCACCTGCATCATAATCGCCTATCAAATAGCCGTTTTCTTTATCCCACTCATCAAGAAAAGTGACCGCTCCCTGCTCTGGTACTTGAATCGTCCATGGGTTGCGTGAAGTAATTCCCAGCGTCTCTTGCACAATAACATTGGTTTCTGCTTCCGTTTGAGGGAACTTAGCCATGATGTCTTCATCAGACAAACTAAAGCGATAAACACCCGCGATCACAACCACGACCAATAATACGATCGGAATAAGAAGAATAAGTGGTATCGGCAGGATTCTTTTGTGAGCCATGAAGACTTCCTTGTTTAAAGGTATAAATGAAAAGCGAGTATAGCATTGTATACCCAAATGATTTCATCCCTTCAAGTGTTTCAAAATTAAACTAAACTGACTGTATCCAAATGATTTTCAAGCCCAGATTTCATAACTGGCCACTGACACTGCTCTCAGTGTTCCAAATTCATTGGTGTATTGGGAAGAATAGGTAATCACGATGACAACAACCATTCATACATGCGAATGCGCCTGCGGTTTAGTTGAGATCCGTTGTAAGGGAGAACCCATCCGTACATCTGTCTGCCATTGTTTTGAATGCCAAAAGCGGACAGGTAGTGTGTTTGGGGTACAGGCTCGCTTTGATAAAGAGCACGTAACCTTAAACGGTGAAGTCACCTGCTATACCCGAATGGGGGATGATGGCAGCGAGGTTCAGTATGAGTTTTGCCCTTCTTGCGGCACGACAATGCGCTTATTGGTCTCTACATTTCCTGAAATCATGATCATTCCCGTCGGTCTTTTTACTGATAAAGAGTTCCACCAACCAACGGTTTCAATCTATGAACAGAGGAAACATGGATGGGTGAGTTTCGAATGTACAATGGAACACATCAGGTAGGGGAAATCCCCCTCTATGTCGTTATCATGGTCAAAGCAAAAGCTCGATAAATGAGATTTTTTTGAGAATGATCAACCGAGTTTTACTGTAAGGGGTTTCGTAACGCGGTGTGAGCGTTATAATCGGCTCCTAACATTTGGTGGGGTTTTATTGTGATTTCCAGACTTCCTCGTTGGGTGGAATATGGCGCGTTTCTACTTGCCCTTCTCGCGGGCTGCGTCAATGCCGTTGGTCTTCTCGGCTTTCAACATCAAGCGATAACACATCTTTCGGGAACCGTAACTCAGCTAGGGAACAGCTTGCTAACAGGTGTGGATAGCTCCATTCACCTGCTCTTCATCGTATTTAGCTTTTTGATCGGTGCTGCCTTTAGCGGCTTTTTTATTGAGAGCAGTGCGTTAAAACTAGGGCGAAGATATGGTGTTGCACTGTGCATAGAAGGGAGCTTGCTCCTACTCAGTTTGGGCTTTTTGGTGCAAGGGGATTTGTACGGCCAATATCTAGCGTCAGCAGCATGTGGATTACAAAACGCAATGATCACTACATTCAGCGGCGCAGTAGTCAGAACCACACATATGACTGGGATCATCACCGATCTGGGGATTATGATTGGAGAAAGCTTAAGAGGTCGTCAATTTGATCGACGTAAAGCAAAGCTATTCCTATTCATTTTCTTCGGATTCTTGCTTGGCGGGGTCGCAGGAGCCGCACTGTTCGTGGTGTATGGATTATATACGCTCGTTTTCCCTGCAATATTGGCTTTCGCTACGGCTCTGATCTACTGGAGTTACCTTTACGTGCTTAGTCGCCAACAAAAAGCATAAAATCTCGAACCGATTGAGGCCGAATGCTTCAATCGGTTGTAGCTCAACTTTCTCACCGCTGCACATCATAATAAACGTTTTATCGTGTTGTAACGCAGCTAAAAAACCTTATAAGAGCTAGGGCTAACAGGGCTTCCGGCAAAAAGTTAGTTAGATCAAAGTCACATTTGTTTACCGTTTTATTATTCCAGTCACAATGCGCCCCATAATTCTCTGCGCTGCCCTCGCTCCGTGCTACAATTTTCTAACACAAGCAACATATTCGTATACACTTATACGTTATTTGACCAATTATCCGACAAATCGGCTGAATAACTAGATGTATTTAATGAATAGTATTGCAATGGATGCAGTTTGCGGGTACCCTCCGCAAAACTGTGATTAAATACGGATGTTTAGTGAATATTTATGTCATGGAAATGGCAAGTATTGACTAGTAGTAACACGAGACAACTATGCATAATACCACTAATGCTACTGAAGCACCTAAGGGCAACTTTTGGATGTTTTTCATCCCTTCCCTTATCGGTCTTCTACTCTTTATGGCTCCGATCTCATACGATGGCGGCCTAACTATCCCTGTTGCGGTTATGGCAAAAGTCATCCCGGCAGTATTAGGCGATACCTTGATCGCTATCGTCACCAGTATCATCGCTTTCATGGCAGTCGCTTCTGTTCTTTGCAAAATTTTCAAGCCTGCAGCGATTTTACGTAATGGATTTTTAAACGGTCTTTTCAATCCATCGCCACTTTGGCTTATTGTTCGCTTAATCGGTGGTGCAGCCGTATTAATGACATTCTTCCAAGTGGGCCCAAAAGCGATTTGGGAAGAAAATACAGGAGGCCTTGTTCTTACCGGTCTTCTACCAACTTTGTTTGCGGTGTTCATTTTTGCGGGCCTACTCCTTCCGCTTCTTCTGAACTTTGGTCTTCTTGAGCTGTTTGGCGCGTTACTGAGTAAAATAATGCGCCCGGTATTCAACCTGCCTGGCCGTAGCGCAATTGACTGTATGGCGTCTTGGTTAGGCGACGGCAGTGTTGGTATCTTGCTAACCAGCAAACAGTACGAAAATAAGTTCTATACTCAGCGTGAAGCCGCTGTTGTCGGGACAACGTTCTCAGCAGTATCGATCACGTTTAGCTTAGTGGTTATCGCTCAGGTACAGTTAGAGCATCTGTTCCTACCTTTCTACGGCGCAATCTGTTTAGCAGGTATTGTCGCTGCGGTTATCATTCCTCGCTTACCGCCGCTAAGCCTGAAGAAAGATCGCTACATTGATGGCAGCAACCCAGATAAAGATGCTGACGCCGTACCAGAAGGCCACACCACATTCTCATGGGGTATGGATCTAGCACTTAAGCGCGCGGGTCAGGTAACATCTGTTCAGTCTGTATTTAAAGAAGGCGTACATAACGCAATCGACATGGTGTTTGGTGTACTGCCTGTGGTTATGGGTCTAGGTACCGTGGCATTAGTGATTGCAGAGTACACTCCTGTATTTGAAATTCTAGGTCAGCCATTCATTCCATACCTAGAGCTACTGCAAATTCCAGAAGCTGTCGCCGCATCACAGACTATTGTTGTTGGCTTTGCGGATATGTTTATTCCAGCAATTTTAGCGGCATCAATTGATAATGAAATGACACGTTTTGTTATTGCAGCAATGTCAGTAACTCAGCTTATCTACATGTCAGAAGTTGGCGCCCTACTACTAGGCAGCAAAATTCCAGTAAACATTGTAGAACTGTTCGTTATTTTCATTCTGCGTACGCTAATCACATTACCTGTGATTGCTGGTGTTGCTCATCTGATTTTCTAAAATCAAAGCATCAATCAACAAAGGCTCCGCATTGTCGGGGCCTTTTTTATGTCTAAAACTCTATCTACAGCTCTATTCAGATCACTTAATTAGCAAACGCTCATAACTTACAACGAACAGCTCCAATCACGCCCCCTTTTACGACAGTTAAGTCGCTCTCATCTCACCAATAACGCCAACCTGAAACACTATGCTTTACGCAATTCTTTTCATTATGACGCTTTCATTAACGGAGCGCACAAATCTGATCAAACTCACGGTTTTTGTCGTAACTTACCGTTTTGTTTAAATTTGGTTAAAAAAGACAACAAATAGACTCATGTTTTTGACAAAGATGTCGATAAAAAGATAACCAAACACAATAGGTTTCTCTTGATGCCGAATTCGCCCGTTCAAAAAGAGGTGAAAGCATAGTGAAGCCAACCGGGAGAATCAGAGGAAAGCTCATGAAATTTAGACATAAGGTTGTCACAGCCTCGTCATTTTTGCTGCTAATTACCGTGTCACTACTGTCGACGCAACAAGTTATGACGATCCGCTCCCAAACGCAGGAGCACATTGACTCGAGTGTGAACGAGATATTGACCAGTGTTGGCAATACCGTGCAATCAGAAATGAATGCTAAAAAGGATCTCGCTCGTTCTATTACTGAAGTTATCGAACTTAATCCAAGTTCACACAACTACGTTCAGAACATTCTTGAGCGACCAACACCAAAAGCCAGCTTTCTTGCGATTGGCTTTGGTTATGAAAGCAATGGCTTCGTGATTGAAAATGACGACGGCTGGGAAGCAGGACCAGACTACGATCCGCGTCAACGTCCTTGGTTCATCGCAGCTAAAAATAAAGGCGATTTGGTCGTAACAGACCCATACGTCGATGCGTCTTCAAAAAACGTTATCATCTCTGTTGGTACACCTGTAAAAGAAAACGGCCAGTTCTTAGCTGGTATGTTTTATGACCTCGAGCTCACTACCCTTTCTGACCTCGTCAACCAAGTGAATCTGTTTGACGCTGGTTACTTATTTTTGGTCACCGCTGATGGGACAACCATTGCCCACCCTCAAAGTAAGTACAACGGTGAAAAAGTTGGTAGCTACCTGCCACAGGTTGATCTTACACAATCAACGCAACACATTGAGATCGATGGCGATCGTTATATGATTAACTTGACTCACATCCCGGGCGAGAACTGGTACGTGGGTTCAGTTATTGATGAAGCTATCGCCTACTCTGCCGTAGGAGAGCTTCGCAACAGCGCTATTATTTATTCAATCATTGCCGTGATTGCTTCTGTTATTGCACTGACTCTACTCATTCGCACGCTCATGCGTCCGCTGGACACTTTAAACAACGCGATTAAAGATGTTGCGTCAGGGAAAGGCGATCTTACACAGCGCCTTGAAACTGATACTGACCAAGAATTCTCAGAGCTTGCTACAAACTTCAATACGTTCATGGAAAACTTGCAACAGCAAATTATTGAGTCGAAGAGTATTTCTGATCAAATTTTGAATGGCACTCAAATCACCGCTGAGGGTGCAAAAGATTCGGCTGGTGCTATTCAAACTCAGCTACAAGAGCTAGAACAATTAGCCACCGCGATGCACGAGATGTCTGTTACCGCGACTGAAGTTGCCAATAATGCGCAAGGCGCAGCAAGTGCAGCCAAAGAAGCTGATCAAGCAACGGTTGAGGGCTCTTCTGTGGTCGGTGAATCGACACAAACGATCAACATGCTTTCCGATAGCATTGACCTTGCTGTCGAAGAAGTGCAAGTGCTTGAATCGGCAACCGCCAACATCGAAACGATTCTAAAAGTCATCAACGATATTGCGGACCAAACGAACTTACTCGCGTTGAATGCCGCGATTGAGGCTGCACGTGCGGGAGAATCTGGCCGAGGCTTCGCCGTCGTTGCTGATGAAGTTCGTACACTGGCACAACGAACTCAAGAATCAACAACAGAAATTCGTACTATGATTGAGCAGTTGCAATCTGGCGCATCATCTGTGGCAAATGCTATGCATCAAAGCAAGGGTAGCGCTGTAGAAGCCGTAGAAAAAGCAGACTTGGCAAACAACGCGCTACAACGTATTCGTGATGCGATTCAGCGTATTTCTGATATGAACTTACAAATCGCCTCAGCGGCGGAAGAACAAAGCTTAGTTGCGGAAGAGATCAACAACAATACGGTGAATATTAAAGACCTATCGACTCAAGTCGCCGAATCTGCAAATCGAACTAACGATGCTATGCAGGCACAGCAAGAAGATGTGCATAAACAAGATCAAATATTAAACCGATTTACAGTCTAGTCTTCACCTAAACAAAAACAGCGAGCCAATGCTCGCTGTTTTTGTTTTTAGACCTCTATCGCAGTGGTATCTAGACTTAGAGCGCCTAGTTTTTAGTGTTGTCGCCACTCGGCTCAAAACTGTTATCACGCTTGCTATGCTGCCTTTCCCACTCTAGTTGAATTCAACATGGATATAGCGGTCATTGGAGCGACGATAATAACGATCATCCACTTTTAAATAGGTGAAATCTCCAATCTTTATATAGGTACTATTACGAGGAATTCGGTCGTGGTAGTAGTAACTGCGTCTTGGTCGTCGAGACTCCACATAAATAACGTCACGATGTTTATACTTATGTTTATGCTTGTGCTTGCGTTTATGATGATGGTGATGCTCATGATGGTGATCATATCGATGACCATGCCTATGTTTCGGGTCAGCCATCACTTCTGTACTAAACACACCTAAAGACAATATAACGCCAACCATGGCAAAAGATAATTGCTTTGACACAACAGAGCCTCTTATTCATATCAACATCGATATAATAGAAGGGTGAATCACTGTACATGTCAGCCTTTCGCTAAGGAGTTTTACTTAAAAGTCAGAGCTAACCGTGATTATCAGAGAAACGTCAAACTTCAAAAATGCTGATGACTTTGAGTGGCCTGGATTCGGCTATGAATACAAAAAAACCGCCCGTTATACAACGAGCGGCTCAGTTTTTAAATCAGCTAGCGTGATTTTATACTGCTTGGGCAAACAGCAAGAAACAGCCGAACAGGAAGATCATGCTCATTCCCATTACGCCGCCACCAGCTTCATAAATATTGTCATCTTCTACTGGTACTCGACGCACTTTCATTGTCATTGATAATGGGACAAAGACCGCGAGAAACACAAGAATAATCCCCGCGTAGCTAAGAATAGCCAAGAAGTGTTCTGGCGCAAATACAGCACCTAGTAGTGGTAGCACAAAGGTGGTAACAAAAATCACCGGCTTGCTTGCTTTCAGTAGGTCTGCATTTTGATCGTATAGCGCCATTGCCACACCTAAGAACGACGTTAGCAGTGCTAACCCAGTGAACATGGATAGGATAAACTCCAAACCTTCGTATTGCTGACCTAATACCGAGATTAACTCTGTTACATTGGAGTATTGAACAAGCTCATGAGGTGGTAGGTTACCGACAACTGCTAACAACCATAATAGGTAACAAACAAGCGGAATAGTTGAACCCACGATAATCATATTACGCAGTTGTGTTTTGCTCGCCTCTTTGTTGTAAGTTACAAGCGATGGGATCACGACCATAAAACCGAAACTGGTGAAAAGCACCGAGCTTGTCTTAATTAGCGCCATCTTATCGTCACTCACGACTTCATCAAGTCCCTCAAACGAGACGCTTGGTGCAAGCGCAAAAAGTGTCAGGATCAACGCCACGATCATGCCTAGGAACAAACCGCGATTAAGCTTATCTACAACCCCTGTACCTGCCGAAACAATGATACCGACTAAAAGAGTAAAACCGACTTGGCTTGCGATCGTAGATGTTGGCAGCCCAATTGAGGCTGTTACTTTTTGTACGAGATCACCCGCACCAATGATATAAGCCATCAATAGACAAACTAACAGGGCGTAAAGCAAGCTGTTGGTTACCAACTGGCCACCTTTACCTAGCGTTTCGCGAGCAATTGCATTCATGCTCACGCCGCCGCCTACTTTGCAACTGGCCTCAAGAAGGAGCAGCGCAGCGTAAGTCGTCCCAGCCCAGATGAATAACATAAGAAGAGTGCCCCAGAGGAGGCCAAATTGAGCAAGCACCATTGGTATAGCAAGCATACCAGCGCCAAGAGCAGTACCTGCAACGATCAGGGAGCTGCCGACAAGTTTTAGGTTCACGGTTAATACCTCTAAATTCAATCCGTTTATTTCTCGCCAGTTGTGCTACATCCAAAGCACACCCAACAAAACGCTCTACTCAACCAAAATTTGGTTACAAGAGCACTATGTTACAAGAGCCTTGTATGGCTAAGAAAACATGCAGCAAAAGGTGGTTAATTCAATTGCACATGAACACTTGAGAGTCGTTTTGGGCGATGTCATCGTTGATGAAATGCGCACAACTTTGGGTTCGAAGCAAAATTGTTCATCTTAATTCATCAACCCCATTCGTTGTGAATGGATTTGGTTCGAAAAGATTGTAAGGCATAAGCAGGACGATTGAAAAGCAAAAGGTCAATCTTATAGCGATATATTTTAACAACTCTCCTCATTCACCTAAGATGTGTTGTTATTTTCATCACTAATCAGTCTTTTATCGCCTAATGAGAGTAAGAACATGCTCAACCGCTCAATTTTGGATGGGTGTACAAATTAATTTACAGTTCAAGTAAAGGTGTTAGATTCCAGGGGCGTAGCCTAGATCGGACAATATCGCTATTATTCGCTGCGTACCGACACCGTTCGGTTCACATACCTCTAAACACTGATTTACGGTTCGAAACTATAGGTAAATGAGTGTCCGAATGCTGGGTGTGGTTCCCCAGCATTTGCATCCTTTCTTTTAGGTGTTATCCAAACTGTCTAAATCTAAGCTAGCCTGCCCATTCTATTAATACGCTTTATCTAACGCTCCGATGATATAAGTTAATGCTGAAACGCCCATATCCGCGACCTGCTTCTCAGTCACACTCATATTTTCATACGCAATCTGCAACTCTACCTCACCTATCGATTCTTTATGAAGATAAAGCTCTTTGTAGTTCATCAACCTCTGTTGAGACTGTCGAGTCAGAGCGACAACATTTTCTTTAGTGACACGATGCTGCTCATTAAGCTCGCTAAATAATTGATCTAAAATGCGTTGCATTTTGCGAATTGAGGATTTTGTCTCGATTGATTTGTATGATTGATACTTTTCCATTGAGTTTATAACTGACTAAAATATGTACATTTTTATTAGATAGCTATTCTTATACTGATTGCAAAACAGGTAAATATGAGATGGTTAAACTGGTCCACTTCTTGCTTTATTTAGGTCAAAACTGTCCTTTCAGGAGAGCACATGCAGGTCGATCCTATTATTGAAGCACTGATTGCGAGAAGGAAAGCGAGTGGCCTCTCCCGTGAACAAATGGCAAACATCGCAGGGATGAGCGTGAAAACGTATCAACGGATAGAGCGTGGAGAATCCGACCTGAAACTTTCCCAATATCGCTCCATACTGCGCTCTCTGCATTTGACCGATCTCGACATCGCATTGGATATAAGAGACGTTCAACACGTAACAGCAGATGATCTAATGGCCGTTGCACGCTTGCTGTCTCCTGAAGCTCAGTCCCTACTTGTTCGCCTGTTATCGCTCGTTATTGAACAGCGGAACACAAAAAGCGGCTCATAACCTTATGACTGATTAAGAGCAATAAAATTCCCGCTCGGCCTATAATATTCTCGAATTATGGCCTTCGTTCCCTTTTTCATTGATTCCTCTTTTCACGCTTTATATGACAGTCGCGTTGTCTGTTCTACGCCTCCCCAAAACGAATAAAACCCGCAGCTTGGCGGGTTTTAGGGCTGTATAAGAAAATACTTCGTTTAATGTGTTTGGGATTTTACTTAGTAAAAATCCTTAAACTCTGGAATCCTCGCCTTACCTCTCAGCAATAAGAAGTTCAAGAATCGGCTCGTCGACGTAGTGAGTATCTTCTCTTCTTCCACACCGTGTTTTTCCAGCAAAGCAATCGCCAAATCTAACTTAGAGATCTCTTCACAGAAGTGCGCATCAGATCCGGTACTGAAGTAAACGCCAATCTCTTTGCCCAGCTCGACAATGCGATCACAACGGGAATCACTACCCTTACGGCTTTTGCCTGTCAAAGATGTATTGTTAACTTCAACCGCAACATTGTGCTCTTTAGCACAGCGCAGCACCTGTTCCATATCGAATGGGTAATTTGGGTTGCCTAAGTGACCGAGAACATCCACCCTGCCGCTTTTAATCGCATTTATCAGAGCGGCAGTATGCTCAGCTTCGGTTGCGGGCTTGAATACGGGTTCATGGAAACTCGCAATCACCCAGTCAAGATGTTGGTCAGAAGACGATGGTAAGTCTATCTCCCCTTTCACATTCAGCGTGTTGGCTTCGACACCACGGAGAATACCTACATCGTGTAAAAAGCGGGGCAAAATTCTTTGATTATTGAAATGCCAGTAGTGAGGGGCTCCTGGCATTTCGGGAGCATGATCGGTGGTACAAAGAAGTTTTAGCCCCTTATTCTTGGCTGCCAATGCGTTCTCTAAAATGGTGCTGTAGGCATGTCCACTGGCAATAGTATGGGTGTGGCTATCAACGACGATATCCATGGTGACCTCCTAAATTGTGGACGAATTATCGAATTTCGAACGAACCGTTTTGATTGAGAAACAGCGTGAGATCCGCTGGAATTGAGTGATTTAAAACCTTATCTACATTTACGGCATCTGAGTTCAAATAAAACTCCAATGCAGCTTCTGGCTCAGTACCACCACGAATCTTACGATTGACTAAACGCTCTTGTAGAAACTCAGGCTGTGTATCTACAAAGACGGTAAAATCGGCCAAACGATGCAGTTCATTCCACACCGGTTCATTAAGCAGTAACCAATTCCCCTCAACGACAACCACATTCCGATTTACCAAAATGGCGTCGTCGACTGGATCATGCAAATTGCGGTCGTAGTATGGCCATTTTGTATCTTTCATTTTGAGCTGTTTGAGCTTGTCGATAAGCTCCGTCAGATTAAATGTTTGATAGGACCCCTTAATACTGCGCAGAGGCACGAGCTCGCCATCTCGTTCAATCGTATTGTTGTCGAGGATCTCATTTGGATAGTGGAAACCATCAAACGGCAGCACTTGTAAAGGCTCTTGGCTTTCATCATGTTCAGAGAGATATTCCCAGAACGCAGCAAGGGTTGACTTACCGCTGCCCGGAGGGGCACACAAGAACACCACAATGCGTTCCTGCTTCTCATGATAAAGACGGGTAAATTTTTCGATAAGAGGTTGATGGATTCGCTTTACGTCGGCATCAGGAAAGGTAGCTTCGGTTTCAAAACCACTGACGTTTAAATTCACTTTCATGGTGAACCCTTATTGATTGATCTCCCCTTCGATTCTTTCTATCAACATTTCACACGACAGCTTCAACACTGTTTTGATGAGAGATTCGTATCTCATTTGCGAAAAGGACTCAAACGAAGAGAACTTAAGCTGATTGATCGACTCAAGATAAAAGCTGTCTTGCTGAGAAGAGAGTACCGCTTGGTTTTTGATGAAGTCATAAATCACGTCATCCGCGAATTCGACTTTCTCCGGTTGGCTAACCACATACTCCAACACCTGATCGTACAACCCGATATCGGCGTAAGTTTCCAAAGAGATTTTGCCCATCGCAAACATCAGCTTCGATACCACATCGGTTGTTGCTAACGGACCATCTTCTTTCAATAAAGGATCCACAGCATACTCCTTCACAAGGTCGTCTTGAACGAACACTTTCGGAAGCAGTGCTTTTAACTTGAGGTTAATTATTTTGTTAGAAACCTGAAAAAACGCAGTGGCATTTTCGCACTCGTCCAGTTTCTCCAGTAATTCATCTTCACGTGACAACGTATTATGACCTCTCCATTGTGTGGCAGCGCAAAGGCTACCACACAAATTCGTTGCAACTAAACCGTTAAGCTCACGTCATAAAACTCAAGTAACGCTTTTTCTGCATGTGTGTTCCACACATAGTTATTAGCGTTCAAAATTGCGTCTAATTCGGCGAAGAACGGGTCTTGGTCTACCAACGATAAGAAATCATCAATCGCGGTCAATGGCAGGTCAATATGCGGGTAAATCAACTTCTTACCGCCCGGAATATCCAACTGATTCAAAATCGTATGGGGTGCAGCTTGTAAGCCACCAACATGCGTGATCATGAACGATGGATTGATCTTACCTTGTGAGGAAAGCTCTATAGATTCCACCATGTCACCCTTTGAACCACCGGACGTCCCTACAATATGGGTTGATTCGTAATGCACGTTGTAAAAGTTAAACGGCACTTTGAAGTTCTTATCCGTTGGGCCAGCAAAGAAATTCAAGCAACCATCATTGCCAAGTAGCTCATCCGCTTGCTCAAGCACTTGAGCAACCGCCGCGTAGACCATTACATCGTCATAACCATTGCCACCGTTGAGTGCTTTGAGATACGTGACCGGGTCGTCGATTTGAGCCGTGTTCACGTAGTGCAGTTCTACGCCCTGCTCTTTGGCTTTTGCAACGGGAATGAGGCTTTCAGCTCGGTCTAAACGCGCGGCGTCGATGTCCGTCACCACGATCAGTTTTGGCTTTACAGGGCCGTTGATCGCATAGTCAATCGCACCAATGCCCATTGGGCCAGCACACGCAAGTAGCGCTAATGCTCCGCCCTCTTTGATGCCCATATCGTGCTCGTACACGTATTGCGTGGTGTGGTAGCTCGCATGGTACGCACCGATAATGCAAGACATTGGCTCAGCCAGCGACGCATCAGCAAAGTAATCGCCGTGGTAAGGCAGCACGCAGCCTAGGTCGATAGCGATTTTAGGAATAATGGAATACGTCGCGTTGCCGCCAAATGTCTCATAGCTGTAGCCCGCCGAGTAGCCTGTTGGCAAGCCCATGGCAGGTTGCAGAACAAAGTAATCGCCAGCTTTGAATCGGTCTTTTAGATTCTCACCGACTTCAACAATCACACCTGCGTATTCATGACCTGTCATCACTGGCACTTCGTCAATGTTTTCAGGAACGCGTTTGTGTTTGCTACCTAACAATGCTGCTTTGTAAGTGGATAGACAAATGCTGTTTGAAATGTTTTTAACCAGAAGTTCATCGGCTGAAATGCTTGGCAAATCAAAAGTTCTTAGTTGAACGTTTTTCTCACCACAGATAACCGCTGCCGTTGTTTGTACCATGATTTATCTCCTAAATGGGGCGATACCTGCCGCCCCAAACTGCATTGTTAGGCTGGTTGCTCAGTCGCGACCGCTTGTTGCTTAATCTTGTCCATCAGCTCGTCAAGCGCTGGGTCGTTGAGGAAGTTCTTGATCGTTACGACTGGTAAACCTGTCGCGTTGACTGCGCGGCTTTCTAAGCTCTCGTGCGTCACGACGATGTCGGCTTCACTCGGGACTTTCTCGATGGCAAAGTTCTTCACTTCAATCTCTATCCCAGCTTGTACTAGCTTGCGTTTGAAGGTCGAAGCGCCCATTGCACTAGAGCCCATACCTGCATCACAAGCGAATGCGACGAATGAAATTGGTTTGCTTAGTTCTTGCGTCGTAGCAGCTGCAACTGGCTTAACTGCGCCTTCCGCTTTCATCTCTTTCATGTCAGAAACTGACTTCTCAAACTCGCTTTCTTTTTCTTCTGATTTGCTCACCTTCAGAATCGCACTTGCTACCAAGAAAGAGACAATCGTTGCACTTGTCACACCTGCGATGGTCGCGATGAAGCTACCTTTCGGAGTAAGAGCAAGGTAAGAGAAGATAGAGCCTGGACTTGGACCCGCGACCAAACCGGCATCGAATAGGTTGAAGGTTGCGATGCCTGTCGCCGCACCAGCAATCATTGCCACAATCATGATTGGTTTCATGAGTACATATGGGAAGTACAGCTCATGAATGCCACCAAAGAAGTGAATGATGATGGCACTTGGCGCAGAACGTTTAGACAAACCCTGACCAAACTTTGCGTAAGCCAGCAGCATACCAAGACCTGGGCCTGGGTTAGACGCCACCATAAAGAAAATGGACTTGCCCGTTTCTGCGGCCGCTTGCAGGCCTAGTGGGTAATAAATACCTTGGTCAATGGCGTTGTTCAGGAACAACACTTTTGCTGGTTCGTTAATGATCGCTAACAGAGGCAGGAAACCCGTCGCAACCAACGCTTCGATGCCTGATTTCACAAACAAGTTTGCTGCGGTGACTGAAGGGCCAACAATCTCGTAGGCGAACAAACACAACAACATACCGACGATACCCAACGAGAAGTTGTTGACCACCATCTCAAAACCAGAAGGGATGCGGTGTTGAATACGTTTATCCACTTGCACCACAACCCAAGCACTCAGTGGGCCCATGATCATTGCGCCAACAAACATCGGTATGTCAGCCCCGACAATCACGCCCATCGTACCGATAGCCCCCGCTACCGCGCCGCGTTTTTCACCAACAATCTGACCACCAGTGTAACCAATTAAAAGTGGCAGCAAGTAAGTGATCATTGGCCCCACGAGTTCGCCAAAGGCTTCGTTTGGCATCCAGCCCGTAGGAATAAAGAGTGCAGTAATAAAGCCCCAAGCGATAAAGGCTCCGATATTTGGCAGCACCATGGCGGTCAAATGACCTCCGAAGGCTTGCACATTGGCTCGCATGTTTGCTTTCACGTTATGTTCCTTTTAGTATGCTTTTATTATGTCTAGCACTTGTTCTTTGGAAGAGGCTTGTGCCAGTTTTGCAATGTTCTCTTCATCCACAAACATCTCGCTCAACGCTTGAATCACCTCAATGTGGGTATCAGAGTCTTTCGCAGCTAAGGTAATAAGAATATTGGCCGGACCGAGATCCGATCCAAAATCAACAGGTGATGGGAAAATATGAATGCCTAAGCCTGTTTTTAAAACACCAGTTTCAGGTCGGGCATGAGGCATTGCCAATCCAGGGCATAACACATAGTAAGGACCGTTTTCTTCCGTTGAACGGATGATTGCATCAGCATAATGCTGGGAGACGTAACCTTTATTTTCTAGGTATTGAGTGGTCTTTTTAACCGCATCTTGCCATTGGTAAGCGCGATCATTAATTACATCTACTAGTTCGTGGTCGATTAACTCGTACAACATATTTAACCCTATCAACAGTTCGTCATCTGATGGGTTAATTATCAATAACAGAGTCCCAACCGCGCAACCGAGCTACTTTTGCGCTTCGAGTCACACTTTAAAGCCTGTCAATTTGTTTAAATGGACAGAGCTCAAAAATCCCACACGTAAAAAATCTACAAATTTTATTTGAGCAACAAGTCAATAGACGAATTTTGAATACAATCACCTTCTCGAAAATATTCTTAAAGTTACATTATTTAAATCAGATCACATTAGACCTATTGACTCGATATAATTCGTGATTAATTTCAAAGTTCATTTCGGGCTGTTTCTTGATCACTCGCGCTCAAACGTAGATAAGCATCACACTTGTTGGCTAGAAAAAATAAAAAAGTCACTGGCTTTCAGCAAATTGCAGACACAAAAAACCGCCATTCAGGCGGTTTTGATCAGTCCGCAGACCAAACGGATCGTATGTCTGGCCATCCCCAGTTTGTGAGTGCGACATCTTCCAAGACCCCTTGAAAACGTAGCGTCTGAGTATGGTGAAACATCGGTGCAATCCAATATTCGCTAATCAATGTGGACGCAATCGGCTCTAACGCGCTCAGATAATCTTCAAGCGGTGAGAATGCGCGGACATTTTCCATTTGAGCATCCAACCACGCCGCATTTTGCGCCCCTAAGGTGTGGTAAAGCACGGCGTTGCTAAAGAAGTTGCTAAACGCAGACGCATGACGGTTATCGTCCAAGTTAATATTGGTGACAACCAGAGTCTCATCAAGCGTACCGTTTTTGGCTTTCTCGCTCAGTTCACGGTAGGAGTACATAACGATCTCGACTCGGCTGCCCGCATGTTTTAGACGCGAAGAAATCGCTCGTGCACACCGGCGTAGTGCCGTGTAATTGTACCCTGCGATGGTGATCAGCTTTGGCAACTTGACCGCTTCTCCAAATGGACGCAACACCGGTTTCCAGTTAGGCAATAAGTTATAAGCAGGTATGCTCCCAAATATAATGTTTTCATTACGCATCACTTCAGCTAGCTGTTCAGGTTGAATCAATTCACTGATGTATCGGCGCTGGGCCTGAGACAAAGCGTGCTTTGCATGATGGTTAAACAGCGCGAACAAACAACCGTCTTCCGTTCGACTGCGTTTACTCGCTGGTGATACTTCACTGTTTGGCGTCGACATATAGTGGCTGCACATGTCATCAGCAGAATCAGGTTCTGGTTGCAATGTGTTTGCGGCAAGCGATGGATTTTCCATCTGTTCATCGTTGACGATCCATATCGTCACAAAATCCGTTAATACTCGACACGCGTAATAGCCATCAAACGCTTGCAGTTTCAAACGGTTTTCACTGTGCTCAACGACGGAAAATGGACCACTCCCCACCACCAACTTGTTGTTAGCAACGTTCACCTGACTCACGGGCTGAATGCCATATTTCACGCCAGAAATAAGTCCAGCAAAACCCAAGTCAGGTCGGTTAAGCTTAAAAACAACCTTCAATGGATTAAGTGCCGTAATGTTGGCAACATGCGCCAGCTCTTTTTCGTAGTATTCCAAAGAGCTTAATTTGGCGAACAAACTGACAACCGTTTCAGCATCAATTGGGTTGCCATTATGAAAAGTCAGACCCGGACGAAGATAAAATGTCCATTCGTACAAGCTGTCATCATAACGCCAATGATGAGCCAGCTCTGGCTGCACCTGCCCGTTGTAATCGCTCGAAACCAAACAACAATAAATTTGGCGAAGCAAAAAACGTTCACTACTTCGCTGCAGTTGATGCGGAACCACACGCTCGAACATACGTTTGTAGGTCAGTTGAATGTTGAGCTGACCTTCTTGAACCGATGCGCCTGACGTTGTTTTCAATAAACGTCCAAACGCAACTTCATCCTCATCTAATATCGCGAGCGCTTTCTCATACTTACCTCGCTTAATACGCGCGAGAGCTAAGCTTTCTTTTAAAGCCTCTAACTCGATATTGAGTACGAGGGTCGAACGCTGATTTCTTCCTGCTTTCGGATACCAACTCAACCACATTTTATCCTGCATTTGCGATAACAGGCTGCGCGCATGCCGAGGAGAGGTAAACAATAAATCGGCGATTTCTTGCAATGTAGTTTTCGTTTCATCACCAACATTAAACGAAAGCAAGCGTTGGTAATAACGAAATAAGTTGAGATCAGACACCGTACGTACCTTAACTCTAGGAGGCCATTGAATAGGCGTATTTTACTGAACTTGGCGGCAATAAAATAAGAAAACTTCCAAACACTTTGTTCCCCTTTTACTAGCATTTCGTCCCTATATTGTAGGAAAACCCCACCAATTCGGTTTTATCAGGAATAAAGCGAAGAAATCTACTCTCTTTTTCGCCTCCCCTTTTTTCACCATACTGATTTAGCGAGCAGGAAATATAGAAAATTGTTCATAACCTAACCCCCAAGCAGAACTTAGCTCCTGATACCACACCCCCAATTCGTCGTATCTTTAAGTTCTGCTTTTTTACTGCCAACAGTTGCGCCTTAGAAAAAGCACACGTACACTTAATCGTAATTCGACGATTAACTATAAAGGTCTGCTCATGAGCAACAAATGCAGCGAAACATGCGAAATTGCTTTTGAAGCCACACAAAAACAACTGGATAAAGAGCAAGCACTCGCCGCTCAAGCAAAAGCGCTGTCTCATCCTGCTCGCTTACGCATTCTGCATATTCTTCACACTTTAGACACTATGGGCGGCTGCTTAAATAGCGATTTAGTCTCTGAGTTAGGTTTAGCGCAATCGACCGTATCAGAACACTTACGTATTCTAAAACAGGCAGGGTTTATCAGTGCAGAACCTAACCCGCCAAAGGTTTGTTACCGCATTCAACGTGAAAAACTGAACGCGTTTAACGCTCAATTTTCCGGTTTATTTAGCTAAGACACGTTGCGCGCTTTCCATGCGCGCAAAGATAAACTATAACCTTATATATCGCCTTTCGACGATAAACGAATAGAGACCACTATGACGACTGAAGTTTTAAATAGTGCCAGCGAAAAAATGAGCTTTCTTGACCGCTACTTAACGGTTTGGATCTTTGTCGCAATGGCCATCGGCGTGGGGATAGGCGCAGCCTACCCGCAAGTAGCAGAATGGAACGAAGCAATGTCCGTTGGTAGTACGAACGTACCACTCGCCATTGGTTTGATTTTGATGATGTACCCACCACTCGCCAAGGTGAACTACGGTCTATTAGGAACGGTAACGAGAGATAAAAAAGCCATCACGCTGTCTCTGGTTATGAACTGGATCATCGGCCCAATCCTGATGTTCGTTCTTGCTTTAACCTTTCTTGGTGATCATCCAGGTTACATGGTCGGTATTATTTTGATTGGCCTTGCACGCTGCATCGCTATGGTTTTAGTGTGGAATGATATTGGCGGCGGCAACAAAGAATATGGCGCGGCCTTGGTGGCATTAAATAGCGCATTTCAAATTCTGACTTACAGCGTTATGGCTTGGCTATTCATCACCGTACTTCCACCGTTCTTTGGCTATGAAGGTTTTGTGGTTGATATTTCCATGGGAGACATTGCGGAAAGCGTATTGATTTACTTAGGTATTCCGTTCCTCGCTGGTTTTCTCAGTCGTAAATGGTTAGTCGCTGCAAAGGGTGAGAAGTGGTACAACGATGTGTTTATTCCTCGAATTTCACCCATTACTTTGATCGCTTTGCTCGCCACCATCGTGCTGATGTTCAGCCTCAAAGGAGAGATGATTTTACAGCTACCAATGGATGTGTTCCGCGTGGCAGTCCCACTAGCGATCTACTTCGTATTGATGTTTTTTACCAGCTTCTTTATCGGGAAGAGAATGGGCATCCCCTACGATAAAAATGCCTCCATTGCTTTTACGGCGACGGGCAACAACTTCGAGCTGGCGATCGCGGTTTCCATTGCTGTATTTGGCCTGAACTCCGATCAAGCATTCGCTGGCGTGATTGGTCCGCTAATCGAGGTTCCCGTTCTGATTGCTTTGGTTAACGTCGCACTGAGGATGAAAACCAAATACCAGAGCTAAAATTGGAAACATAAAAGATCGAGCCAAACAGCAATATTAAGTACTAACTGACGACAGTTTTTATGTACTCACTGGGCGTTAAACCAAACTTCCCTTTAAATCGTTGGCTAAAACGGCCTTCCGATTGATAGCCACACAACTGCGCGAGTAACGCAACGTTGTATGAACCATTTTGCATCAGGTAGAGTGCGTGATTTAAGCGCACTTCTGCCAGCACTTCGCGATACTGAGTGCCCTCTTGCTTGAGTTTGCGTATCAACGTTGCTCGGCTCATAGCAAAGCGCTCAGCAACAAATTCTAAAGGGTGGTCATCGCCCGGAGAGCGTGACAGATAGCGGCTGAGTTTCTGACTGAACGAGGTATTGGAACTCGAGAAAAGCCGATGCAATAGTCCTCGCTCTGCTAACTGCTGATACAACCCCATCATCCAATAACGTTGCGTCGCTTCACTTAAACTTTCCCGTTCAAAAGAAAACAAGGCATTTAATGTCGCTTGCAGTGCTTTGTCTGTCTCCACCGCTGGGACGTAATTTCCCAATGCATTACTCATACTCAGCTCTAACATTTCATCGCTAGGTACGCAGTGAAAACTGAACATTCGTGAAAGAAAACGCCCTTGTTGAGGAAGGTTTTCAAAATTCAGCGAAGCGTTTGCTTCACAAAGCATGATGTTAGGATGAAGAATATCAAACGCTTCGTCTTTCCAAAACAGACGCTTACTCCCTTTAATGATCTGGATAATACTCGGGGAGTGAATCCTGACGTTACGTAGCTTTTGCTGCTGCTCCGCACGAAACAGCGTCACTTGATATTGATGCCCCATCTTCTCCCCTTAAGCATTTAATTATCGCGTGTAAGTCGCGGTTAACTTCGCGTTGTCCAATGCGACACTATTCAACGTAAATCCCACAACCGCCGCTGGCGTGTTCTCATCCAAGTTCAACTTATCACTCGGCAGCGCCCAAACGGTAAACTGGTAGCGGTGCATACCATCTTTTTCTGGAGGACATGCGCCGCCAAAACCAGTAGTACCGTAATCGATACGAGACTCCTTACCGCCGAGCTTGCTGATATCAACGCCACGAGGCAGCTCGTTAACTGAGGCTGGAATATCAAACGCTATCCAATGCCAAAAACCACTGCCTGTTGGTGCATCAGGATCGTACGCGGTAATCGCAAAACTTTTTGTACCCTTTGGAACGTCTTTCCACATCAGTTGTGGAGACTGGTTCGCACCATCACATCCCCAACCTGAATATTCAAATGTCTTCGCCATTGGATGACCTTCTTGAATATCTTTGCTCGTTAGTTCAAAAGCATGGGCAGAGCCGATAACTAAAACGCTAAGGGCCAAAACAGACTTGTGAATCGCTTTCATGTGTTTATTCCTTTCAATGAGTTCAATTCAAGTCTATTCATCAACCCAAGCCAAGATACATCAATAAGTATCACAAAATATAAAACCATCGTCTATTTTGATACTTTAAGATTCAAACATAAATTTCTTATTCTCTGAGTTGCATCTGGTTTATGCTAACCAACCGCTCAGAGAACAAGGAAGACAAAATGGAACTGGATATCTACGTCGTTGACGCATTTACAGACACGCAATTTAAAGGCAACTCAGCAGCAGTCGTACCCTTGCAAGAGTGGTTAGAACCAGAGCTAATGCAAAACATTGCAGCGGAAAACAACCTCTCTGAAACCGCGTTTGTTAAAACGATTGGAACGAATCAATATGAAATACGCTGGTTTTCGCCACTCACAGAAATCGACTTTTGTGGACATGCAACGCTCGCCGCTTCTATGGTGTTGTTCGACCAACTAGGCGTTACAGGAAGTATTGAGTTTCACACATTAAAAGTGGGCACCTTAACCGTAATTAAGAACGCACTTGGCAAGATTGAAATGACATTTCCGACAAGAGCGCCACACCCCGTCAACGCCATTCCTACGCAATTAATTGAGGGATTAAACTGCGAAGTAACACACGTACTGCTTAGCCCGCAAGCTTACTTCGTCATCGTGGAAGATGAGCAAACCGTTTTCGATGTTCAATATCGATCCGACCAACTGAAACAACTCGCCCCTTACGATGTCGTCGTCACATCAAAAAGCAGTCAATACGACTTTGTATCTCGCTACTTTTGGCCAGCAAACGGCGGAGATGAAGACCCTGTCACAGGATCAATCCACGCAGGCTTAGCACCATATTGGGCGCAAGAGCTCGGCAAAGCATCTTTAGTGGCGTATCAAGCATCAGCGCGTGGTGGCGTTCTGTACTGCGAAGTCAAAGAGGATTGCGTCAATGTATCTGGTGATGGTGTGTTGTATATGAAAGGCAAAATTTACGTCTAAGTGTGCCTCGAAGATTGGCGTTAACTGTTTTTATCCTTGAGAGCCTAGCCGCCCGCTAGGCTTTTCTATTTCCTGCTGCTTCTGCGTTAATCGTTACAAAGGTGTTCGACAATACACACTGGAGAGCCTATCTCACAGTCATAACCCGTTGCAGTAATTTCCCCTGTTTGAGGATTTCGACGAAAGCTCACCACATTGTTGGAATGTTGATTGGCAACCAACAACCACTTTTGATCATGAGACAACACAAAATCTCGTGGAAAAGCCCCTTCACAGTGAATGGCTGCTCGCCTTTTTGGCGTATCGCCAGACACATCAAACACACTGATTTTGTTCTGAGCTCGGCAAGAGACATACAAAAACGTTTCATCTTGCGAAAGACGAATCGCCGCCGCCGCTTGCTGATTCTCTTCCCCTTCTAATAATTCTGTTTGATTCGAGATAAGCCACTTATCTTGGTGCTTAACCAGAACAATCAAGGTTTCTGACAGTTCGCAAACCACATACGCTGTAGACTCTTGTTGGTTAAACACCACATGGCGCGGTCCCGAACCTGCGGGCAAATGAATCACTTGCGACAGTGAAAAATCCGGCGGCTGGGCATCGTAATCATAAATAAGGACGCTATCGCTGCCTAAGTCTACGACAACCAATTGATCACTGTGCTTTAAAAACGTGACTTGATGAGCATGAGGAGAAGTTTGGCGTTCTAAATTCGGCCCGCATCCATCAACGTATAAATCCGTCAATAAACCTAGCGGTTTACCATCGCGATCCAATTGAAATACGCTAACATTTCCAGAGCCATAATTAGCGACCGCCAACAACGGTTTTTTGATATCCAAATGACACGGATAATCGCCATTAATCGGCAAAGAGACGGATTCACTACCGCGAAAAAACGCGAGCTCTGCACCTTCATTTCTATCCATTTCGCTAAACGTATACAGCCCGTGTTCGGTGGTCGTGAGATAGGACGGATTACGTTGAACTACAACATCGTCAAGCCGAGTCAGTTCACCCGTTTCAGTGTTCAGCAATAGACACGCAATGCCCGTGCTCGTACTCGGAGGGTTGGTGTAAGTGCCAATATAAAAATGCACGTGACCAGTTGTTGTCATGGATGGCCTTATATGAGTGATTCGTATTATTCAACACCTTGCCTATTGTCATGGCCGACCGCAATCCATTTTACGAATCAACCACTTAAAATGTGAAGTGATTTCTAATTCAGAATCAATTGACAACTTGCAGCCTCAACTAGCCTAGTGTTTATCGCTGGGCATTTAATTTTACTTATCAGGAAAAACCTGACCTCGTTCAAGGTTTTTTCATTCCACCTCGCGACAAGCTTGTTCCAACGCTAAGCCTCTCTATTTAAAAAGAATCGCTTGTAGATAAAATGCTAAGCTCTAAAAAGAAATCGTCATGGATGGCAGTTAGCGACGGGTTGGCGGGCTCAATCAACACGCTCCCGTTCACAAGTTATCTATTCATGCATTACTTCTTCAAAGGAAGCACCGCACTATGAAGCGAATCATTTTTGGCACATTGGTTATTGCCCTTTTAAGCGCCTGTTCAAAAGATAACACGCACCAAGCGCTTGGCACTTTAGAACGTGACCGCGTAACGTTTACTGCCACATCTAATGAGATAATTAGAGCCCTTCCTGTCAAAGAAGGCAGCTTGGTCAGTGAAGGGGAAGTGTTGGTTCAGCTCGATACCAAGAATCAACAAGCCGTTCTTGCACACGCCGTTGCCGAGCAAGCCAAAGCCGGAGCGTATTTGCTTAAATTGACCAATGGTGAACGTCCAGAAGACATTGCTGCCGCATCGGCACGCGTAGCCCGAGCGGAAGCGCAGCTCACCGAAGCGCAGAAAAACTATCAACGCAAAGCCGAACTGGTGCGTAAAAAGCTCATCAGCCAATCCGAAAAAGATTCCGCTCTTGCGGCAAGGGACTCGGCGAGAGCGGAATTAGACTCAGCAAAAGAAGAGTTCAGTAAGCTCACCGCAGGTTCTCGCCTAGAAGACATCGAACAAGCTAAAGCCGCTTTAATGGCGGCAAAAGCCGAAGTGGCGTTGCAAGAGCAAAAACTGGCAGAACTCACCATCACGGCTACGCGTGACGGTACGCTCGATAATTTGCCTTACAATCTTGGCGAACGCGTACCAGTGAACGGTGTGGTTGCCGTGATTCAAGCCAACCGCGTGCCGTATGCGCGAGTGTATGTTCCTGCCGATTATCGAATCGGGTTTATTCCTGGGAAAACCGTGACGGTAAATGTCGATGGCCTGGAGAGTCCATTACAAGGCACCGTTCGTTGGGTGGCTAGTGAGCCGTCATTCACGCCCTACTTCGCACTAACCGAAGAAGAACGTTCACGATTGATGTATCTAGCAGAAGTTGATTTACCTGAGTCTGCAAAAACGTTGCCGTCCGGTGTGCCTGCCCAAGTAGATTTGGTGGAGTAAGCCAATGACCGAGTATGCAATTCAAGCTCAAAATGTGGTCAAAAAGTTCGGCGACTTTACTGCCATTAATAACATCACACTCAACGTGCCCAAAGGCAGCATTTACGGATTTTTGGGGCCAAATGGTTGTGGTAAGTCGACCACCATTCGTGTGCTCACCGGCCTTCTTAGCCCCAGCGAAGGCAGTGTGGATGTGCTTGGGTTAGAAGTCCCAAAACAATCCGAACAACTGCGGCTCAAAATTGGCTACATGACACAAAAGTTCTCGTTGTACGATGACCTATCCGTTCAAGAGAACCTTGAATTTATTGGGCAAATTTTTGGTTTAAGCAGCAAGTCGCTGAAAGAGCGGATAGAAGAGCAGCTCACCACTTACGGGTTGGATCAATTGCGCAAACAGCGCGTAAGCGGCATGAGCGGCGGTCAAAAGCAGCGCCTTTCACTCGCCGCGGCGACCATGCACAAACCCGAACTGCTATTTTTGGATGAGCCGACATCCGCCGTTGACCCCGAAAATCGACGCGATTTTTGGGAGCAGTTGTTCGACTTGTGCGATCAAGGTACGACGATTTTGGTCACCACGCATTACATGGACGAAGCGGAACGCTGCCACCGTCTGGCGATCATGGAATCGGGCGAAATTCGTGCCGATGGCGAACCCGAACAGTTAATGGAACAGATGGGCGTTAATATCATTGAGGTGAAAGCCGACAAACTTCGTGAACTCAAAGAAAAGCTGATTCAACGTGACGAAGTTCGCTCTGCGGCGCAGTTGGGGATTCGTTTACGCATCCTTATCCACCAGCATGTCGAGCAGCCGATTGAATGGTTAAAGCAGACGTTTCCTGAACTTCAAAACGCTGAAATGAACCACGCTCGCCCAAGCTTAGAAGATGTTTTTGTCAGCGTGACAGGGAAAGGCCGCCAATGATGAAACCTATCGCTCGCATGAAAGCCGTCATGATCAAAGAGATTCGCCAACTTTCCCGTGACCGAATCACGTTTGGCATGGTGGTGATGATCCCGCTTATCCAGCTTTTGCTGTTCGGCTTCGCAATCAATACGGACATTCGCAACATTCCGGTAGGTGTTGTCGACCAAAGTGGCAGTACCGCCGGGCGGATCATTACCCAGTCCGTCAAAGTCACTCAAGTGGTGGATATCAAAGAAACCTATGCCACCGCGCAAGAGGCTGAACAAGCGATTCAAGATGGTATTGTGCGCGCTGTGCTGATTTTGCCAAGCGATCTCACACAACGCATGATGCAAGGTCGAGAGCTTGGGCAATGGATTGTGGATGGGTCAGATACCATGATCAGCTCGGCAATATTGTCGTTGCAAACCATGCCATTGACCGATTTTGATTTCGAGATTCGCCCAGCGCCAAGCAAAACATTCGAAGTCGCACTCTACTACAACCCAAGTCGACGTTCTGCGGTCAATATCGTACCCGGCTTACTCGGTGTGATTCTCACCATGACGATGATTTTGTTCACCAGTGCCGCGATTGTACGAGAACGTGAACGGGGAAATTTGGAGCTATTGATCACCACGCCCATCCACTCGATAGAGCTAATGGTGGCGAAAATCGTGCCGTATATCTTTGTCGGCTTAATTCAGGTTTTCATCATTCTAGGATTGGGACATTGGATTTTCGGCGTACCTATTAACGGTGCAATCAGCCAAATTCTGTTTGGAACCTTGTTGTTTATCGCCGCCAGCTTAACTTTAGGATTAGTCATATCCACCATCGCCACAACACAGCTTCAAGCGATGCAAATGACGGTGTTCATTCTTCTGCCTTCGATTCTGCTGTCTGGATTTATGTTCCCTTACGAGGGTATGCCAGTCGCAGCACAGTGGATTTCAGAAGCCCTGCCCGCCACTCACTTTATGCGCATGATTCGAGGCATAGTGTTGCGAGGAGCGGATCTGATGGACTTATGGCGAGATACCCTTTGGTTGCTCGGGTTTACCGTATTTGGATTGGTCGTTGCGTCACTGAGGTTTAAGAAATCGCTCGATTAAACTTGCCAATTTTTCTCTTCCGCAGAAACAAAAATAGCCTCGACAATGAGGCTATTTTTGTTTGGATATTCAAATTTAGTTTTACCGGACTTAACTAAGCAACTCACCTTAATAATATTCGCCGTACGAGCAGTCTCGTAAGTCTGAAATACTGTAGTTTTTCAAAGAGTTGATTTTAAAGTTAAACACCACCTGTTTACAGACGACACCTTCACGATCAGTATAGGTAATAAAGCCTTCACTGTAAGCACGTTTGCCATCAGAAGACGTAACATCGGCCACGAGCTCTAAATGCCCTTTGTGCGCCTCTACGCGATTCATCATCTCAAACACATCCATCCATTCTTCGCGATTTGCCATTTGTATCAACATGGATTTGGCCTGTGTTTCCAACTGCTGCGGATACACGTAATAACGGTTGTAACCAAAGTATGCGCACATCAGTAATAAAACGAGTGCAAATGAGGTTGTTCTTGTCATGCAAGCGGCCTCTTGTTGTTATAAAAATCCTGCTTCGTTAGTTCAGTATAGGAAGCGAGCAAAGTTTAGGTCATGGAACTTGCTCAAATAACAGAGAACAGTCAGAGACAGTCAATTCTATGAAAAGCTCAGTACCGGTTTTACTTATGAAACATGACAAACTCTAAGGGCTTGAACTATGGGATATGCACACCGATCTGGGTTGTCACCATGCGGTGATCTGAGCCTTGAGGAAAAGCAGAGGATTCACGAGAGCATATGATTCGCTGTTCTTGCTCAGATTTTAGCCACAAATGATCAATGCCTATCATCATCGGCTCTGGCACGTTGATGCCTTTGATGTTAGTTGGCCAGCTCGTCACTGGCGCAGTTTGAAAACTCGGGAATAGCGCAGAAAAACGAGGGCTAACCGAGGAGAGATTGAAATCCCCCACAACCAACACCTCTGGCTCGGGATAAAGCGCGATCAGCATTTCTATGGTTCGCACCAGCGCATTTCTTTGATGCCAAAGCTCGCTGGTTCTTGGTGACGGTGGATGAGCCGCAAACAAAGAGATCGGTGCTTGACCTTTAGGCAGCCAAACCGCTCTGATGACTTCTTGTCCATTTGGCGCACGATAAACCGAAACCTCCGTGATGGGGTGTCGGCTAAGAATCATCAAATTTGAAGGGTATCCCACGTCACGTTGACCACCATAATAATGCGGATAGACATCATCCAACATGTGCAAAAGGCTGCCAACACGAGGCGTCAGTTCTTGCATTACAACCAGATCAGCAGGATGCCTCAACAGATAGTTGATGAACTGATTGATGTCTGAGTTTTCGTAAAAAAGATTGAATTGAATGACGCTCAAAGACTGCGAGCAAGACGCCACATGGCTGCGCTGCGGCGGAACAAGTAACAAGACAAACAAAATAGCGACAAAGGCAGAAAATGCACTTTGCAACCATCGGTGAGCGATAAAAAACGCCGAGGCTAAAACAACGTAAGTGAACACAATGAGGGCGGGAATCGAGGTAAGATTCTCCGCCCACCAAATATGTTCAATTTGCCTGACCGCCAGCCAAATAAGAGCGGGTAGGAGCAATATGACCCACTTAAAAACACTCGACACACGCACTGCTCGTTTCGCTATTACATATCATAAGCTTAAATGCAATTTCTCAACTCGCCAGTGCGTGAAGCGTTGATGTCGTTGATGTTAGACGTGGTGTACCGCCTCCTCGACAGGCTCTGGTTGACCGGCCGTTTCACTGATTTCAATCTTCACCGCTGCGACTTTGAATTCAGGAATTTTCGCATGCGGGTCCGTTGCCGTAGTCGTCAAGCGGTTGACTGGCGATTCAACGAAATGGAACGGGATAAACACGACGCCTTTTTGCATTCGCTTGGTCACAAACGCATCAATTTCGATGCAGCCACGACGAGTCGACACTTTTAAGCGCTGACCATTATGGATACCAATTGCTTCAGCATCTTCAACACTGATCATCGCTCTTGGCCCAGCAAGGTTATCCAACCCTTTCGTTTTGCGTGTCATCGTACCGGTGTGGAACTGTTCTAGCACACGCCCTGTTGTAAGCACCAAAGGATACTCTTCATCAGGCAACTCCGCTGCATAACGGAAAGGCACGCCCACCATTTGCCCTTTCCCTCGGGTAAATTGGGTTTGGTGCATAATACGAGTACCGTTTGGATTGTTCTTGTTACTTGGCCATTGAACACCGTTCGGCGTGATCGCGTCCCAACGTAACCCTGCATATTGCGGCGTTACACGCGCGATCTCGCTAGTGATTTCAGAAATGCACTGGTAATGCCAATCGCTGCCCATCGCGTTTGCGATCGCTTGAATGATCCACCAATCTTCTTTCGCCTCATCCGGCGCTTTCACTGCCGCATTAACGCGCTGCACGCGGCGCTCAGTATTGGTGAAGTGACCGGATTTTTCCGCAAATGAACAAGAAGGCAATACCACATCGGCGTACTGCGCCGTCTCGGTGAGGAAGATGTCTTGCACGACCAAGAAGTCGAGTGCTTCCAACCCTTCAATCACGTGTGCTTGGTTTGGATCGCTCAGTACTGGGTTTTCGCCCATGATGTACATCCCGCGAACTTCTCGTTTGCACGCCGCATCGATGATTTCCGTTAGGGTAAGCCCTTGCTCAGAAGGTAAGTTCGGCGCATCCCACTCAATCGCGAATTTCTGACGAACAATCGGGTTATACACTTTTTGATATCCCGGATAACAGTTCGGTAAAGCGCCCATATCACACGCACCTTGTACGTTTGATTGACCGCGCAGTGGGTTAATACCACCCCCCTCAATACCGATGTTGCCACACAACAATTGCAGGTTTGCAATCGAACGAACGTTATCGTGCCCTGTTGTATGCTGGGTAATACCCATTGAGTAATACACCGCCGTGCGTTTTGCCGTACCGATCATTCGCGCCATCGCGAAAATATCGTCCGCTTTTACGCCCGTCACTAACTCAACTTTGTCTAGGTTGTACGCTGGCGACATCACCTCTTGAAGCAAGGTATCAAAGCCGTCGACGCGCTCTTCGATGTATTCTTGATCATACCAACCATTTTTGATGATTTGCTGCATCACGCCATTGAGCAACATAACATCCGTACCCGGTCGATGCGCTAAGTACAGCTCTGCATGTTCGGCCATGTCCACTCGTTTCGGGTCTGCCACAATCAAGCGTGCCCCGTGATGACGAATCGCCTGCTTGATGTGCGAAGCGATGATCGGGTGCGCAGATGTGGTGTCAGAACCGATAATAAAGATCACATCGGAATGCTTAATGCTTGGAATGTCGTTGGTCATCGCACCACTCCCCAACGATGCTTCAAGCCCTGTCACACTTGATGCGTGACACAAACGTGCGCAGTGATCAACGTTGTTCGTACCAAGTTCACGACGGATGAATTTTTGAAATGCGTAGTTATCTTCGTTAGTGGTTTTCGCTGAAGAGAATCCGGCCAGTGCGTTGCTACCAAAATCTTGCTTGATCGTCGAAAGCTTCGAAGCCACGAGCTGAATCGCTTCGTCCCAACTTGCTGGCTGCAACCAACCATCTTTACGAATCAGTGGTGTCGTTAAACGCTCTTCGCTGCTAATGAAATCAAAACCGAAACGGCCTTTCACGCACAGCATACCTTGGTTAACTGGCGAATCCGCACCTTTTACATAGCGGATTTTGTTTTGTTGCTCATCGACAAACATGGTCAACTTACAACCCACACCGCAGTAGGTACAAATGGTGTCGACGGCTTTTAGATGTTCGGTTCTACCTTGAGAACGATCACGGCTGTCCACCATCGCGCCCGTTGGACACGCCTGAACACACGCCCCACATTGCACGCATTTTGAATCGCCCATAAGCGTCAAACCGCTGCAACTTGCGCCTTTTTCATCGGAGCGGAATCGTGGACGATCATCTGGTCGTAAAGCTGGTCGGCCATTTTTATCCGACACAAAACTCAACACACCATGTACCGCTTGCTCACGGCATGCTTGAATACACTGACCACAACTGATGCAGCGGTTAGCATCAAATTCAATGAACTCAGAACTGCGGTCTACTTCGTATTTGTGACGAAGATCTTTCGCACGTAAATCGAGCCAATCTTGATGACCAATCACGTTAGCAGAGGAAACGTCCACGGAAACATCGAAATGTTGCTCGGCATGATATTCCGTTGAGTAATCTCGCAAGGCACAGTCGGTATTCGCTTGGCAACCACACTCTAAGCAGCGCGCCGCTTCTTTCATGGCCTCTTCGTTATCAAAGCCCAGTTCCACTTCAGCAAAACTCTGATCACGCTGTGCTGGCGTCAATTCCGGCATGATTGAACGAGCAACTTTTTGGATATTTTCGAAATGAAGTGGGTCAACCTGCGCCAGTTTTTTCTCTTTACGAGAGTTGAACGCAGGTTTCGGCATATCCGCCATATCACCATTGAGGAACAGATCAATCGCTTTTGCCGCAACTCGCCCATCGCCCACCGCTTCAACCGCTGTTGCAGGACCACGACGAAAATCACCGATACTGAAGATATTGCCCGTACCCGTGTGCATGGTTTGAGCATCGGATTCAGATGTGTTCCAACGCGTTAGAGGAATGGAGAGCTCATCGTTTTCTAAGAAGCTGAGATCCGGCTTTTGCGATACCGCTGCAATCACGGTATCAAATGCTTCAGTAAAGAACTCACCCGTTGGTTTCGGACTACGACGACCAGACGAATCTGGCTCACCTAACGCCATTCGTTCTAATCGAATTGCCTTCACGCGGCCGTTTTCATCCGCGATGTTTTGCGCCGGATTCGTTAAGAAATGGAACTTCACACCCTCATGTTCAGCTTCGACGATTTCGTAGTCTTCGGCTGGCATTTCGTCGCGAGTTCGACGATAGATCAAAGTGGTATCGGCACCCGCACGACGCGCCGTACGCGCACAGTCGATCGCAGTGTTACCACCACCAATCACGGCAACTTTGCTGCCCGTCGCGTAGTTTTGTTCTGTAACGTAATCTTTCAGGTAATCAACACCGAGATAACAGCCGTCCAAGTCGCTACCAGGATAATTCATTTCTACCGCTTGAGACGCCCCCACTGCCAAACAGACAGCATCGTAGCCTTCACTCAATTGAGACAGCGTGAAATCAACACCAAGCTTTTTGTTGGTTTCAACTTGCATACCGTTGCGGCACATCAATTCGATTTCTTTGTCTAGAATGTCTTTAGGTAGGCGATATTCAGGAATGCCATAGCGTAGCCAACCGCCTGCTTTTGGCATGGACTCAAATACGGTGACGTCATAACCTTCATTCGACAAGTAATAACCTGCCGTTAAGCCACCGGGGCCACTACCAACAACGGCGATCTTGCGATGCTTCGCTGGTTTTTTCTCTGGGACATACGCTTCATGCGCCGCTAAATCTGCGTCTGCGGCATGGCGTTTGAGTTGGCGAATGGCAATCGGCTCATCCACCAAAGAACGGCGACACTCACTTTCGCAGAATGCCGGACACACACGCCCAATCGATAACGGCATTGGTAGTGTGCGTTTAATAACTTCAATCGCTTTTTGATGATCGTTTTGCGAGATATGGTAGAGATAAGATTGGATGTCTACCCCAGCAGGACACGCCGTTTTGCATGGAGCTTCACAGTCTGCGTAGTGGTCCGTCATGATTCGGTTGAGCGCTTTTCTGCGGTGCTCACTAAGTTGTTCTGATTGTGTGACGACATTGAGACCGCGGTACACTTTGAGATCACAGGCGCGCTTAGTTCCGCCACTTTCCACTTCGACCACACACAAATCACACGGAATTTTCTCGTTACTTTTGTTCATTCCGCACAGTGAAGGGATTTCGACCCCGCACACTTTGGCTGCTTCCAGAAGGGTTAGCCCCTCTTCTACAATTCTATATTTTCCATCGATGACAATTTCTATCATACAACCCCCGAAGCAGGCACACTAAACCTTACATTCTATAAGGATAAACCCTACCATGGAAAGTTCGTGTGACAAAAAACTCACTAGCGAGATATTTCTTAGCGATTAATATGTCCAATTGACTTTAAGATGTAGAACTCATTATCTCGAAGGGGGTCGGTATAATCCTTGACTTTACCCCTAGGGTAACCTTTATTATTTAGTGGTTACTCGATATATAAGCTCATTTTGACTGGAAACCGTATGCGTCTGAAATCATTGCATACAATTTGGCTAACGTTATGTACAACGCTGATACTGCTGGTATCTAGCGTGGTAAATAGTGCGCCTTTAATGAGCCTAAAAATGATGTCGAGTGATGCCATGATGTCTGCTCACATGACGGAAATGGCAAGCGAGAACGATCACTGCGGCTCCCCGAGTATGAGCATGGAGATGGCCTCATCGTTGAGCTCCGACTCTGCAGAGATTACCATGAGCTGTGTTGATGGCTCCGGTATGATCCACAATTGCTGTACAGCATCTTGCTCATTCGTTTTTGTCCCATTACCAGTCACTGACAGCCAGCTCTCCCCATTGGCTTGTCGCGCATCCATTGCCTCAGAAATTACCGCACCAGTGGTACAAGTCACCCATGATTTGTATCGGCCTCCGATAGTTTAATCCATACAAAGCATTCGACCCTGCATCGCTTTGCAGGCAGTTTCTTTGCGCCCAACTGATAGCGTGCTCACCTCAGCTATTCGCTCGTAACTCCATTTGTTACCTGCTATTTAGTGATAAAAAAGTGCGTCATCCGTTTGGCAAATACCAACGCTCTCCCGCTCGGTTCAATCGATCCCGAAACGCAAAAGAGCTTGGTATCAATTTGGATGTAAATTATGGAATTCAACCCAAATCGCTTAGTGGCACCAGTATGCTCACTGGCTCTGGTTGCCCTACCTGCTTTCAATGTGGTGGCACAATCGCCAGCCAATACGAAAGCACAACAAGAAGCGCAAGCTCAATCAACCAATGAGCTAGCAAACCTCATTAGCGTTGCGTTGAGTAACGATGGCAACCGTAAGCAGTTCTATGCTCAATCGGAAGCAATGCGTGAAACAGGCGTAGCCAGCGCAACCTTGATGGACCCGAAACTGAAAGTCGGTTTTGGCGGTTTGCCTGTCGATAGCTTCAAATTTGACGAGGATCCGATGACCAATATCTCCGTCGGTTTGATGCAACAGTTCGAACGTGGCTCGACGCTCGATCTTCAACAAAAGAAAGCCAATCAACAAGCCGATGGTTTGTCTCTGCAAGTTCACGCACGGGAGCTTGAAGTGGCAAACAGCATGACTCAGCTTTGGTTGGAGCTGGGCTATCAGCAGAAGGCAGAGCAAATTTTGCTAGAAAACCGTCGGCTCATGACGGAAATGGAAAACTTCATTCAAACCAATTACTCAATCGGCAAAAGCGAAGCGCAAGATTTACTGAATGCACAGCTTCAAGTGAGTAAGTTGGATGAAAAGCTGCAAGCCAACGCACAAATGCAGCGCCGTTTGGTCTCGCAACTCTCAGAATGGTTGGGCTCTGACTGGCTCAATACCTATATCCACAACGGACGCTCAACACTTCAAGCCAGCAACACACTGACTTGGGCGTCATTGAACCAAAAGTTGTCGGCAAATAGCGAAACGACCAAGCACTACCAACAGTTGAGTGATCACCCGATGGTGAAAATGGCAGACGTAAGTATTTCTGCCAATGAAACTCAAGTGGATATTGCAGAGCAAGCTTACACGCCTCAATTCGGTGTGGAAGTGATGTACGCCTATCGTCAAGCCAACAATATGAAAGGCGAACCTGCATCGGATTTGGTGAGCGCGTATCTAACGATGGACATTCCCCTGTTCACTGGCAATCGCCAAGACCGCAACTTAGCTGCCGCCCAGTATCAAGTGGGTGCCGCTCGTTCACAAAAAGATACGTTACTGACTCAGATGAACGCAAAGGTCAACACATTGCTGGTTGATCGCGCCAACTTGAGTCAGCGTTTAGAGCGTTATCAATCCACCTTACTTCCCCAAGTTCAAGCTCGTATTCACGCGGTAGAAAGGGGCTATCAAAACAACACCGCACAGTTTAACGACGTGATCATGGCAAGCACAGACGAGCTGGCGCTAAAGCTCGAACAGCAACGTCTTATTACCGATTTAAACATCGTAAACAGCAACTTAGCGGCTTTATTGGGTGGTTTCGAATATCAAGTATCCGCACCCAACATCACGCCTGAAGCAAGCGCGAACTAAAACAAAAACATGAGAGAACCCAAGTTTGGGGACGATGGCGAATTCACACCAATAAACAATCAACATCGCTGTCATGCCTCATGGGGAAAATAAGGAATTAGGAATGAGTTCAAATTCAATCAAGATAGCAACCATCGCTCTGCTTGTTGGCGGGGCACTAGGGTTTGGCGTTAATCAGTACCTATCTGGTGCAAACCACGACATGAGCGGCACAGGCGGTAGCGCTGCGAGCAGCTCAAACGAGCCACTCTATTGGGTTGCGCCAATGGATCCAAATTATAAGCGCGACAAACCGGGCAAATCGCCAATGGGCATGGACTTGATCCCAGTGTACGCCGAAGATCTCGCAGGTGAACAAGACAAACCCGGCACGGTAAAAATTGACCCATCAGTTGAAAACAACTTAGGTGTAAAAACCGCTCAAGTCTCTTTAGAGCAACTTTCACCTCGAATTGAAACTGTCGGCTATATCGCGTTTGACGAAAGTCATTTGTGGCAAACCAACGTTCGCGTGGCGGGCTGGGTTGAAAAGCTTTACATCAATGCCGTGGGTGAAAAGGTCAACAAAGGCGACGTGCTGTTCACGCTGTATTCGCCTGAGCTAGTCAAAGCACAAGAAGAGCTGCTGAACGCCTACCGAACTGGGCGTAATGGCCTGGTGAAAGGCGCGACAGAACGTTTAGTGACACTGGGTGTTGATCGTTCTCAAATCAGAGCCATCACTCAACGCGGGAAAGCATCGCAAACTATTGAAATTAAAGCTCCGGAAGATGGCGTCATCGCGAGTTTGAACGTTCGTGAAGGTGGTTACCTATCCCCTGCTCAAGCGGTAATCAGCGCGGGCCCACTTGAAAACGTATGGGTGGATGCCGAAGTATTTGAGCGCCAAGCTCACTGGATGAAAGCAGGAAGTAGCGCCACTATGACGCTTGATGCTATTCCAGGCAATGAATGGAAAGGGGTTGTCGACTACGTATACCCTATTCTGGATCCTAAAACTCGTACCTTGCGTGTACGCCTCAAGTTCCCTAACCCGAATGGCGATCTTAAACCTAATATGTTTGCCAACATTGCCCTTCAACCAGTCACTGATAACGCAGTTATGACGATTCCTAAGTCTTCCGTTATTCGATCCGGCGGTATGACCCGAGTCGTGTTGTCTGAAGGCGATGGTAAATACCGCTCAACGCGCATCAAAGTTGGGCGTGAAGCCGACGACAAAATCGAGGTGCTACAAGGTCTGTCTCAAGATGATCGCATCGTAACCTCTGCACACTTTATGTTGGATTCGGAATCGAGCCAAACGGCTGATCTATCCCGTATTTCATCACCTACTGAAGCCAAAGCAGAAACAGTTTGGGCTAAGGGTGAAATCACCGATGTGATGAAAGATCACCGTATGTTGACCATTAATCATCAGCCCGTAGCAGAGTGGGATTGGCCGGGTATGGTCATGAACTTTACCCTCGCAGATGACGTTGATTTGGGCACTCTGCAAAAAGGCCAAGCTATCGAGTTTGAAATTCAGAAAACAGAGTCCGGTCAATATGAAGTCGTTGACTACAAAGCCGATGACAGCGTTGTCGTGACTGACGTATGGATTACCGGAGATATCAGCATGTTGATGGCGGATTTTGGGATGATAACTCTCAACCACCTCCCAGTTGCAGAATGGAACTGGGAGGCAGGAGAGATGAACTTCTCTGTAGGTAATGAAGTGGATCTATCCGGATTCAAAGAAGGTCAGAAAGTACGGTTTTTAGTTGAAAAACAAGGAGCTGACTACGTCTTGAAGCAACTTGAAGCGGTTGAGGGCTAACTATGATTGGAGCAATAATCCGCTGGTCGATCAAAAACCGTTTCATGGTTTTGATCGCAACCTTAGCGCTTGTTTTAACCGGACTTTACAGTGTAAAGAATACACCTGTAGACGCCATTCCGGATCTTTCTGATGTTCAGGTGATCATCAAAACAAGCTACCCAGGCCAAGCACCTCAAGTGGTGGAAGATCAAGTTACTTATCCGCTAACCACCGCGATGCTCGCCGTACCGGGTGCAGAAACCGTTCGTGGTTATTCATTCTTTGGTGACTCATATGTTTATATCATTTTTAACGATGATACCGACATGTATTGGGCACGTTCGCGCGTTTTAGAGTACCTAAGCCAAGTAGCACCTAAATTACCACCGAGTGCAAAACCGACATTAGGACCAGATGCAACGGGTGTGGGCTGGGTCTACAGCTATGTACTGCAAGATAAAACTGGCAACCATGATCTTGCTGATCTACGCAGTATGCAAGACTGGTTCTTGAAATATGAGCTGCAAACCGTCGATGGCGTCTCTGAAGTCGCAACCGTTGGCGGTATGGTGAAGCAATATCAAGTTCAGATTGACCCAGCTAAGCTACGTGCTTACAACCTGACACTGCAACAAGTGAACATGGCGATCCAAAACGGCAATCAGGAAACGGGCGCCTCTGTTGTTGAAGTAGCAGAAGCGGAACATATGGTTCGCACTACAGGTTACCTAACGAGTATTGAGGATATTGAATCACTCCCGCTCAAAGTGACAGAGAAAGGTACACCGCTCTTATTGGGCGACATTGCTGACATCAACTTAGGTCCGCAAATGCGTCGCGGCATCTCTGAGCTTAACGGCGAAGGTGAAGCGGTTGGTGGCGTTATTGTCATGCGATTCGGCGAAAACGCGAGTGAAGTCATCAGCAAAGTAAAAGACAAACTTGAAGATTTACAGCGTAGCTTACCGGATGGTGTAGAAATCGTTCCTACTTACGATCGCTCCACGCTGATTAACGCTGCCGTAGAAAACTTGTGGAAGAAATTGGCGGAAGAATTCATCGTCGTGGCGGTTGTTTGTGCCCTTTTCCTATTTCACATCCGTTCATCTTTGGTTATCGCACTGAGCTTGCCCGTCGGTATTTTATCCGCGTTTATCGTCATGCATTCTCAAGGCATTAATGCCAACATCATGTCGCTCGGGGGGATTGCCATCGCCATCGGTGCTATGGTGGATGGTGCCATCGTAATGATAGAAAACGTCCACAAGCATATTGAACGAACGCCTCTCACGGATAAGAACCGCTGGCAAGTGATTGGCAAAGCCGCTGAAGAAGTGGGCGCGCCCCTGTTCTTCTCACTGCTTATCATCACGTTAAGCTTTGTGCCAGTATTTGCACTGGAAGGTCAAGAGGGCAAGATGTTCTCCCCTCTCGCCTTTACTAAAACTTATGCAATGGCCGCAGCGGCAGGTTTGGCAATTACCCTCGTACCTGTGCTCATGGGTTATTTCATCCGTGGCAACGTATTACCAGAGCATAAGAATCCAGTAAATAGAGGCTTAATTGCGCTGTATCGCCCGTTGCTGAATACCAGCCTCAAGTATCCTAAGAGTATGATCGTTATCGCTTTAGGCCTAATGGCGTCAGCTTACTATCCAACCAGTCAACTGGGTAGCGAGTTCATCCCACCATTGGATGAAGGCGACTTGATGTACATGCCGACTACGTATCCGGGAATCTCGATTGGTAAAGCACGTGAACTAGTTCAGCAAACTAACAAACTGATCAAAACCGTACCGGAAGTCAAAACGGTTTGGGGCAAGATTGGCCGTGCAGAAACGGCTACCGACCCTGCGCCACTCACTATGATTGAAACTGTTATTCAGCTAAAACCTCACGATCAATGGCGTGAAGGCGTGACGACAGAGTCGTTACGCAAAGAGTTCGATGAACTGATTCAGTTCCCGGGACTCACCAACGCATGGGTAATGCCGATCAAAACGCGTATCGACATGCTTGCGACGGGCATTAAAACGCCAATTGGGATCAAAATCGCAGGCCCAGACCTGAAAGAGATCGAAAAAATTGGTGCTCAGCTGGAACCTATTCTTAATAGCGTTCATGGCACCTCATCTGTATATGCGGAACGTGTCGCGGGTGGCCGTTACGTAACGATTGATATCAAACGCCGCGCAGCTGCGAGATATGGATTGAGCATCAAAGACGTTCAGCAAGTCATCTCAACCGCTGTCGGTGGTATGAATGTTGGAGAAACCATTGAAGGCTTGGAACGCTACCCGATTAACGTCCGCTATCCGCAAGACTACCGTGACTCGGTTGTTAAACTGCAAAACCTACCACTGGTAACTCCCAACGGCGCACGCATCGCACTCGCAGATGTGGCAGATATTCGTTATGAAGATGGTCCACCGATGATCAAAACCGAAAACGCGCGTCCAAACGGTTGGGTTTTCGTGGATATCGAAGGTCGTGACCTAGGCTCATACGTCGTGGAAGCACAACAAGTAGTAGCAGATCAACTTGAATTACCTGCGGGTTATTCGCTGGCTTGGTCAGGTCAGTACGAATACATGGAACGCGCCAAAGACCGCTTAAGTGTCGTAGTACCAATCACTATTGCGATCATCATGATGCTACTTTACTTCAGCTTCCGCCGTGTGGGTGAGGTGCTGATCATCATGCTGACGCTGCCTTTAGCAATGGTTGGTGGCTTATGGCTGATGCATTATCTGAACTACAACTTCTCTATTGCCGTGGGGGTTGGGTTTATCGCACTCGCCGGCGTTGCGGTGGAGATAGGCGTCATCATGCTGGTGTATCTCAACCAAGCATGGCACCACCGAAAACTGGATGCAGAAGAGAAACAACGACCGCTTCAAGCGCGGGATCTTACAGACGCAATTCGCGAAGGTGCTGGCTTACGTGTGCGGCCTGTCATGATGACCGTATTAACGGTAATCATTGGTCTTATTCCAATCATGTACGGTGAGGGAACCGGCTCTGAAGTGATGCAACGCATCGCTGCACCGATGATTGGTGGCATGGCCTCTGCCCTGCTGTTAACGCTGCTTGTGCTACCTGCCATCTTCAAGCTGTGGAAACAGCGTGAAGTGAAATCAACTCAACACCAAGATAAATAACAACGAGCGCCATTATTCAGAGAGTAATGGCGCGATAGCTCATTGATAGTAAAGGAAATCAACATGAAAAAGACTCTTATCACTTTTGCTCTAACCATGGTATCGGGTGGCGTATTTGCTCAAATAGATAACTCAAACATGAACCACGAAAATATGGAGCATGGTCAAATGGATCACGGTTCCATGAACATGGATAAAATGCCGATGGCTCATGGAAAAATGGACCACGGTAAAATGGATCATTCTGGTATGAGCGGCATGCCGGGCATGTCAGCGGTTGGTATGCCTGCAAATGGCGCAAAACCAGACAAAGTCGTTCATGTACTCTTAACGGATGATATGAAAATTACATTCAAAAAAGATGTGACAATAGAACCGGATGATGTGGTTCAATTTGTGGTAATGAATACAGGCAAAATCAATCACGAATTTACCATTGGCTCAGCAGAAGAACAGCTTAAACATCGTGAAATGATGAAAACCATGTCTGGCGATCACATGCATGACTCCGGCAATGCTGTCACTGTTGAACCAGGCAAAGCGAAACAACTCTTGTGGCACTTCCATGGCGATAAAAATGTAGAGTTCGCGTGTAATATCCCCGGACATGCAGAAGCCGGCATGGTCAAAAAAGTGGAACTGTAGTGAGACCGGATTAACGTATTAACACGGTTCATAGACGTTAAACGTAAATACAAAAGGAGCTAATATCAGCTCCTTTTTATTTCGCCCCAAATGCTAGATTATCGCATCACAAACAGCTCTTCATGATAGTGATGTTCTGTATCAAAACGATATGCCTCTAACTCTTTTTTCAGGGTTCGAGAAAATACCTCCGGTCCACAGAAATAAAACTCATAACGCGATAAATCGCCGCATTCCTTCGCAATTTGTTCAACATTAAGTCGAGGTGAAATCGCAGTATCTATCACGTTCAGTTTCACTTGTGCCTGACGCGCAGCATTCCATAGTTCATCCACTAAATGACTATCTAAGCCACGTGTGCAATAAAACAAATGCACTGGCGGATGTCTTTTTAACGCTTTCAATGAAGATAAGATAGCAAAGAACGACGCTATCCCGACACCACCAGCAACCCAAACTTGCGGCTTGTTGACATCAAACTCTAAACGCCCATACGGTCCTTCAACAACAACCTCATCGCTCGCTTTCACGCGCTGGTACAAATTGGTCGTGAAATCGCCTAGCTCTTTGATCAAAAAGCGAATCTCTGGATCGTGCTCACCTGAAACAATCGTAAACGGATGCGGATCTTCATTACCAAAACGAACATAAGCAAACTGCCCGGCTTTGTGTCCTTGCCAAGGTTTTCCTTGACCGTTATTGCTTGGCGCCAAAACCAGCTCCATCACGCGCGCTTGAGGGAAGTAGCGAGTCGACACCACTTTGGCGGGATAGCGATTCGCTCGTCCGACAAAGCCAAACAAGCTATAAACGGCAGCCGCAGAGCCCATCAATGCAAAACCAAAAGCGATAAAATGAATGGGATCGCCCCAGTACGCGTGCTTGATCAGCAAAACGGAGTGAACAGCAACCATCAAATACACCACAGCCATTAAACGATGGGATAACTTAAACGGTTTGTATTTAACAACAGCCCAGAGTGACACTGCCAGCAATACCAATAGCAAATAAAAGCCCCACTCACCTAAATCCAAGCCTATATCACGCAGTTCTTTAACCCATAACTCAAAACCAACGAAGTTATTGCCTGATGGCCCTGCTCCAGTGTGTTTTACTGGTTTTTCCAACCAACCAGCAGCAACGAGCCACTTCGGCACTTTATACATAAGCCAATGGATCACACCCAAACTGACGCCTGCTATACCTAACCACTTGTGTACTCGATATGCCTTGTCCATGCCATGAACCCATTGCTCGATCACAGGTAAGCGCAGCGCCAGCACCATCGCAATAGACATCAAAGCTAACGACAAAACACCAGAATATTGAATAAGCGCGGAGCGCCATTGGAAGAATTGGGTCGAGGACAGCAGTTGCGGTTCACTCATCCACCACAACACAGACACGGCGGCAACTATCATCCATACAAAATTTCGTACAGTTTTCATGAACATCACTCTCAAATTGACGACAACTCTAGTTTAGTTTTTCTAGCGTAATGCAACGTCAATATTCGTAAAGTTGAGTAAACCCACAATATAATTAAGGTCAATAACAAACTTGGAGGTATTGCGCAGAATCCTACAAAAAATCGACATGGATTTAACAGTGGTTAGAGTATTCGCTCGTTATAGTTTGCGTAACATCGCCACAGTGCGAACCAAAACCAAAATGAAGAACACGACGCATGAAAAAGTTATTTTTGTTGGCTGGGCTAATGGTTTGCTCAACCCTAAGTTACGCTTCCCAACTGAATGAAGACATTTCTCTCATCGAACAACAAACCTCAAGCAGGGTTGGGGTCTCGGTTTGGGATACGCAAACCGATGAGCGCTGGGATTACCGCGGCGATGAACGCTTCCCACTCATGAGCACATTCAAAACCTTGGCTTGCGCCACAATGCTAAGTGATATGGACAGCGGTAAGCTAAGTAAAAATGCGACCGCGAAAGTCGATGAGCGCAGCATCGTTGTGTGGTCTCCAGTGATGGACAAACTCGCAGGCCAAAATACACGCGTAGAACACGCTTGTGAAGCCGCGATGTTGATGAGTGATAATACTGCTGCCAACTTAGTATTGAATGAAATCGGCGGTCCTAAGGCCGTGACAATGTTTCTGCGCTCAATTGGTGATAAAGCGACTCGCCTAGATAGATTAGAACCACGTTTGAACGAAGCGACACCGGGAGACAACCGCGACACAACCACACCTAACGCCATGGTAAACACTCTGCGAACCTTGATTGAAGGAGAAACGTTGTCTTACGAGTCTCGCGTGCAATTAAAAATCTGGATGCAGGACAACAAGGTTTCAGACTCGTTAATGCGTTCAGTATTACCAACAGGTTGGTCTATCGCCGACCGCTCTGGTGCGGGTGGTCACGGTTCGCGTGGTATTAACGCAATCATATGGAAGGAAAACCATCGTCCTGTTTACATTAGTATCTATGTCACAGAAACCGAGCTATCACTTCAAGCCAGAGACCAGCTCATCGCGCAAATCAGTCAGTTGATTTTACAGAAATACAAAGATAATTAATTCACTGCTTACGTATTTACTTTCCTAGGTTCACCCTCTTTGCCCTTCTCTTCCCTGAAGGGCTTTCTTATTCTTTGGTTCTACCTCAAAAACACCCCTTATTGAGTAATGACTTACTTATAAATAGGTATAACATTTATTCATTTAGGCGTGAGTTAACGCCCACATTAAGCAATTGAACACACATAGATGGCGATAAATAAACCATAATCTTACGTGGAAACGCATTTTTCTTGAAAATAGCTTCGTGTAACTTATTGTTGGTATTTGCAACATCGCAAGGAGATGTCTATTGAGACTTGAAAGAACTTTTAACCCTGATGACTTATCGATGCAGAATATGGAAAGTCCGATCTGTATGCCGATAGGGTTTGTTCACTTTTTAGCTCAATCGGAAACATTGCAGCAGGTGCTTGATACGGTCGCAGAATGGATAAATCGTATATTCAATTCCGACCGCGCGAGTATCACGCTTTATGAAAATGATGATCATCTAAAGGTCTACTCTTTCTCTGGTAATAAAGCGATTCCGGCTGAATTCTTGGTACCTATTCACCGAGCTTTTGTTGGCCGAGTGTTCAAAAAGCAACAACTGATGATCTGTGACGATGTCACTCAATCTGATGAGGTCGATTGTGTGATGCTGGCATCCAATGGCATGGGGACGTGTATGGATGCACCTTTAATGCACGGTAAAGTCTGTTTGGGCACGCTTAATGTTGCACATCATCAAACGCACACTTATACAAACGAACAAGCGGCACAGCTTCAGTGCATTGCTAACTGGATTGCTTTAAACATTGCTCTTCATATACAAATTATGAAAATGGAGCATCTTGCCACAACGGATGATCTGACTGGCATTCCAAACCGCAGAGAATTCATGCGACAAATCGAAAGCCGCCTGAATGAATACCGCACCCAAGGCATTGACTTCCATGTTGCTATTCTAGATTTAGACAACTTTAAAAGCCTTAATGATCGGTTTGGTCATGATGCTGGCGATAAATCGCTGATCCATGCAGTCAACACCATTCAAAGTCATCTACTTGACTGTGACTTACTTGCCAGAGTTGGCGGTGAAGAGTTTGCCATCGTACTACGAAGCCGCTCATCGCAAGAAGCCCTAAACACATTAGAAACGATTCGCAATGCGTTAGAAACTACGACGATTCAACACTCAGGTCGTGATATGAGCTTTACCGCTAGTATTGGTGTAACTCAAGTCTGTAGCTTGGATGACTCGTTTGAACCACTCGTAAAACGCGCCGACTTAGCCCTTTACAAAGCCAAAGAAACCGGTAGAAACCGTGTTGAGGTTCATAAAACAGAAGAAAACTAGAAAAGAGAGTGATAAAAAAGGTAGCGACTTGTTGCGCTACCTTTTATAAATTCTAACCCGCCTAAAATAAGTAATACGAACTTTAAGCCAGTTTAGAAATAAGAGTGAGCAAATTTAATTATGCTTTCTTAAGATCTTTAGCTGGGTAAGTTAGCGTTTTCTCGCCTGCTTTTACGTGTGTGTAAAAACCGCCACTGCTTAAACCTGTAACAACCATTTCGCCAAGATCGATACCTTTAGTCGCTACTACTACGTCACCGATTGAAAACATATTGAATACCTTGTTTATTTAGATTAAGACACTAAGTCGTTGCGCGGTATTTAATATGATATTAGGCAAACCACCTAATCGAATTTTTTATCGTAAAGATTAATTTTTATTTGGCGTGAACTCTAAGTTTCCATATTGAAAAAACCACAATATTTCCCAAAAACAGATGCGCTATTCTTGTTAAATACGTTAAGATTTTCTAGCATCAATTGCGGAGGTTTACTCCGCCTCATTGGAGATAAATGATGAAGAAAGGCCTAAAAATGCGTGCACTAGAACGCTCTGATTTGCGCTTTATTCACGAACTAAATAACAACCGAAATATCATGGCCTACTGGTTCGAAGAGCCTTATGAATCTTATGATGAGCTCGAAGAACTGTACCGAAAACATATACATGATGACGCAGAAAGACGCTTTGTGGTTGAAGATGAAGACGGCATAGTGATTGGATTGGTCGAACTTATTGAGATCAACTACATTCACCGAAGCGCTGAGTTTCAGATAATCATCGCCCCAGAGCATCAAGGACGAGGTTATGCGACAGAGATGATTAATCGAGCATTGGATTACTCCTTCTCGATTCTTAATCTACGTAAAATATACTTATTGGTCGCTGTGGATAATGAAGTCGCTATTCATTTATATAAGAAATGTGGTTTTATTGAAGAAGGCCATTTAGTAGAAGAATACTTTATTAACGGAGCCTATAGCGATGTTAAGCGTATGTATATATTAAAACACCAATATCAGAAAAAGATCGAAGAAAAGAACGCGATTCACTAATTTATTCCATCAAAGTAAAAACGCAGCCATCGTTGCTGCGTTTTCAATTTACTCAAATTGATATTGGTAAGATAATGCGACGCGCCTATCTGCCTCATCTAAATAGGTATTGTTGTCCATGACAAACGTCATTACGTTAAACGAGTGACGTTTATTCACGAGATAACCAAGGCCGATACCACCAAAGAAGCCTTTGTAGTTCTCTCCTTCACTGTTTTCTGAGCCGTAAGTGCCTGCTGCGAAGCTGATTAACGTCAGCTCTTTGGTAAACGATTTCAGCGCAAATGCACCAACGTAACCGCTGCTGCCTGAAGAGCTCATCATATTGAAGCCATTCTCTGCACTTGGAGTGCCCGTAAAGTTAGGCTCGCTACAGTTGCTGCCTGCTGCACCGTCACAAACAGGAACATCACCAGTGTTGTACGTATAGCCTGCCATTGGGAAAATTTGGAAGCCTGCTGGCTCAATCCCGAAATAACTTAGCGGCATAAAGGTACCAACGCTGTAGTTGGTTTGATCCGCGCCGTTTACGTATTCATTTTTACCGAAGTTGAAGTTCACGATACCGACCGGAAACAACCACGAGCCACCAATACGCCACTCGCTCGCATCATCATTGATACGCAGGTTAATTTTGCGCGCTTGGTCAAGAGCAAGTGAGCCCGAGAATGAGATGTTTTGATCATCAAAATCGTAGTTGTTTGCGTACGACGCGCCAAATTTCGTAATGACTTTTGTTGGGTCATCCGCCAACTTGTTTTTATTGTCTTTTACTCGGTGCTCGGCACCATGAGCCAGCGTACTGACCAACAAAGTCGTACACACTAACGCTAGTTTATTTTTCATTTTTAGTCCTTTGAGATGTTGAATACCCGCACTTTGCCGCGCAGATACTTTTTAAATCATCACTCACCGGGTGTGACAGAAGCGCCCTAACTACCTTAGATAGCGTGACAGCATCCAGTGCAGGTAGTTAGGGTAGAATGGCCTGTAAGGAAGGCGTTTTAGCGATTAGGAATGATTAGTTTTTCCAGTTGTAGCTCATGCTCATGAAGTACAGAGCAGGCTCATCAAAGCCAGCTTGTAAGCTTGGCGTTTCTGACGATTCCATCAAGATCGCTTCAAACGCGAAACCAATTGAGTTTTCTGAATCCAATGTGTAATCAATGCCTGTACCAATGCGGTACGCCTTGCCAGTAGGAACGGTAATATCACCGTTTGATTGGCTCTCATACATGCTGGTATCGAATGCAAAACCTGCATTCCACATCATTTTTTCATTCAGTTTGTACTGAGTACCCAATGCGATTTGGTAAGTGTCTTGTGTCTCTACGTTCAGCGTGGTTGTGTATTCGCTCCAGTCTTGCCAGTTCACGTTCCACATCACCGCTAGGTCATCATTCAATTCGTGGTAAGCACTGAAGATAAGTTGTTGTGGAGCAATGGAGTTGCTGTTGTCGAATTCAAATTCGGTTTCAGAAGAGTAAGACAGACCAAGACGCGTGCCTGGTGTTGCCTCATAAAGCACACCTACTCGGCCATTAACCTGAGTATTTTGGTCTTCGTCTAAGTATTTTTTATGCACGCCATAGCTAGCCAACGTCCCTTCTACTTCATACATACCGTACTGAATACCAAGCCCCGCACCCACAGACCAGTGATCATTGATGCGGTAAGAAGCGGAAGGTTGAATGGTCAAGGCTTGCGTCGTTGCTGTAGGAATATCTAAATGATTATCCAAAAGACCTTCGTACTCGAGGCCAAGACCGTAGTTGCCATATAAACCAATACCCAGCGTCCATTTGTCGTTCACTTGTTGGCTGTAAAATGCCGACGCCATAGGAACAAAACCAATCACGTTGCCAGCATCGCCAGTCATCGTGTCTAGTTGCGCGTCACCGTAAAGGCCAATCAGGTTACCAGAGAAAGATTTACCAGAAACATTCGCCAGACCAGCCGGGTTTGCAGCCATTACTGAGGCATCTTGCGCACGAGCCGCCATACCAGCGGATGCCAAACCAATATCCGATGCTGTTGTTTCGTAAAGGTATAACCCACCCGCTTGCGCAGCAGCACACGTCAGTAGAGAGCTCGCTACGACGATTTTTGAAAGATTTTTCATGCTAAAACCTATTATTGTTAGGGGAACCCACGCTGCGACGGTGGTTGTATATCAATGAAAGGCATTGGCCAATCGCACACAGCGTGGGGGTGTTGTGGAGTCAGTCGGTTGAAATCAGCGTTATTGCTCGCTCACCTCAAGTTGAGTGGGTTTCTTTCGCTTAAACTTCTCGCGCAGAGATTGCATCATCACGAAGAACACTGGCGTCAGCAACGTGCCTACAAACGTAGAGAGAATCATGCCGCCGAATACCGCAAAGCCCAGTGAGTGACGAGATGCCGCACCAGCACCCGATGCAATCACCAACGGGAATACCCCCCAGATGAAGGCGAATGCGGTCATCTGTACTGCTCGGAAACGGATTCGAGCAGCTTCTTTGGCAGCATCAATGATGGATAAGCCCTTTTCTTCTCGCAGAACTTTGGCAAATTCCACGATAAGAATCGCCACTTTGGCGGACATACCGATCAAGATGACCACACCAATCTGCACGTACAAATCGAACGGTTGTCCCACCAGCAGTAGCGTGCCCATTGCGCCGAGAATCGCGACTGGAACCGCCATCATTACCGCAGCAGGAATAGTCCAACTTTCGTACTGAGCCACCAAGAACAAGTAGGTGAACAGCAAAGACAATGCGAACGCGATTGGTGCCATGTTGCCTGCTTTCATCTCTTGGTAAGTCATGCCTGACCACTCGTACGAGTAACCACTTGGCAAAGACTCTGCAGCCAGTTTTTCAATGGCTTTTACAACATCACCCGAGCTGTAACCTGGCGCTGGCGCACCGTTCACGGTTGCAGAACTGAACATGTTGTAGTTCGACAAGGTATCAGGGCCGAAGATCGGCTTCACTTTCACTAGCGTTGCCAGTGACACCATTTTTCCAGAGCTAGAACGAACAAACAGATGGTCGATGTCGTCGATGTTGTCACGGTATTGCTCTTCTGCTTGCACTTTCACTTGGTACGAACGACCAAACAAGTTGAAGTCAGAAATGTAGGCACCGCCCAACTGTGCTTGCAGTGTGCTGAAGATTTCATTCAACGGTACGCCCATCGAAATCGCTTTATCGCGGTCAATATCGATGTAACGTTGCGGAATGTTCGCACGGAAAATCGAGAACGCACGCGCCACTTCTGGCAGTTGATTGATTTGGGCAACAAAATCAGCGGTTGTTTTTGCCAACTCTTGTGGAGAACGGCCCAAGTTGTCTTGCAGCACAAGGTTGAAACCATCCACCGCGCCCATGCCTTTGATTGCCGGCGTCGCGAAAACGAACGAAGCGGCATCTGGCGTTGAGTTCAGCATTTGGTTAACTTTATTCATCAATGCGCGTTGGTGTAGCTCAGGGGCTTTACGTTTGCTCCAGTTATCCAGTTTGATGATCAACATGCCCGAGTTTGGAATCGACGCCATGTTAATTACCGAGAAGCCCGCAACCGCAACCACGTTCTCCACACCTTCCATCTGTTTTAGCTCATCAACGTACTTCTTCATTAATGGTGCAGTACGCTGCAATGCTGATGCGTCTGGCAAACGCATTTCGACCATGAACACGCCTTTATCTTCGTTCGGTACGAAAGAAGAAGGTACGGTCATGAACGCAAACGCCAGCACCGCAATAAGCGCGCCATACACACCGATACTCAGCACAATGCGGCGGCTCAAGAAGCCAACTAAACCTTGGTATTTGCGCGTTATTGCTTCAAAACCTCGGTTAAACGCACGCAAAGGCGCAATAGGTTGCGAGTGAGTAGATTTCAACATCAACGCACAAAGCGCTGGCGTTAACGTTAATGCGTTGATCGCAGAGATCAGCACCGACACACAGATGGTGACCGCGAACTGGTTGAACATTCGACCAGAAATACCCGGCAATAGCGCAACCGGTACGAATACCGCCAACAAAATAAGCGTTGTTGCCAATACAGGACCCGTCACTTCTTTCATGGCTTGGATCGTGGCCGGAATCGGGTCTAAATGCTCTTCATGGATAACCCGCTCCACGTTCTCCACCACGATGATCGCATCGTCCACCACGATACCGATGGCGAGGATCAAGCCAAACAACGAGATGGTGTTAATGGTCATGCCCATCACGCCCATGATTGCGAACGTCGCAATGATGGAAACCGGAATCGCTAAGGTTGGAATGATGGTCGCTCGCCAGTTCTGCAAGAAAACGTACACAACGAAGGTGACAAGAAGTACCGCAATCACCAGTGTCTCGTACACTTCATCAATAGACGTCTCTACGTATTCGGTAGAGTCATACGCGATGTCGTAGACCAAATCATCTGGGAACGATTTCTCGTACTCTTTCATGGCCTCTTTCACGCGTTCCATCACGTCTAGCGCGTTCGCTGTCGGCAACTGGTACAAGGCCAGAACGGCGGCTGGTTCGTTATTCATACGACCATCAGCTTCGTAACCTTGTGCGCCAACTTCCACACGAGCCACATCTTTCAAGCGAATCAAAGAACCTTTCTTGCTCGCGCGGATGATGATGTTCTCGAACTCTTCCGCAGAAGTAAGTCGACCTTTGGTTTGCAAAACATATTGATATTGCTGGTCACCTGGAGCTGGCATACCACCGATCTTACCCGCCGCCACTTGGATGTTTTGCGTTTTAATTGCGCCAATAACATCACTAGCGGAAAGCTTCAAGGTGGCCAGTTTATTTGGGTTCAACCAAATACGCATTGAGTAGTCTTTCTTACCCAGCAGCGTAATGTCACTCATACCTTCGATACGTTTTAAACGCTCAACAATATTGAGATCCGCATAGTTAGAGAGGTAGATACTATCGTGAGACTGTTTCGGGGAACGCAGTGTAATAACGCCCAACATGTCAGAAGATTTCTTCTTAACCGTCACACCGATTTGGTTTACTTCTTGTGGGAGAGAAGACGTCGCTTGCGCCACCAAGTTGTTCACACGAACTTGCGCCATATCGCCATCTGCGCCCACTCGGAAATAGATACGTAGTGTGTATGAACCATCGTTACCAATCACAGAAGACATGTAAATCATGTCTTCAACACCGTTGACTTTGGCTTCTATCGGCTGTGCAACCGTCTTTTTAACCACGTTCGCGTTTGCACCCGGATACATGGTGCTCACCGTAATTACCGTCGGAGAGATTTGAGGATACTCAGAAATTGGCAAGACTTTCAGGGCGATCATACCCATCAATGTCATCGCCAGTGAGATCACCAAAGCAAACTTCGGCCGGTGAATGAAAAATTTACTTAACATCAGTACTCACTCAGCCTTGTTCACTCTGTAGTTCAACGTCTTTCACCGTTGCACCCGGACGCACTTTTTGTAGACCATTGACGATGACTTTTTCGTTAGCCGCCAAACCAGTCAGCACAGCACGTTTCACACCGTAGGTCTGACCGAGTTCAACGTTACGACGAGACACCACGTGATCATCACCAACCACCATGACGTAGTCACCCGCTTGGTCTTGCTGAACAGCCGCCGATGGGATAAGCAAACCATCAATAGTTTTGTTGCGCAGCTTGATGGTCAAGTTGCCATATTCACCCGGCATAAGCGCGTAAGTTGGGTTATCGAATTGTGCTTCTGCTCGAATTGAGCCTGTTTCTAAATCGATCTTGTTGCCAACAGCGTAGATCTTGCCATCAAGTGGATACAATGAGCCGTCTGAAAGCGTCAGTGTTAAATCAACATCCAGTTTGTCATCGTTACGATGGGCCACATCAATCGCACTTCTTACGCGGCGGTAGAGCTTCTCATCCACATCAAAGCCAAAGCGAATTGGGTCGATTTGAGTGATCGAAACAAGAGGAACGAGTTGAATTTTCGAAATACGGTCACCCACTCGGAAGTTGCTGAAACCCACGCGGCCAGAGAAAGGAGCACGCACAGAGCTAAACTCAAGATCGAGCCTTGCTGAAACCAGCGTCGCTTTCGCCTCTTCTACCGAAGCAATCGCTGCGGCGTGCGCGGCAATGGCGTCATCGTATTGCTGTTCACTGATGCTTTTATCTTTGATGAGTTTCTTCACACGTTCTGCATCACGCGTAGTTTGAACGAGTTGTGCTTTTGCTTTTTGCAACGACGCTTTTGCATACGCCAGTGCCGCTTTGTAAGGACGGTCGTCGATTTCAAACAGCAATTGGCCTTTTTCGACCATATCGCCATCTTTAAAATGAATCGCGGTTAATTCGCCACCGACTCGAGGCATAATATCAACGTCATTTACCGCTTCAGTTCGACCGATAAAAGTATGATAAGGAGTGATTTTTGTTTCGGTTAGGGTAACGGTTTCAACAGAGGGTGCTTGGGCAGTTTTCGTTGCGATATCGCCAGTTTTGCATCCTGATAGTAATGCAGAAGATATAGCAATAGATACCAACGCAAATTTATATTTGGCTTTCATGATAAACCTACTTTATGTAGAAAGTGCCCTAGCCTAAATATTTAAATATATGGATAAACACACTTTCTATTCTGGAAATAAACGAGGGAGTTAGAATTGGTAGTTAAATTCGATACGGTGATCACCATCACCGAAATTAACGTGCTCATTCCAGTTTGCAAAGTAACGAATATTTGCGCGAGGATTAATTTGATAAGACAACGCAAACTCATGAGTTAAGATATTATCTTCACCCGCGTAATAATTATCTTTATATTGACTAGACCCTGACAGTGTATGCATATACATTGGGTTGTAGTTAATCCAGATTTTATCGGTTAATTCAATTTTTGAGTACATACCGACAACGGTGAAAGTACCTGGAATTTCATAACCTTTGTCATCACCACTAAAATCATTAGCAATAGTGACACCCGCACCAGCCAAAGGAAATAGCTGCAACATACCAAACTTAGGTAGGCCTTGAATAAAGCTGTAAGATGCATCTAATTTATCGTTATCAACATCGTAGTTTACATCCAATTGACGGCCTAGACCTTTTGCGACTTCTACTTGGAAATTACGTAGTCGGAAAGAGTCAATGCTGTCATCAACATTGGCATACATTGGATCGTCATTGTCGCGAATGCCAAATAGCTCACCACCAATGCCTTTCATTTCGATGATGTTCATCGCCATGGTGCCAGGCTGGCTAGATTGGTAAGTTTGACCGATTTTGATGTTCGCGCCTTTGTCAGTAATACCAAAGCCCACTTGGGTGTAAACCGCAAGTGGGTCAGACATATCTTGTAGTTCTTCGTCATTATTTGTCTGAGCATAAGCAGAAGACGCGAGTTGAAGGGCTGCTGCCATGATAACAACAGACGGTTTCACTAAATTCATAAAACTGTATCCATTTTAATGATTATAAAATTATTCACGTCATGAGGTCATCATAAATAGCAAGCAACACAACTCGCTTTGGATAATATAAATTATCAAAGCAAATTTAATAATGACGAAACATTAGACGTTTTAATTAAAATAAAATAAAGCGTCGTAAAAGTTCAATCACTGCTACTTATATCTTATATAACTTGAAATTTGGTAAGCTTTACGAAGAAGGGAATATTAAAACTTATGAAAATTAAATTATCATTAGAACAAATGATTAATTAAATTTACCATATAAATTAGGAGTGCAATGGTGTTAGGTGATCGCGATCAATTTTTATTTTTATCGCATATTACTCTTCAGGTAAAGAAGAGAGTTGTAATAAATTGCAAATACCTTAATTTAATTAGCCTTGCGGTCAATTTAGAATAGTTACTCCACAATAAATTGAAAGGAAATCACACTCTGTGATTCCCTTTTATTTTCGAGTGCAAAAGCACCAATGCATTTCGTTAACTAAAAACGCAAACGATTCGCACTATTGCAGTTTCTCTATTCCCATATTGAACAGTGCAAAGCTATAAATATCTGCATTTGTCTCAATTATTTTACGCGTTGGTGTGCCAGCACCATGCCCTGCATTGGTTTCGATGCGAATCAAGGTCGGATTTAAACCCGCCTGTTTTGACTGCAACTCAGCAGCAAATTTGTAAGAGTGAGCAGGAACAACACGATCATCATGGTCACCCGTTGTAATCAATGTTGCTGGGTATTCCACCCCCGCTTTTACATTGTGCACTGGCGAATAACCTTTCAGATACTGGAACATCTCTTTACTTTGCTCTGCCGTACCGTAGTCATACGCCCAACCAGCACCTGCGGTAAAAGTATGATAACGCAGCATGTCCAGTACGCCGACTGCTGGCAGCGCCACTTTAAACAGCTCTGGATGTTGCGTCATAACTGTCCCCACTAACAAGCCACCATTCGATCCACCGTTAATGGCTAACTTGTTTGATGACGTTACCTTTTCATCAATTAGAAATTCAGCCGCAGCAATAAAGTCATCAAACACATTTTGCTTTTGCATTTGAATGCCAGCGTTGTGCCACTCTTTACCATACTCCCCACCGCCACGAATGTTCGCTACCGCGTAAACACCACCAAGCTCCAGCCAAGCCGCACGTGTCGGGCTAAAAGATGGTGTGAGGCTAATGTTGAAACCACCATAACCATATAGGATGGTTGGTGCGCTGCCGTCCATCGGTGTCCCTTTTTTATAGGTGATGATCATCGGCACTTTTGTTCCGTCTTTTGAGGTGCAAAACACCTGGCGAGATTCATACAAAGCAGGGTCAAATGGCGCTTTAGATTTGTAGTACACCTCGCTATCACCATCTTTGATGTTCAGACGATACGTAGTGCTTGGCATCTTGTAGTTGGTGAAAGAATAGTAGACTTCGGTTTCTTCTTTTTTACCCGTGAAACCGTATGCGCTGCCAATATCAGGCAATTTGATTTCTCGGATGCGTTTGCCTTTCATGTCGTATTGCTTCACCATCGAGATCGCATCAACAATATAGCTCGCAAACAAGTTGCCACCCGCGGTAGAAACACGTAACACGTTCTTTGTTTCAGGTATCAAATCTTTCCAGTTTTTGGGCTGCGGCTGACTCGCATCCACCGTCACGACGCGTTTGTTCGGCGCATTAAGGTTCGTAACCAAGTACAGTTTCGTGCCTTGGTTGTCTATCACCCAAGTATCAGAACTGGTGTTATCTAAAATGGTTTTCAGCGGGCTGTTTGGCTTACTCAAATCTTTAAAGAACAGTTTGTTACCCGATGTCGATACGCTGGCTGAGATAAACAAGTAGCGTTCATCATCTGACGTATAGCCGCCAACATAACGGTATTTCTCTTCCTCAAAGCCGCCGAAAATCAGCTGGTCTTCACTTTGCTTCGTTCCAAGTTTATGAAAGTAGAGCTTGTGTTGATCTGTCTTCGCGGAGAGTTCACTCCCCTGTGGCTTGTCATAACTTGAGTAATAGAAACCTTGATTGCCGAGCCAACTGATGCCGCTGAACTTAATATCCACCAGCGTTTCACCGACTGGCTTTTTGGTTTCTGTGTCTAACACAATGACTTTGCGCCAATCGCTACCGCCTTCCGAAATGCTGTATGCGACCAAAGAACCGTCTCGTGAAAAACTCACTCCCGCTAACGATGTGGTGCCATCCTCACTAAAAGTATTTGGATCGAGGAAAATTTCTGCTTCACCATCACCTAGCTGCCGATAAAGCACATCTTGGTTTTGTAAACCGTCATTTTTGTAGAAATAAGTGAACTTACCCTCTTTGAACGGTTGGCTTTGCTTTTCGTAGTCCATGAGCTTAGTGATGCGCTCTTCAATCTGCTCGCGGTAAGGGATTTTCGACAGATAATCAAACGTCACTGCATTTTGTGCCTTCACCCATTCTGCGGTTTCTGGGCTGAGATCGTCTTCCAACCAACGATAAGGATCACTCACTTTTGTACCAAAGTAGTCATCGACAACATTCACTTTTTGTGTGGTTGGGTACGTGATGGCTTTCGGGGTTACCTGTTCAACCGACGATTGCGCCGCTTCATTTGCATGCGCCACAGACAACACACTTCCGAGTGCGAGAGCCGTTGCGAGTGCTAGGGTGTTCTTTTTCATGAAATTCCTTTTTATTTTTCTGTTGTCTTTTTGTGCAATACATCAGAACTCTACGATATATCGACAAAATGAATCTAATTTCATTAAACGAGTTGTGAAAGCCATCCTAACTCCCTTATTTCCCGCCAATTCTACATATCGGTAAGTGGAGGTGTAGAGCTTAGGAACAACGCTGAAGAGCTACGATGGCGTTTACTCTCTTTCGTCTAAGTCAGTTCGATTTGACGCAAAACCCCAGACTCAGAAGCGAAATCTTGGTCGTGACTAATCAGAACAAATCCACCTTTGTATGCATTTAACGCCTGACTAAGCATTATTTTTGACTCGAGATCGAGATGGTTATCTGGTTCATCAAGCAGCAGCAAAGGCTGGGAGTGTTGATGGCTGACGATCAGCATTGCGAGCTTCATTTTCTCGCCACCGCTTAGTACGCATCCCAACCGAAACACAGCGTCTCGACGAAAACCGATCCCCGCCAGTAAGGTTCTCGCTTCACTTTCCGTCATCTCTTGGCAGGTCTCCATTACGTTCTCAAGTAACGAAAGATTTGGATTCACTGCGCCAAAGTGTTGGTTGAGATAATACAAGGGTGTATTCACTTGCAGCTCACCACTCAGCAACGACAACTCGCCAAGCAACGTCTTTAACAAGGTTGACTTTCCGCAGCCATTTTTCCCTTTGAGATGGACTTTATCGTTCGCAAAAATCTGCAAAGTGATAGGAGTAGAATCCCCAAAAGGCAATATACCTTCTTGTATCGACAACACTTTTCTCGAACGGTTCGGATTATCTGCAAGATAAAACTTTTGCGCTTTGAGCTGCTCATGTCGCGATTGCAACGCCCGCTCTTTGGCTTGTAAATGCGCTTGTCTGAGTTGCTCATTCTTATTGCGATTTGAGGCGCTGGCGGTCGCGCTATCCTTTTTGCCATCAAGCAAAATTTTGGGCTGACTGCCGTCTTTGCGCAGTTTGTTCCCTTGCGCGGCGCGTTGGTCTGCTTTTTCGCGATTTTTCTGGGCTTGCTCAGCTAACCGTTTTTTGTGTTTATCGACCTGCGCTAACTGCCTTTCGACCGCTTGTAACTCAGTGCGTTTTTGCTCGGCATACACATCGTAATTTCCACCAAAAACCTGTAAGCCTAGGCCCGAGAGTTCCCAAATTTCCTCCATTGCTCGAAGCAGCTCGCGATCGTGACTGATGAGTAAAATCGCGCCACCGAAATGCCTCATAGACTCTATCAACCATTGTTTCGCCTCGGTATCGAGGTGATTGGATGGCTCATCGAGAATCAAAAGTTCCGTTTCGTTTTCAAACAACTGCCATAACTGCAAACGCGCCAACTGACCACCACTGAGCCGAGCACAAGAGAAATCAGGGTCTTGCGGTAAGCCCATCGCAGCAAGCTGCTGTTTGAGTTTCAGTTCAATATCCCACTGTTCGCCAACCAGTTCGAACCAATGCTCAGAAACATCACCTTGTTCAATCTGCTTTAAAGCATGTAAGACCGAGTCTGTTCCCAGAAACTGGGCGATCGATTGCTGACCTGAAAGCAAATCAGACGGCTGCTGGCGATACATCATGAAAGAAGAGGGAGAAGTCACAACACCGCTGGCAGGTTGAGTTTCGCCCGCCAAAATGGAAGCCAAAAGCGACTTACCGATGCCATTGCGCCCAATCAAACCAACACGTCGTTTAGTCATGGAACAAGAAATAGACTGGAATAGCGTCTCGCCATTATCAAACTGATGGCTAACATTAAAAGCTTGTAAAACTGGCATAATTTGCCTCCTGTATGACAGGGACAACAGCCGTAGCTATGATTTGAGATTGAAACAAAACGCGTGCACAAACGCATTAAGCTTTATGTACAGCTCGACGATAAACGTCAAATCAAAAAGTCGTCTTGTTGCAAAGAAATATCGGAAAGTGAGCTACGCCTACTAACCCTGCAGATCCAAAAAATAAGTAAAAATATGGATAACAGGTTTAGTTCTTCATGTTGGCGTAATCTCCTAGAGAAATGATTTGCGAAGTTTAGCGGGTTTTCTGACTAAAAAGCAAGCAGCATTATTTATCAAAACTTTGAACGATTTCGAGATCTTATCTACACAAATTTTGCCCAAGCCATACTATGCTTACAGTAAAGCTAATCCACATAAGGGCGTGGTAATGAAATACAAACATATCCTTGTTGCACTCGAACTGTCCGATGAGAGCACTGTTCTGATCGACAGAGCCGTAGCGATGGCTAACTATCTCGACTCCGATATTTCATTCATCCATATTGATGGAACTCACGGGGAAATTTATCGTGAGCTCGTAGACATTAAAGAGAACCCAGACCAAAGGCCGCTGAATGAGCACTCTATGGAATGTTTGAGAACATTCAGTGAGTACATGGATTATCCACTCAAACACTTCTTCGTGGGTACTGGTGATTTAGCCGATAAGCTCGAAATTACCATCAAAGAGCAAGAAGTGGACTTGTTGATTTGTGGACATCATCAAGATTTCTGGAGCAAAATCATTTCCTACTCAAGACATCTTATCAACAAGTCACCAGTCGATATTTTAGTCGTTCCTATTCATGATTAATTAGAATTTGACGCTTGCCAAAACCACCAACTTATTTGGTGGTTTTTTATTGATATTGAAACAGCTTAAGCACTTTTCCAAGCTAGCTTGACGGCCATTTATGAGTTACATTTTCTAACCAACCTGCGCTCCTACCGGGCATGGTTATTTAGATAGCAAGGATCCTTATGGCGAATAAAAAAGTATTAATTCTCTTTGCTCATCCTTCCCAGCATCGTTCAGAAGTGAATACTCCACTTTTCAAAGAAGCTCAAAAAATTGAAGGCGTGACATGTGTTGATCTCTATGGTGAATACCCTCGTTTCGATATCAATATCGACCGTGAACAACAACGCTTGCGCGAGCATGATGTGGTGGTTTTTCAATTCCCACTATATTGGTATTCAACCCCAGCAATTTTAAAAGAGTGGCAAGATCTGGTTTTGGAGTATGGCTTTGCTTACGGCACTGAAGGAACCGAACTACAAGGTAAAACCATGCTGTGCGTGCTTTCGGCCGGCGGCAAGGAAGAAGCTTATAAAGCCGAAGGCTACAACCATTTTACGATTCGGGAACTGCTCGCTCCTATCGAGCAAATGTCAGCGCTCACAGGTATGCACTACATTGCGCCTCTTGCTTTGTTCGGCGCACGTACAGCCGAAGAAGAAGGACGAATTCCCCGTCATGTCGAACGGTACAAAAGCCTGCTAACAGCATTAGTCGAAGATAGACTGGATGTTGAAGCAGCTGCGTCATTAATCAAACTCAACAGCGCACTTCCGAAGCTCATCAAGGAGGCTTCATGACAGGGATATTCTTACAAGCCTTCGTGTATTTGATTGCCGCTGTAATTGCGGTACCACTTGCCAAGCGTTTAGGGCTCGGTTCCGTTTTAGGTTACCTCATCGCTGGTGTGGTAATTGGTCCAATTATCGGTTTAGTCGGTGAAGAAACAACGACAATTCAGCACTTTGCCGAATTTGGCGTGGTGATGATGCTATTCCTAGTGGGGTTAGAGCTAGAGCCTAAAATGCTCTGGTCAATGCGAAATCGTTTAATGGGCTTAGGCGGTCTTCAAGTTGGCGGTACCATCGCGGCGATTATGGGTATTGCCCTGTACTTTGAGCAGCCTTGGACCATTGCCTTAGCCATCGGCTTGATTTTCGCCCTTTCTTCTACCGCGATTGTTTTGCAAACTTTTAGCGAAAAAGGGTTAACGAAGACAGAAGGCGGACAAAACGCGTTCTCTGTTTTGCTTTTCCAAGATATCGCTGTTATCCCGATGTTGGCCTTTATTCCATTGCTGGCCCTGCCGGAGTTAGTCGAACAAGCACAAAATGCTGTTCAAACGGCTGCGCAGCATCATGACGATTTAAACCTCGTGGCCGATTTACCGGGCTGGGCGTACGGAATAGTCATCACAGCATCGATAGCGATTGTTGTCGTTGGTGGTCACTTTTTAAGTCGACCTCTGTTGAGCTATGTTGCTAGCTCTGGGCTGCGTGAGATTTTTACCGCCACCGCATTGATGCTGGTGATCGGCATCGCAGCACTGATGAGTTTGGTTGGCTTATCTCCTGCTTTAGGAACTTTCTTGGCTGGCGTTGTATTGGCGAACAGCGAATTTCGCCACGAGTTAGAGTCCAATATCGAACCATTTAAAGGGTTGTTGCTGGGTCTGTTCTTCATCACCGTCGGAGCTGGGATCAATTTCTCGGTTCTATTTGGTGACTTCTGGTTGATCATGGCACTGACCATTGGCGTGATGGTATTAAAGGCCTTGGTGCTATTTATTCTCGCGCTGATATTTAGAGTGAAAGGCAGCAACCGCTGGCTGTTTACCTTAAGCTTGGCTCAAGCGGGTGAATTTGGTTTTGTGTTGCTAAGCTTCTCTGTGCAAAACCACGTCATTCCGTTTGAACTCTCGCAAACTCTTGCGCTGGTTGTTGCTATCTCAATGTTCTTAACGCCAGGTTTGTTCATTCTATTTGACAAATTAATACTGCCGCGTTTTGAAACTCAATCAAACGAAAGGGAAAGCGATACGATTGAAGAAAAAGGCACAGTAATCATCGCTGGTATCGGCCGTTTTGGTCAGATTGTTAACCGCTTGCTTGTTTCTAATGGTGTAACAACAGTGGTGCTCGATCACCAAGCCAACCAAGTTGATAACATGCGCCAGATTGGCACTCGTGCTTATTTTGGCGATGCGACTCGACCAGATATGCTGCACACTGCAGGCATCGAGCATGCGGCTGCGTTGGTCGTCGCAATTGATAACCAAGAATCGAGTGTGGAACTGGTGAAGTACGTCAAACACACGTACCCCAAAGTAACGGTGATCGCACGCGCCTTTGACCGTGGTCACGGCTATCTTTTGCGTCAAGCTGGGGCTGATATTATTGAATCGGAAACCTACCATTCCGCATTGGAGATGGGTGGTCACACGATGAAAGCACTTGGTATTCACCCCTTCTTTGTTGAGCAGCAAAAAGCGACATACAAGCGTGTTGAAGCACGCAAGTCCGAAATACTCTACAAAGCTTGGGAAGATGATTCTGAAGGCGAACGTTATGACAACAATTTCCGACAACTGTTTATTCAGTTAGAGGAAAAAATGGCGGAAGAGATGCAAAAAGATCGCCATGACAAACTCTCGCGCTCAGAACGTGGATGGACTCCACCGCCGAAAGGTTACGCCGATGACTTCAATGAAGATAACGTTCAAGAACTAACACCGCCGAGAGAAGAGCCGATCTGACGGTAACTTGCTCAATATTAAAAACCTCCCGTTTGGGAGGTTTTTCTTTTTCAGTACCGAGTCACATGCCGTGCAGGATAAAATGATCCTCTCACGAGATTACATAAGATCATTCATTAAAATCTCATATTCTTCGTTTGCTTCTTCCACTAAGTGAGAAAGCTCTAACGCATCAGTAACTGCAAGATTGAACTGCCACGGAGTTGTGTCTTCTTTACCACAGATTCGAGTTTCACACCCACGGCTCTCAAAAGACAAATCATCAAACTCTGTGGTATGGCGCTCTTGAAGTTCTACAATCTCAACTTCTAATTTACCGACAGGGTTAACTTTAACGTGAGCATGTAAATCTGAACTGTTAGACAAACAATAATCTCTATGAACCGCAATCATGGCCGCCTCCTTGGTCTGCCAACTGACAACTCACCCATGAGTGTAGACGAGGGAGTTTGAACGTGGGGTGAAATAATAATGAAGATTGATCTGTCTCATTGGAGTAGACAATTATTGTTGTGCTGGTATGAGCCGGTATGAATCTCATCTGATTTAAATCGTTCCTAGATCACAAGAGTTGGCATTTACCGAGACTTTCCCTATTATCGAAACAAATTTACTGTAGTCATTCTTTAGAGGTCAGTATGGAGCTTGAAGCCGTCGCTAAAGCACTAAAAGAGTTAGGTCATCCTACTCGTTTAAGTATTTACAAAGAAGTTGTCAAAGCGGGATACAAAGGTATCGCGGTAGGCGGCGTACAAGAAAAGCTTGGCATTCCTGCATCCACTCTCTCTCATCATATTTCTAGTCTAGCCTCAGCCGGGCTTCTCACCCAACGTCGTGAGGGGCGAACCCTTTTTTGCGTTGCAGAGTACCAATGTTTAGATGATGTGATCGGCTTTTTAAAGGCTGAATGTTGCGTTAATGAGTGCTCATAACTTCATAGCAGACGCGAAAGACTTCGGTTTTACATTAGACTTTACCCGTTCTTGAATGACCGCCGACAAAAATAAAACACCGAGCTCGCTAAGCTCGGTGTTTTATTTTTTAGTTTTCGACGAGCAACATTGAGGCTTTAGGTGGCACAATTAACTTACCGTCAGATGGAACGTCCTGATCCGTCATCAAATCCACCCAGTCACCATCCATTTTCAATGTCAAAGACTGCTGACGCTGCGATTTATTAAGCACGACAACGCCTTTGCTCCCTCGCTTAAATACCAGCATATCATCGTTACCTTCAAGAACACTCATCGACTCGCCATGCGTCATACTATGGAATTGGATCATTTTCGCCATTCGCGGATCGTTCCATGCACCTTGCCATCTTGGTTTGCCATTTTTATCTGTAATACCGCTAGTGTTTAAGTCGGTATAAACCAATGGCACACCACCATCGCGGCCTAGAATGTAGGCATAAGCTAACCATTCGTTTTCCTCATCCATGATCAGATCAAGAAAAACGTCATTGTTAGGAATGTCATGCGTGACAACAAATGTAATCGCGCGACCAGGCGAAAGGGCCTGACCGAAACAGTATGGGTCAATCAACGACTTGAAACTGCCCTTTTTAGCAAACGCCTTAAAAATGGTCGAGAACAACGGGAAATCGTAAGCGCCTAAGCGTGTTTCCTGTAAATACGGCTCAAGAAACAACTGATACTCTTCTTCTGTCGCACCGCCATCAGTAATAATTTCGCCAAATATATGCACATCGCGTGTGATGTCGTCTGTCCAAACACGTTTAAGATGCTCTAACGTCATGTGTTTCGCGGCATCAATACGAAAACCTTTCACACCAATGGCTTTCAGTGCTTTTAGGTAAGCGCGTTGCTGCTCAACGACATGGTCACAAACACGGAGGGTTGGCAAGCCAGGATCGGTTGGTCCACCTGTGATGCGTCCATTTTGTACCTGCCATTTATCTTTCCAGTCTTTAATACCGAACGCTTCAACAAAGTCCTCTTCATCAAAAAGCGGTTGAGATAAGTCGCCAAATAACGTTAGCGACTGATATTTCTGTTTGTTTTGTTGGTATTCCTCCAAGACCTCTTGCCTTGGGTATTGGAGGTCTCGGCGAAGATGGGCCTCATTTGCCATATGGTTAAACACCACGTCAGCGTAAACCCACACGCCAACTTGCTCCAGTTCACGAACCATACGGATAAAGTCTTTGGTATCACCCAACGCATTGTCGATGACACGGTAATCTTGAGGTTGATAGCGCTGCCACCAGCGATCATCGTGGGCGCTTTTCATTGGTGGCGAAACCAACACGGAGCCGTAACCTAGCTCGTGGATTTCTTTTGCTCGTTGGGCAATGTCAGCATACTTCCAATCAAACGCATGTAAGATAACATTCGCACCGAATGATTGTATTTCCTGTGAGCCACTCATGTTGTTCTCCTACTCGTTTTCACTCACGATTACTTGTTTGCATTTTTTTGTGAGTGAATTCAATAGTCGAAATTATAAGAGCTATTCATCAGACGCCCTCACCCTTTTCGCCCTAACTCAAGGCTGAAAATGAAGGCGTAGTGACTCCTCCATTGCACAAGTAGAAACAGTTCTGGACGTAAACGAGTAGATGGCATTCAAGCACACCGCACATAAAATAAATTAAGTCATTGTTTTGTATTGCAAAAAATTGCATTCAAAATATATGAAAGAAAATGCCCGGGTACGCCCTAAAGGAGGCCAAAGACTAAAAACAGCCAAACCACTCTATTGAGTAACTAATTTTTAATAAAGTGAAACTGGCAGGTGGATCACGTTTGGCGCGTATTCAAAATAGCCCCCTTCTGCGTATCCCACCTTAAAACATGGAAGATTACCGTTTGTATCTATCCCGAAATGACTTCAAAATGCGGAACTTAGCTTATGCCTATTGGTATGAATTACCTTGGAGGGTAATCATGAATATCAAAGAGTTTTCTAGCCTCGTCGGCTTGTCTGCTCATACACTTCGATACTATGAAAAAATTGGCTTACTTAAACATGTCCATAGAAACGCGAGTGGGCATCGAGTGTATAGTGCGAAAGATCTAAGCTGGATTAGCTTCGTAAAGCGATTAAAAGAAACTGCAATGCCACTTGAAGAGATTCTGGAATATGCAAAATTAAGGGAAGTCGGCTCAGAGTCTGTACGACAACGCCAAGCCTTGCTAGAGCAACATCAAGAAAACCTCAAGATCCACATTGAACAGCAGCAGAAGCACTTAACGGCTCTAGAAGAAAAAATTGCCTTGTATAAAAGTGGAAAAGTTCGTTGACTTAGAGTTAACTCTAAGGATTAAGGTATGTTTGCATTTATTCACTAGGAACATATCAATGGAACAATCACGCTTTAACAAAGGATTAGAACTACTCTCTCACATTGATGGCGACGCTGGTCATAACGTCATCGAAAGCTTACAAGATATTTGCCCAGATTTAGCTCAGTACACCATTGAGTATCCGTTTGGCGATATTTATGCTCGTCCAGGCTTAGACCTAAAATCGAGAGAAATCGCAACCGTCGCCGCGCTAACGGCAATGGGGAATTGTTCGCCACAACTGAAAGTACATCTCAATGCAGCACTGAATGTAGGCTGCAGCGAGGCTGAAATTAAAGAAGTCATCTTACAGATGTCCGTCTACGCAGGGTTTCCAGCGGCATTAAACGGCATGTTTGCCTTCAAAGAAGTGCTGGCGGAAAGAGCAGAGTAATCACGACGTTGAAATCAATTTAAAGGCAATTAAAAACGGCCCTTGGGGATCGGGCCGTGATTTAAACAACGAGTGAATTAGCGCTCAGGGGTTTCAAGCAGTTTAACCGCGCAATCTACCGCGTTGTTAATGCCTTGACTACTCTCCAACTTGCCTGAACTTGCAGGACCAAGGGCACAAGAATACAAAGCCAGCTGCTTATCGAACGGCAGATCCAACTGTTCATATAGATTTTGTCGGATTCTTGCATGTTGTTCTGGTTCTTGGTTAGCAAGGCTAATCAACGTTTCATAAATAAGCGTTTTCATGTCTTTCCCTTTTCACTTTATTGCACGGGGTGCATATATATTGTATCCGTTTGGAAAGCACAAATCAGAAGCTAGGTCACAGAACGCGTCGCTAAAAAAGTTTATGTGCACGGTAAATTGTAATACAAACCTAAAGCCGTTTAGAAAAAGAGCAAAGGATAACTCGATAAATCAGCCGATTAACTAGCATTCGCCGCTGTTTGATCACAATAGCGTCCGATACAAACAAAAACGCCGCTCAATGAGCGACGTTTTTATCTCGATTTCAGCTAATCAAGCATGTTTTAGTTGAAGTGCACTAACATTTCAACGTCATCACCTTGTTCTGGTGCTTGAAGAGAGAAGTGCACATAACCAGCTTCAGTAACAGGAATCGCAAGGTATTCGTTGCTACCTGCATAGTTGGACACGTACTCGTGTTGCTCAACCGTAGGCCAATGCTCTCTGCTGGCGTATAGATCGACATTACCCGTTTGAGAGTGAGCCGTTAGCCATACACGAATCTCTTCAACACCTTCAGGTACATACACTGCCGCATAACGCTGCTTGTGAACGGTCAGCATTTTTGCTTCACCAGACTCTAGTACCACCGGTGCCGAATCGTCTTGCACTTGTGTTGGCGGTGTTTGCGCTTCAACGTCTAAAGCAGCCACAAGATTCACAGAGTCATAGCTATCACGGCCAGTTAAACTGATGTAGTAACGACCTGCTTTCACGTAACCATCCTGCTCTGGCTCAAATACAATCTCTTCATTGCTGCCATCGCCATACTGGCTCATTTCAAAGTCGTAGTAATGCGCAACTTTGTTGTAGCTCATGTAAAGATCCGCATCCCCCGCACCTTCAATAGATACATTAAAGCGAACGGTGTTGGCTGGTACGTCAACGTAGAACAGTTTTTCGCTGTACGCTTCGCCACTGAGTTGAAGGCTTTGGTTCGCCGTCAATTCAGTCACTTGTGCTTCAGGTTCTGTTGGCTCTTCTGGGTCAGTACCTGGTTGCTCTGGCTCCACTTCTAACGTATCCAACCAGCGCTCAAACTCTGCGTCATATTGTTGGCCTAATGTCGTCACCTGTTGCGCCCACTGTTCAAACTGACCAGTGCGCGACAACGCCAACAAGCTTTCTACGTCTTGCGGATGATTTTCTAGCATGAATCGAACGGCCAAGTAACCCCAACGATAGATACGATTAGTGTCGTGAGAATATGTGGTATCAAACACAGTTGAAAGGCTCAGTTTACCGCCTGCAATCAGTTCGATCGCCGCTTGGTAGCCTTGTTTGTAATGCATGTATTCCGCAAAACCTTCTAGCCACCAAACAATATGACCATGAGCCAAGTTATCACTGAACGAGCCGTACTGGTTAAATCGCGCATCCAAATAGTGCGTGTACTCATGCTCTAGATTCAAGATCGATAAATCTTCGCCATTCGCATAGCGATAAGCCACGAAACGGGCGGTATTGTCCGCTTTTGATGGATTCCCCTCAAGGTACTGACCACCGTTGTCCGTTGTATTACCAAACAGGAACGAAGAATAATCAACGTAGCTGTCGTTGCTAGCAAACACCGCCACTTCAACACGATCATTCAAGTCATCAGCGACAGGTTGATTGCCCGTATTCGCCACTTGATGGAAGTCGGCTTCTTTCGCAGCCAGCACTTCACACGCTTTCGCAGCTTGAGCATCGGTTAGATCTTCAGAGCGAATGATGGCAGGTCCCTGACACTCAAAACGATTTGGCATCACGCGCGCTGCTAGATCTTGCTTCGCTTGGTCTAGGTCCAGACCGTTTAAGCCTTCTGGTGCGTAGTAGCTCATCATCTCTACGGCAGCAAGCCACAGTTTGTCATGCTCACTGCCCAATGGGTAACGCTGCATCACTTGTTGCATCACAGCCAAGGCTTTGCGTTTGGTCTCCTGATCTGGGCTCGCAAGCAAACGACCAGTTTCACGTAATGCATTGAAAACAATAAAGCTCGCATCCGTATCCAATGCCCAAGCGTTATCAGATGCGAATCTCGCTAATGTATCAATATGGTGAGTATTGTTTGCCATGTAGCGGTAGAACTCATCGTTTGCTACATGACCTGCCATAGAACGGAACAGGTTGTTTAAACCATCGACCCATTGCGTGTCCTGCGCGGTTTCACGGTTAAAGTGCATCAACGCGGCCATCATGCTATCCATGGTCAGCGGCAACTGCTTCACGTTATCAACCATCAAAGTCAAGCTCTTCATTGCGCCAACTTGTTCACGGCCTTGATCCAAAGCATGAGGGTTGTTAAGGAATAGGTTCGTCGACTGAGCAAAACGCTGACTCAACGCTTCTGAAAACTCAGGTGTACCTGTGCCAGCATTGTAACGAACGTAGTATGCAGCACGAATAAACTCGCCCAGATTTTCTAGAACACGAGCTTGCTCTGCTTCTCCACGATAGCGGGCAATTTCTTGATCCAACGCGACTTGGATACGGCTTAAGCTCGCTTCGCTGTAAATATCGTTCAGCGTTGCGGAAGGAGCTGAAAACCAAGCGTGGTAGCAATCATACTCAGCACCAGAAACGGCAGCAGCCAAGTCTCTCGATTGTTGTAGATCAGCAACAGCGCACTGGTTTTGTGCAAAAGAGAAGCTAGACACACTCGCTAGCATACAAGCAAGCGCCAAACGATGGCGCGGGAAAAAACGGATATGAGACATAACAACACTCATTGATTATTAACATACATTGAGTGGGGGTTTATATTCTTTACAGCTCAAACAGTGAAATCAGTATCATAAAATTTATGAAATCGCTCCCAAAAATAGGCTTTTTACTCTAAATTTATGGGATCAATCCCAACCCAAGATTTCTCACAATTATCAATAAAAACATTAATTTACCTTTTTCTAAATAACGACTTCATGAGGAAAATTGCCCTTAAACGCCACCCTTAACTCTTCCAGATAGAGTTCACGACAATCAAAGGTTCTAAATTAAATTTTGATGCTTGATACCATCTATTTTTATTTGTGACTCATTTCCAATAAGTTATCGAGTGCATATCAAAAGGCTGGCGTTAATGGTAAATTCTCTGCCAAATCAAACACATTTACTCCTCGAGTCATTGATGAGTGAATAAAGCAGATATTTGGCTAGGGATAATACATGTCACTTTGGGGATTTTTGGGAGCGGGGCTTGCCTACTTCATGACAACGTTTGCCTTTGTTTTTGGCGGCATTTTTTGGTTATGTGCTGAAGGTAATACATTAAGAGAAACAAAGCGCCAGTCATCAATAATGTCCGGGATTATTGCTTGTACTATTGGAACTTGGGTGCTTGCTTTTGGTGTTTACGCTTACGGTTACTTTTGGGATAACTCTTCTCACTATTATTTTTATTTGCTCGCTCCATGGGGACTTGCCATTTTTGGGGTAAAACTTCGTAACCGCTGGGTTAAGCAATACGCTCGTGTAAAACACGCAAAAGAAGAACAGTGGCAAAAGCGCTGGCGAGAATTATTAGGGGAAGATACTGAAGATCTTCCACCATATCCACATGATTACGGGCTCTACTCGGGCATTTGGCAAGCCAATGAAGCGCTCCGAGAACAGTGCTTTGCAGCGCTTCCTCACGGGAAAGCAGTCTACGAGAGAGTGAAAGCCTTCCAAACGATGACCTCCCCCGCTGGTGACATAAACAATCAAGTTTTGCTGAGTAAACTCGACCAACTAGAGGATGAAATCATTCAAGTTCTTGAGCAACACTCGCAAAAGAAAGTAAGCATTGAAACTGGCGCAGGTACTTTACGCAAAGAGTCAAAACGCAATGTTTATCGCCATGAGAATAGCCCAACAGAAGAGCAACTGTGCGATTCAATCAATCTCCAACATGATTTGGATCGAGAGCTACGCAACATTATCTATGATCGGCTCGGTTACGATGGCGAAGATGAGTACTTTTTCCTCCGAGCGCCACTCGAAGAGCTTACCGAGAATGAAACCGCAATCAACTGGATGCTCTGGGGTTTAGTAAGCGACCATTTTGCTGTTGACCCATACCAAACGGCGTTGGATCTCAGCCTAATGAATGCGGAACCAAGATGGGGGCAAAATGAACGGTTTGTAATGATTACGGCTCAATAAACGCAAGTACTAAGTCTAACTTTAATACCACCTATTCTGAAACCACCCTCGCGTTGGTTAACTTAGCCAATAAGCCGCCAACGCGATCACGCATTTCACGTCTGTCTACAATCATATCTAATGCACCATGTGCTAATAAAAACTCACTTCTTTGAAACTCGTCTGGTAGCTTTTCACGTACCGTTTGTTCAATAACACGCCTTCCCGCAAAGCCGATGCTTGCTTTAGGCTCACCAATATTGATGTCTCCCAACATGGCTAAACTCGCCGAGACGCCACCATAAGTTTGGTCCGTCAATACTGAGATATAGGGTAATCTGCGCTCAGATAAGTGGTTTAACGCGGCGCTGGTTTTTGACATTTGCATTAGTGCTACCAAAGACTCTTGCATGCGCGCCCCTCCGCAAGCAGAAAAACACACTAGCCCAGATTTTGTATTAATCGCAGTTTCAACGGCGCGGACAAATTTCTCGCCAACCACCGCCCCCATCGAGCCAGCCATGAAAGAGAATTCAAACGCACAAGCTACAACAGGCAAGCCTAGTAACTTCCCCTGCATCACAACCAAGGCATCTTTTTCTCCAGTCGTTTTCTGCGCGATGGCAATTCGCTCTTTATATCGCTTTAAGTCTTTAAAACCCAAAATATCCTGCGGTTCCAACTCACTTGCCAACTCTTGCTGTGTTCCATGATCCAGAAAAGTGTTCAACCTTTGACGTGCAGCCATTCTCATGTGATGAGAGCACCTAGGACATACTTCCAAATTCTCTTTTAATGCCGCGCGATAAAGTATTTGTTCACATTCAGGGCATTTTGTCCAAACGCCCTCAGGAATAGACGCTTTGCGCGAACCTATTATATTTTTATTCTCAAATAACCTTTCTAGCCAACTCATGAGTACCTCATTATTTATCACCTCGTAGCAGGACATCTGCATCGTTTGCCCGCTCTGACTTTTAAATAAAATTGTATGCTACTCAGTATGAGGATAAAGTGGGATATGCTGGCTTGATAATCCAATAAAGTGGGACAATAGAATGTTTGATAACGTCGACCAAACCTGGTTAAAAAGTTTTCATTGTGTTTATGAGAACAACAGCTTTAAGCGAGCCGCTGAGTGTTTGAATATACCAACATCGAATGTCAGCCGACATATTACCCTGCTTGAAGAAAAGTTAAACATCAGGTTGTTCAATAGAACAACAAGGCGAATGACGCCTACCGAGGCTGGAGAAGAGCTCTATAGCAGCACTCGTCCATTATTGGAACAACTCAACAACGCGCTAGAAACCGTGACTCGCCACTCGCACACCGTAACTGGAGAGCTACGTATTCTTATGCCAGACACACCTGTACTGGCCAAAGCGGTTGTCACCTTTTGCACGCAATACCCGTCAATCTCTTTATCTTGCGATACAACGCTAAACCCTAAAGATGAGATTATTGATAGCTTTGATGTCATTTTGAGTTTTCATAGAGGGACTTTGTCTGACTGCAATTGGGTAGCAAGGGAAATCAAACGCTGGCCCAGTGCTATTTTGGCTGCGCCTCGACTGCTTAATAAGTACGCCAGCCCTTACAAAATTACGGATTTAAATCATGTTCCCTGTATCACGACACTTACTGCAGTAAATGGCGCTCCCTGGGTATTTAAAAATCCCGACGGAGGTCATATTACGCAAACAGTACAATCCTCGTTCAAAGTAAACAGTGGCCATCTCGCTAAATCTGGCGCGTTATCAGGGCTTGGATACGCAATACTTCCAATAGAATCATGCAAAAGTGAGATCGAGAGCGGCAAGCTTGAAGTCATCCCTCTAGAATACGAACCTGAAGATTTAGTGCTTTATGCGTTTTACTCTTCTAGAAAGCACTTAGCCAAGAAAATCTCTATGTTTGTTGAGCACTTAAAACAACACGCGAAGCTTAACGCCTAGTTAAGCATTAATCATTTATCACAATAACTATAAAAACTGGCATAGTAGAGCAATTCGACATGCGATTTTCTCAAATAAAAAAGCCAGCAATCGAGATTTACTGGCTTTTGCAAAAGGATTTCCGTTGGCGTTTAAATTCTAAACGCTCCTACGTGACGATCGAGAGTTCTCGATAATTCCGCAAGTTGTTGACTTGATTCTTCCAATTGCTCACTCGCCGTTAGCGCGTTTTTCACGGAGTGACTGACGGTATCCATATTCATGTTAATTTCATTTGCTACCGTTGATTGCTGTTCTGTTGCCGTTGCCACTTGAGTATTGATATCCAAAATAGTAGTAACTTGATCAGCAATTGCCTCTAGTGCTTGTCGAGCGAGCTCCGTTTCTGCAGTGCCTTCTTCAATTAGGGTTCTACTATTACTCATTGAATTAACCGCACTTTGGGCTTCGGTTTGCAACTGATGGATCATGTTGTCAATTTCATCAGTGGACTGAGCCGTTTTAGTTGCAAGATTACGAACCTCGTCTGCCACTACGGCGAAACCTCGTCCGGCATCACCGGCGCGCGCTGCTTCAATAGCGGCATTTAACGCCAATAAGTTCGTTTGCTCAGAGATCCCTCTAATGACTTCGAGAATACTACCAATCGACTGAGTGTTGTCCGCAAGGCTTACGATAATATTGGAAGTACTGTTCATCTCGTTTTCAAGATTCGTCATCGCCGTCTTGGTGCGTTCTAGCGTCTTGTAGCCATCTTGAGTCTCATTACTTGCCGTGCTCGCAGCACTTGCTGCACCAGCAGCATTTGACGCGATTTCGTTGACGGTCGCGATCATTTCGTTCATAGACGTGACAACCAACATGGTTTGCTCATTCTGCTCCTGCCCTCTTGCGAGCGCTTGTTGAGATTGTCCACGCAGCGCAACAGCAGAACCATTCAGATCCACACCAGTATTTACAACTTGTGTAATGATTTCATGTACCTTGCCAACAAACACGTTGAACGCCGAAGAAATTTGTGCGACTTCATCATTACCTTTTGCTGGTAAACGAACCGTTAAGTCTCCGTCACCTTTCGAGATGTCTTGCAACGCCTCCTTAAGCGCAGATAGCGGTCGCATCAGCTTGTTGAGTAGAAGCGATAGAGCCAAAACACACAGAACGAAGATCACCACCATGGAAATCAGTTGGGAAGTAATAATTCCATTCGTCGCTTGGCTTACTTCTGTAATAGGAATACCAATATCAAACGTACCGTACAACTGACCATTCACGTAGATCGGCGCCATGATATCAAACACCCACACTTTCTGGACATCGGCATACCACTTTGAATACTGTTGTACACCCTTGGTTGCACCTTCAACGGTGTAGTTATCATTGTAGGTTTTATTTAGCTTTTGCTTATCACTGTGAGCAACCGCCGTCACATTGCGATCTATTACGACTGCATAGCTTACGTCTGAACGTTGTTTCAAACCCTCAACAAGCGATTGTAAGTCTTGCATTGGGTTGGCTGAGTTCTCCAAAATATAACTTGCATTTCCTGCTAAAAACTCAGCTTGAACTTGGGATTTGTTTAAGATGATGTCATCGATTTTCTGACTCGAAATTAGGTACGTTGATGCCATACTTGCCACGACAGCAATACCAAACATGGCGCAAACGGCTAATAAGATGATTCTTTTCATTTTAATTGTCTCGGTACAATTCAATGTGATGCTCACGACAGAGCGTTAAGCCTTTCGCCTCTTATAACCAACACAAACTGTATTTTTAGCCTGTCTGGCAAAGCTAGACGTAACTTTGTAGCCACTGTATCTGCCTGATTACCGATAACTTTAGAATGAAGGAAGAAAAGTCTTCAAAACGTCACATTTCTACGAGGTTTGACTGAAAAACAAGAGAGTAATCGATAACTTCAAGTAAGCGGCCACACTAGCATCGAGAGTTAAAAAAAGAGTTCTAGTTAGAGCCTTGAAAATATAAATAAGCGAGCGCTTCGACCTATATTCTTACAATTCTCCTTTGCTCAATTAAGTTAATTCTATTCCAAATTCTTTGATAACGATGGTCACAATAAAGAAACAAACGATTGAAATAATGGCGCAAATTCCCAAAGAGAACCAAAACGAATATCGGCTCAGTAAGAAAGGAAAAACTAGAAACATCGGCAATGTAGGCAGTACATACCAAAAAGTATAAAACGCGTGGTTCGCGAGCTTTTCCTGACCTTGCCCTTCAATATACATCCAAATCAAAGCTAAAATAGTGACCGTCGGGAGCGCGGCAATCAGCGCTCCCGCTTTATCACTTCTCTTGGCAACTTCAGATATAAGCACCACTATTCCTGCGGTTAACGCGTACTTAGTAATCATCCACAACATGAAAGAGCTACCTTTAATAAACAAAAAGCGACGTAATAATTACAACAGAGCCTAGCTCATTAACGTCGTAAACCCGTGCATGCCCATATATACACCAACGGCACTAATCAAGATCCCCGATAGATAAGGTGCACGACGAGCCACATCGTTCAAACCACTCCACTTCGATGTTGCTTTTTGAACGCCCACTGCCGCGACAACACCAACCGCAACTAAAGTTAACGCTAGACCAATACTGAAAGACACCACCAAGGTTGCACCAAGTGTCATGGCCTTAAGTTGCAAACAAATGAGTAAAACAGTGACCGCCGCCGGGCATGGTATTAACCCACCAGTCAAACCAAACAGAAGTATTTGTCCATTGGTAACATCTCGATCGCCAAAGCGCTTTTGAATATCTAGAGCGTGAGCACGCTCATGAGCATCTTGGTACTCTTTATTCTCACTTTCCGAATGGGAATCCGCATGAAAATGCACCTCGAAATCGTGGGTGTGATCATGGTGCCCGACCATCAATGTGACGAAAAAATCATCAGAGGCTTCAATACAGGAGGCGGATTCCAAATAGCCATCGCGCTCAATAAAGTGATAAATATCAGAAGGCTGCCTGATTGCGTTAGGTAGCACTAGTTTAACGTTTTCAGCCGTTAAAGGCTTACCGTTAAGTGTGCGTAACTGAAAACGGCAGTGATGCCCTTCTTCTACGATAGAAAGCGATAGATGCCCATGACCAGAATCGACAACTTGCGTTCTCCAGTCTCGAGCTTGCTTATGAGCTTTGTGCCAAGCTCGCTCATCACTCCACGTTCTCCAGAACATCCATAAACCCGTCGAAACGATAATCACCCCAGAGATAAGCTGCATCCATGGCTCCGCAGCTTCTGCAGTAAATCTTTGACTTATATACATCCCACCCGCAGCAATTATCCATACGATCGCCGTATGGGAAAGCGTTGCAGCCAACCCCAACATCACCGCCTGCTTCACTGTTCCTTTTACGGCCACAATAAACGCGGCCATCATCGTTTTTGAATGTCCTGGCTCTAATCCATGTAACGCTCCTAATAAAATGGCGCTGGGTATAAAAAACCATCCGTTACCTTGTTGTAATAATGTGACGAAATCCATTGTTATTCTCAATATGCTCTTCTAAAGTTGCCCTAAACTATACTCCCCCCCAGTATTTAATACTACCCCCCAGTATAAGATGAGTGCTACATTATCAGTTAGAATCTCGCAGTCAGTAACTTAAAGAAGATAAGTCATGTCCCATACAACCAGAGATCAAAAGAAGCTCAATACCCGTGTCAGCAAAATACAGGGTCAGGTGAATGGTCTTAAAAAAATGCTGGAAGAAGAACATGAGTGCCAAGATGTGTTGCAACAAATCGCTGCAATTCGAGGGGCTGTAAATGGCTTAATGAAAGAGGTGATAAAAGGCCATCTCATCGAACACGTCGTATTGGAGGAAGAATTAGAAAAGCGTGAAGCTGATATGGAAGTTGTACTGAAAGTGTTGGACTCCTATATCAAATAACACGATTTCATTAATTTTTTGAAGTGCCATTATCGATTTTCATTAAAATAGATAACGCAAGTCCTAAGGCGATAATTTGCAAATGCCTCGCTCGATATCCAATACATAAACATTTATTTTTATAAGACTCGAGTCGCAACGAACATATTGCCTGCATAGTAAACTCCATGCATTTAAACTGTACATGGAGGTTACTATGCCTGGTGCTTTCGCACATATCACAGCGGTAAATGAAGCTTCTGCTAATAATGCATTGATGAAGTTAAACATACCTCGAGAAGCAAAAAAGGCTTTAGCTCAAAATAAACGGTATTTAGAGCTCGGTTGTGTAAGCCCCGACTATCCTTACCTTGCTCTAATGAGTTCTGCGCAAAATAAGTGGGCAGATAAAATGCATTACAACCACGTTGGTAAGCTAATTGATGCTCTTATTCAACAGGTAAAAGCCGAAGATAACGAACACTTTGAAAAAGCCTTCTCATGGTTATGTGGCTTTGTAGCACATGTAGCAACCGATATTACTCTTCATCCTGTTGTTGAATTAAAAGTGGGCCCTTACGCAGAAAACGCCCAGCAACACAGAATTTGTGAAATGCACCAAGATGCTTATATTTGGCTGTCCAGGATGCAACTCGGAAGTATTGGCCTTGCAGATAGAGTCAGAGAAAACATCGGCAGTTGTGTGGACCAGAATAACAACAACCTAATAGATCCTGTTATTCGTATTATTTGGTCTAATGCTCTTTCAGCTACTTATCCCGAATATGCTAAAGAATGCAAACCTGACGTAAACGTCTGGCACGAAGGATTTCAATCCGTTGTGGACAATGCTGAGGAGTCGCATCGCTTATTTCCTTGGGCGAGGCATGTGGCTTCTAAACTAGGGTTAACTTACCCGCTTCCAAACGAAGTTGACTCTACTTATATTCAGGATTTAGAAACGCCAGATGGTATTAAGCACTACGATGAAATTTTTGATAAGGCGATTAAGACAATCCAAATATTTTGGGAAAAGCTGGCAGCTACCATTTATGAAAACCAATATACTGGCTTTTTTGAAAATTGGAATTTAGACACTGGCCGAAATGAAAGCGGACAGCTTAGTGCTTGGAGAAATCTATGAAGCTAATCATCGTTATCACCCTTCTTCTCTCATTGACTTCTTGCGCTAACAGCTCTCAATATCCTGAAGAGGTCATGTTTGATATGGCCTCGATTTTAAAAGATGTAGCCCAAGCTGTTGACGGTGAGCTCAAGTTTGGAGACACAGCAGGACTAACAGAGAAAGAAATATTCGAAAATGCGATGTCAGCTAATCCAGCTCAAATCACCAAACTCTCACAGTTAGCTATCGATGGAAACATTTCTAATTATCGAATTCTTTCAGAGTTTCAAGGTAATAATGCAGTTATGTTGATATGTGACGGAGATATAGCATTAATGGAAGATGCAGGTTGCAACTCAGAATTTGATAAGATCTATTGGGACTCTCCAAAACCTTACTCATGCCAAATCAAACTTGATGCGGCAGCTCTTTGTGCTGATTAACAGTAGGGAAAATAGAGGAAATTTATGAGTAATACATGGCTTTAACTTATGCCTGTCATGTATTACTCACAATATGCAGAAACAGGTAATATTTAAAAAGCTCAAGCTTACCTGTAAGAAATCACTACGTTCTGTAAAGCACCTTTACAACATGCCAGCCGAACTTGGTTTTGACTAGATGTGGCGTCAGAACCTCGCCAGAAAAGCACACTTTGTCGAACTGAGGTACCATTTGACCACGGCGGAACTCACCAAGATCACCACCGCGCTTGCCTGACGGGCAAGTGGAATACTTCTTCGCTAGTGTCTGAAACTTTGCGCCTTTTTTCAGTTGCTTGATAATGTCTTCTGCTTGCTCTTTGTGCTTCACAAGAATATGTAATGCGGCTGCTGTATTTGCCATTGATCTATCTCTCACTATTCTGGTCGCGCAAGTGTACCCAATCCCTTTTAACACGCCAAACATTTCTTGTTTATACCTAGGCGACTTCAAGGATCAAATACATGGGACTATAAAACTTTCGGCATAACAAGATTAAAATACAACCAAGTTTTGCTCAGTTAATCACTATTCTTTAAGAGATTGTCTAAAAAGCTCACATTTGTCTCTCCGATAGTTGAAGCCTTCGTCTGATAAGATTAGATTAGACACAATTCGGTGGTATTTATAAGGTTATTTCATGGCAAAAGTCGTTAGTAAAGCGAATCAATCTCAGGGCATGTTGATGTTCAAACTCACCCTGCAACAGAGTTTCGCGATAGGCACGCTAAAAGTCCGTGAAATTGTTCCGTATATGCCAACCACGAAGATCCCTTACTCGCATCATCACGTCATTGGCACCGTTACAATACGTAACTTAACAGTGCCTGTGATCGACATGTCAGCGGCTGTCGGCTTTCGTCCTATAAGTGAAGAAGAATACAAAAATTGCTACTTGATCGTGACAGACTGTTTGCGAACCGTGGTCGCCTTTATGGTTCGTAGTATTGAGAAGATCATTGAATGCGATTGGAAAGCCATTGAAACCCCACCTGCGAGTGCCGGGAAAAATATTTTCGTAACGGGTATTACTCGCTACGAAGACAAAACGGTTCAGATGCTGGATGTAGAACTGCTGCTTTCCAAAATTTATCCGCAATACGAAAACTCAAAGATCCCGATGCTGACAGATGTTGAACGTGAGCGCCTAAAAGCATTAAGCATTCTTTTGGTGGATGACTCTTCCATCGCTCGTAAACAGCTGTGTGATGCTCTTGATAGTATCAATATCGGATACCAAATTTGTAAAAATGGTTTAGACGCATTAGAGCTGATGAAAAGCGAGGCTGAGGCTCATCGACCAATCGATATTTTGGTCAGTGATATTGAGATGCCAGGGCTTGACGGCTACGAGCTAGCATTCGAAGTACAAAATGACTCCGCTCTTAATCACTCATACCGCATTTTGCATACGTCGTTATCGAGCGAAATCTGTGTAGACAGAGCTCACCAAGTTGGCGCACACGAGGCGCTTGAGAAGTTCAATGCTGGTGAGCTGATTGAAGCCATGCTGCGCGGTGCAAAAGAACTAGAAGCCAAAGCTATGGCTTCTTAACTCTTAACTAAACAGCCAAGAAGCAAATTGTCGAATATGGTGTTTTGCGGCCATTTTTTCGCGCAGAAGCTTTGATGTTCGCAGCTGCTAGTTTCTCAGGTCACTTCTTTGGCATCGAGTAACTACGAGATACAAACTCTGTCTCTTCGACTTGATTGATGTGATTAATATAAGAAGCCAAGCTATAAAGTACATTCGCCAATAAGTTCGCGTAACGAAATAGAATGGGGGCAGGTTGCTTCTTACCTGCATGTTCGATCGCAACTAATGCTCGTACCGTTTTTTTAGCTTGGCAACGGCACAAATGCAATTGACTGGATGCAGGGTGCCCTCCGGGTAGAACGAAACCTTTGAATCCACCATCAATGCGTTGCTTAAGCAATTCATAATCTGCCTTTAGCTCTTCAACTTCCGCTTCTGTAATCGCTAGCTTTCCGCGAACCGAACCATTTAGGTGATAAACATTAGGCTGCATTCTTGTCAGTATGTCGCGGCTAAACTCGTCCAGATCCATCGCGAGAACTAAACCAATACGACTACAAAGTTCATCAGCCGTGATTTCAAAGTCACAAACCGGGCTGTCCTCGTAAATAAACGGATAGCAAATCTCGCTCAATTCCTTGCTCACAGGCTTCATGCTTTTGTTCCAATATAAAAAAGGGAGCCAGTATAACCTAACTCCCCTTATGCGTTCATTATTCCGAATGATCGATATTTACATGACCGATTTACAATCAAGCACTTTCGATTTTCTTGTGACCTTCTTGAAGGTGAACAAAATCTACTAAATCATCACCAGACACTTGATACGCCTGACCAAAGCCTTTAACAAATAGCCCCGACTCTGGCTTTAAGTTAAACAACACGAAATCCTCTAGTTGGCTGAGACCATCAATTATCTCCCCAAAACGTTCTTTCATTTGTCCAACAACTTGGTGCCACATCTCCGTGTCACGCTCAACCACATTTGCCACAGCATCAAAAGTTAAGCGCTTACGAGCAAACAACTGCTTTGAAGATTCTTCATCTTCGATCATCATCAAAGAAACGTTTGGGTTTTCTAGAAGGTTACGAGCATGACGAGCGATTTTAGAAATGAGTACGAAGTAGCCTTCCTGATTTTGGACATAAGGCGCGTAGCTTACATTAGGGCGAGCTTCTGCATCGACAGTTGCAAGCTGAAGCGTACGACGCTCCTGACGAAACTCTTTGATCTCTGGCCCTAAACGACCTTGCAAACGCTCTTGTTTAACTTGTTGATCCATATTGATACCTGACTTTACTAATTAGTATTCGAGTTGAGCCTCGATTATGTTTGTGATTACTTTTTCAATTCGGCTTGCAGGGCGCGGAATGCCGTGACTTGATCTTCAAGTAGCTCGCGCTTTTCGTTACGGCCTAAATAAACTTTGAAAATATTGCTTCCGCACTCAGAGAAAAAGCCAAAATAGTGACTCTCTCTGCCCATAAACGGTTTGCTGACCAATGCAACATTTTTAACATTATCTAGCTTCAAGTGACCGTGTAGCTCACCTTCTCTGCCCATTAAATTGTAATAGCCACGCGCTACTTTTCCCTTTGGGAATGGCGCTTTGACTTCAAAAATAGAGCCAAAAGAGTGAACAATAGTCGTCACTGGGCCGAAGCCAACCAAACCTTCTAGAATGCTTTGTGCTTGCGCTCCTGGAGCGATGGCCACCATTTCCTGCGGCAAAGCCGCAACAACCTCAAATTCAGAAATACCGAGACGTTCTGCCATCGCTGCTGGCAATAATTGCGGTTCTTGCTCTAGTAATGCTTCAACTTGTTGTTTGATTGATTCCATATGTTTTCCGTCTTTTTTCAATTTTTTCATTAATTATTGGATACTTTCGGTACGGTTTCGTTCATCTCTGACGTAAGTACCTGAATACAACCTTGAGCCAATGAAACAGCCCAGAAACTACCAGCAAGAGTAAGAACTAGGCTGCGTTCATTCAGTTCCACTAAACCTTTTTGCTGCCACACTTTAAATAGGGGCATTAAAAATCCGAACGTGTCCTCCCCCATAAACGATGGCAGTTGGTTTGCCTGAACGATACCGCGATCAAACCCGGATTTGAGTGCAGCAAATAGTGGCTCTAGAGGGCTTTGCTTCATCATCATAGCGATGGTGCTTTGCCCTTCTTTGATGGCTTTAATATAGGTCGCCAATGTGCGATGTTGCATCACCCCGTAACCACCGATATTACCTCCAGCGCCACAGCCAATTGGCAGTACCTCTGCATATGTCTTGGCTAAACTGTTGTATAAACTACGTTCACGGTTATCGATTGCCCAATGGTTCACACTCAGTTGCTTCATATGGTGTTTGTCCATAAAGTTCACACCGAGCTCATACATGCCTGCTTTTTCTGGCGTGGTAGCTGGTGGGGGGATTTTTCCTTTTTCTACAAGGTTAAGCATGGGTGCTGAACCACCGACTACCAACTGATATAAGTCCAACCCGTGTGCGCCAGTCGAGAGAAAATCATTTAAATCTTGCTCTAGCACTTCTTTGGTTTGATAAGGCAAGCCGTAGAGTAAATCGATAATGACAGGAATTTTGTCTTCGTTGGCAATCTCGCTAACTCGCTTGAGCACATCTTCTCTATCATCTAATCGTTTCGCGCTGCGACGCACTTGTGTATTAAAACTTTGTACACCAAAAGAGAAACGATTAAATCCACCGTCGAGAGCGCCTTGGTATAGCTCATCAGAAAAACGGTTGATGCGACCTTCTAAGGTGATTTCACAATCCGCAGCCAAAGGAAAGTGATCATGAATCGCCTGACCTAACACGCGAACCTGTGCTGGAGACAGATCCGTTGGCGTTCCACCACCAATATACACAGCATGGAAAATACCGTTTTGTGTCCAAGGCAGTGCAGCTTTCTCCTTGAGCTCCTGCATCAGTGCGTCAAAGTACTCATCAACCAGTGCGCGGCTCGCAGCATTTTGAAAGAAGTTACAAAAGGTGCAACGTACGCGACAAAATGGAACGTGAATATAAAGACAACGTTTATTGGTCGCTTTAACCGAGTTAGCGGTAACGCTTGAAAAAATCGCCTGTTGCTGAGGTGGAGGTACAGGCACGCTCGCTCCGCCAGCGTGTGCCGAATGTTTCTTAACAAAGGCAAATCGCAATGGGTCAGGGCTATCGCTTCCCAACACTGATTCGTCAAATTTATCGATATCGACGCTCATATATACTCGCTTAGCTCCCACCATATAAGGGGTAGAGGCTCGTCTTTAAAAATCTGCAAGAATCATAATTTGAGCGTAATGATAATGCAATTGATAATTGATCTTATTTCGGTTGTGAGTAATAATCTGCTCAAGTTTTCATAGTTTCCCGAGATATTCCGTGAACGTACAAAGATATGTCATTGCAGGAGGTGCTTCCCTTGCCATCCATGCCGCACTTCTTTTTGTTTCTCAAGAAACGAAAGTGTTCGCGATGCCTGCTGGAAATCCAGCAAGTTCGGTAAGTTTAAACCTTGTATCGGCACCACCACCTACCGTCGAAAAATCCACGCCAGAAAATGTGGCGCCACCAAAAGAGCCGCAGCCTCAGGAGCAGCCTGAGCCAGAAAAGAAGATCGTAAAGAAACAGGTCGTTAAGAAAGACGCTGTTAAGAAAAAGGTAGTGAAGAAAAAAACAGAGCCGATTAAACAATCTAAGCCTAAGACGGTGGAACCAGCCAAAGCCGTAACAAAACAAGAGAATCAGCCCGAAGCCAAACCGAAGAAAAAAACGGAACCGGCGAAGAAAGAGATGGTCGCTCAGCAAACCGCGCCAGCGAGCCAATCCAAAGGGGCAACGTCTCAACCTATTTTGGTCGACAAACCAACGTTTGTGAATCAACCAACTCAGCCTCGCTACCCAAGATCTGCACAAAGACGCGGTATCGAAGGCGTAGCCTTATATGAAATATGGCTCGATGAAAATGGCAATCAAATTAAACAGGTTTTGATTGAGTCTTCCGGCACAGAATCGCTGGACGCCTCAGCGCTTCGTGCCATCAAACAGTGGCAATTTACACCACATATTTCGGGCGGGCTAAAAGTGGCTCACCGAGTACAAGTACCTGTTCGTTTTAAGTTGGATGGATAATGGAACAACTACAAGAATTACAAACTCAACTTGGCCTAATGACATGGCCTTTGATCATTTGCTCAGCCCTCACCGTCATGATCATTACCGAGCGGTTATTCCACGTTTTGATTAGCCTTGGCGTCGGGAAACGAGCCATTCGCCAAAAACTCATTGGGTCAGACCCAACGAATGGAAACGATCTTGAGACGCTTGCAGAAGAATTGTCGCATAAGCGACCGCTCCTTTATCGTGGCGTTGCCATGTTGCTTGCCCATCACTCTTTCTCAAAGTCTCTAAGAGAAGATGCCGCAGGCATTTGGCTACAAGAAAAACGTCATCAGCTGCATTCTGGCCTTCGCTTACTGACGTTGATTGGCGTCATTAGCCCTTTGATTGGTTTGCTTGGTACGGTACTTGGCTTAATTGAGATGTTCAAAGGCATCGCTGTCTCAACGGGGAATATCACCCCGAATGATTTGGCAGACGGTCTAGGTTTGGCCATGCGCACTACTGCAGCAGGTCTTATTATCGCCCTTCCTGCGATTTCAGGAGCACAAATCATTAGTTTGTGGGCGGATCGTGTGATCGCCAAACTCGAACACACATTAAACTATGTCAACTTATGGCTTGAAGGTATCTCTCTGCAACACGTGTCGCCAGACAATTCAACATTAGCAGTGCGCTCTTCTGCAAAGGTCGAGGCAGAAGCACAATGATTAAAACGCCACAAGACAACACTCGTAACGACTTAACTCCTGATTTAACACCGCTGTTGGACATCATTTTTATCGTAATGGTTTTCCTGATGTTAACTGCAGCGGTCAAGCTCGATTCATTAGATGTCAATTTACCGAGTACAGAATCTCAGGCCGTTGCAGATGTCGATAAGCAATCCATCACGGTAAACATTCTTAAAGACGAGCCTTACTGGGCCATTAACGGCAAGACATACATCGATTGGGACAATTTTACCCTCGCGCTGCTAGAAGAGAGTAAATCAAGCGATAAACCGATTGTGATTGGAGCAGAAAAAACCGCGAACATTCAGTCGCTAGTTCAACTTCTCGGCTTTTTACAAGAAAACGGAATTCAGGCAACTCAGTTACTCACTGAAGAGCCATCATAAAAATAAGTAAGATAGAGATCCTTTCAAAATGAAGAACACACGTGCCACCATTCATGCTGTTGTTACGGCAGCCATTTACCTACTTGCGAGTAGCCAACTTTTTGCCAATGAAACACCATCATCAGAGCGTGTTGTTAGTGCAGGCAGTGCCGTCACTGAACTGTTGCTTGAACTCGAAGCCAAAGATAGCTTGGTTGCTATCGACGTAACCAGTCAGTTACCAAAAGGCATGGATCTGCCTAAAGTAGGCTACCATCGCCGCCTTTCAGCAGAAGGGTTGCTCGCCTTACGTCCGACAAAAGTCATTGGCTCTGATGAGATGGGGCCGAAAACGGCATTGAACCAATTAAAAGCAGCGGGGGTAGATGTAGAAATCGTCAATACCGATGCCAACGTTGAGGGCCTTTACCAACGTATCGATCAAATTGCGAACCTTATGAATCGCCAGGCTAAAGCTGAAGATTTAAAGCAAGATGTGAAAGCGCAAGTTCAAGCACTCAATGCAAATCAACCTGCTCAAGCTCAGAAAAAGAAAGTACTGTTTCTACTCATCCATGAAGGTCGACCTGCGAACGTTGCAGGATCAGAAACCACACCCGATGCAATTATCCAGCTAGCAGGCGGACAAAACCCAGCTGCTGACCAGTTGTCTTCTTACAAGCCTTTATCCACAGAAGCCATGGTAGAGATGCAGCCTGACGTTATTCTCGTTAGCGGTCGCAGCTATGAAACGCTGGGCGGTGCCGATGCGATTTTAAAAGCAATGCCACTTCTCGCCGCAACACCTGCGGGAATGAATAAAAATATCATCACGATTGACGGTCACGCCCTTGTTGGTGGTTTGGGTCTTAAAAGCCTTGCAGAAGCCGAGCGTTTGAATGCGCTGCTTTACCCATAGAGACATGACATGTTGTTCAGACGTATCTCCCTTTCAACGACGTTATCCGTACTTAGTGGCTTTTTAGCATTTGTTGCTATCGCCTCTATTACAGTAGGTCCAATGAGCATTAGTTTCACTGACAGTTTGCGTAGCCTAACAGGAAGCAGTTCTGATCTCGCTCCTCACATTCAGTTGGTGATTAATGAGATCCGATTACCTCGCACCATTTTATGTATGTTCATCGGGGCTATTTTGGCGATTTGTGGCGTGGTTATGCAGGGCTTATTCCGTAACCCGTTGGCCGAGCCCGGCATCATTGGCGTGTCTGCTGGCGCTGCTCTTGGTGGTGCATTCGCTATTGTTGTATTTGCTGAGTTTAGCCAAAACTATCCGCAGCTAATGAACTTAGCTGCGCTGCCTCTTTTTGCTTTCCTAGGTGGTGCGTTGACGACCATTCTCGTTTATAAGCTCGGCACAAGTAAATTTGGTACCTCAGTTACGATTATGTTGTTAGCTGGTGTTGCCATCAGTGCGCTTTCAGGAGCGGCGATCGGTTACATGAACTTTATTGCTGATGATCAGATGCTACGAGATCTAACACTTTGGTCGATGGGCTCATTAGCTGGCGCAAATTGGTCGGGGATAGGCCTATCCGCTGTCACGCTGGCCATCCTATTATTCTGGTTCCAGAAAAAATCGATGGCGCTAAATGCTCTTCTGCTAGGGGAATCAGAAGCAAGACACTTGGGAGTTCCGGTCCAAAAACTCAAACGACAGCTTATTTTGCTCTCTGCATTGGGGGTTGGTATTACGGTGAGTATTAGTGGTGCAATTGGTTTTATCGGGCTCGTGATTCCTCACTTAGGACGCATGCTAGCAGGCCCCGACCATCGAACGCTACTGCCAATCTCTGCACTAATGGGAGCGCTGCTTCTTACCGCTGCTGATATGTTTGCTCGTATTGCCGTGGCACCAGCAGAATTACCCGTCGGTATCGTGACCGCCTTGATCGGTGCACCCTTCTTCATCTACTTATTGTTCCAGCAGAAAGGGAAGATTTTGTAATGAACCAGATCGTTTTATCGGGTAAAAACATTTCGATGAAATTTGGCAAGCGCGTTGTTCTCGATGACATCAATATTGATATCCGAGCTGGTGAAGTGACCGCCCTACTCGGCCCCAACGGTGCGGGCAAAAGTACTTTGCTCAAGCTTCTGTGTGGTGAAATCTCTTCAAATCATGACATCGCCTACTTCGGTAAACAAAAGCATGATTGGGAGCCAGAAAAAAGCGCAAAACACATTGCGATGCTTCCACAGCACAGTACGTTGACCTTCCCATTTTTAGCCAGAGAAGTGGTCGAATTAGGCGCGATTCCGCTATCGCTGTCCAATAAAGAAACCACTAAGTTAGCTTTACATTACATGGAACAAACCGATGTAATGCATTTGGCAGAAAGCCTCTACCCATCTTTATCTGGTGGCGAAAAGCAACGATTACATCTAGCACGCGTGATGACACAGCTACACCAATCTGGCGAGGAACGAATCTTGATGCTTGATGAGCCAACCTCTGCGTTAGATCTCGCCCACCAACACAACACGTTAAAGATTGCTCGTGAGGCCGCGAAAATACAGAACGCCGCAGTCGTTGTCGTGTTGCATGACTTGAATTTAGCCTCCCAGTACGCAGACCGACTTGTACTTTTGCATAAGGGAAAACTGGTTTGTGATGACACACCATGGAATGCACTGACGCCAGAGCGCATTGAGCACGTTTATGGCTACCGCTCCATCGTGACAAAACATCCAACTTTAGACTTTCCTCAAGTTCACGCCGCCGCTTAGCGTGTATCTCTTCTGAGCCGTCTCTTCTGCTTTCCAAACGACAAAGGCCCGCAATAATCATATTGCGGGCCTTTGCTTTGATATTTAATCGAATCTTGGGCTCAAAAGAGCGGCGAGAAAATTACTGTGTTCTGCCTTGGCTTTACAACCAAAGCAGCAAACAAGTGTTCATCTATCGCTCTCAATTGCGATTACTTACTCATTTGGATCAATGAACGACCAATCAACCACTCGAGCTCTTTGTCACCACCTGCGCCAAACTGGCTTTCAACCATTTTGTATAAACGGTCAATTCCGTTAGCAGCAAATTCTTGCGCATTTTCGGCCGTGACAATGTGATGGAATAGCAGTCGTAAAATCGCGAGGAACTCAGCATCTTCCAGTGCTTTAATCCAACTTTGTGAAAATGCACTTAGCCCTTTATCAAACTCTAGGTGTTCAATAAACATTTTAAAGATACGGCCATCCAGTGCGGCGGTGAAGTCCGTTTTCTTAGGGAAGTGATGGCTAATACCGGTACGAGATATACCTGTCTGCTGACTTAGAGTCGTGTACGACATTTTGTCGTAACCTAGTCTTAGTAGCTGATCAACAACGGCATCCATGATCTTTTGGATAGTGATTTCGGTATCTTCTTTACTACGCTTTGGCATATTTTAAGCTCTTCTCTTTGTAAATCCATCTAACTCACTATTAAATGAGGCCAGAATGAAATCATTCTTAGCATTATACCCAAGTTGCCCAAGGCACTTCGTTAAGCGAAACCTAAAAATTGAACCGCTAACACCTGCGCATTAAGGCCATTTGGATATATGTACTGCGACTACTTAATATAAAGTTAAGTTCCAAATCATAACGTCTTTACACTGCGTAATGTGCAATTTGCAGTTATGTTTTTGTCAATACATGCTACTCAAAATAAGGCGAAAAGTTAGTCTCATCAAAACCTTGCGCCATTTATTCATCGAAACTATTCAAAGACCAAGAATGATAATTATTAAAAATAATCAATCAAGAAATAGTCTTATAAATTGTCCATTAGTTCAACTGGGCTGAGCGAAATCTCGTCACTATGTTCGTTAATTGATTTTAAATGTTGATATATATCACATTAACGTTCTTGATGATTTAGTAATCCAATCTTTAACCCTTACTTAACAAGCGCCTATTCTGTTCTTTTTTTATTCAAAACTCGTCATTTTTGTAGATACAGATCAAATACCTGATAGAATACCCTTAGTATTTACAAGAGGATTCGTTATGAGTGTCGAATTAGAAAAAAACCAAGTATGTGAAGCTTGCGGCTGCGCGGGCGAGATTGGCTTCATCATCAAAGAAGGTGACGAAGTTGCCGACGTAACGGTTTTCGCACAGACAAAAACAGAGCTAGAGTCTGAACTACAAAAATACATTGAGCTCGCTAAATCAGTATGTGCTGATGTTGAATACAATGTTTCTGAAATAACAGAAGAGTCAAAACAAGCGACGGCTCGATTCAAATTTGAAGTAAGTGCTGAAAAGCTTATCTTTGAATTAAAAACTCGCTCACTCGCGCGTTAATGGAAAAAGCGAGCTCTGTGCTCGCTTTTTTATTTTTCCGCTACCCTAATATTAAACAGACCGTTTTTTGGCGTTTATTTATCTTTTTTGAATACCACCCACTTTAACGAACCATTCGTTTCAAAATCGTTCTCAGCTGTACACATCAGTAATACACCCTCAACATTAATCACGGCTCCGGTGGTGTAGGCTTTATCATCGTAGTAACAGATACGCTGACCTACCTTGCCGTCAGCGACCACCAGCGCTTTGCTTTCTGGCGTACTGTATGATTTAGCAAAAGCGGCCCCAGATAGTAGTACTACTACAGCACCAGCGGCAAAAATAGACACTCTTTTTAACTTCATGAAAATCTCCCTCAGACGCTCATGATACTAACAAGGACGCTTGTTCAGTTCTTGGCAGAACCTCATATTCTTCATATCTCTACTGATATTTTTCTCACATTTACTTTTAAATAAACTATATAATCAATCACTTAATCATTCCCTAACTTGCACACTGAAGCAACTCGGCATCGTGAGAGCGTGTATGCTTTCAGATAAAGCCCTAATTTGAAGTTCTTGGGCTAAAAATCAAAAACTGTTAACAAAGTATGCATAATGAGTCTATTTAAGTATAAGATGAGCACTTAAGATCTCTATGTTTAACTAAGTCTCTGGCTATGCGTTTTGTTTCCCTTTTCCTTACCTTGATGCTGCTCTGCTTCCCATCTTTCGCATATGAGCTAGATTACTACTCTAAGTTTGGTCACACCGATAATTACGGTAATCTTGATCTACGAAACAAACCTTACACCCAATTACCTTCTGGGTTAGTGGTCAAAGGCAACTTAAATATCTCGCAAACCCCGATCAAAAAGCTGCCTAAGGGGCTTGATGTGGGAGGCAGTTTGGAAGCAACCAACAGCGCACTCAAAACCATTCGCTCAGGTACAAAGATAAAAGGTTATGCGAATCTACTGGGTAGTAAGATCGAAAACTGGCCTAGGGGCATCAAACTCGGCGGTTATCTGAACTTGACGGATACACCATTAAAAACGCTCCCAGCTAAACTTCGAGTCAAAGGCGATTTAAGTGTTATTCGCACTCCTATCTCTGCTCTTCCTGAAGGATTGGTGGTTGATGGTAACCTTTATATAGGAGGATCCGCGCTACAAGTATTTCCAGACACGATGACGGTGAAAGGGAATATCTTTTTAGGTGGCAACAAGATTACCAAGTGGCCTAGCAATTTAACCCTTGGCGGGGCTGTTGCTCCTTAAAAAGTAGACGAAAAAAAGCCCCGGAAAACCGAGGCTTTAAGGCGTTCATAATCCATCAAGTTCAGTGATTAATATTACTCTTGATTGTTCACTGGGTTGGCATAGCTCGCCACCAAATAAGGTCTTGCACCTTCAGGTAACTGCTCCAATTTATCCGCGAGGTGACGCTTCACCGCCTCTGTGATGATGCTCGAATCTTCGCGTCCAGCAGCTAACAAGTTGATTGGGTACAACTTGTAGTTATTATGAATTTGGCGGTCGATTTCACCGGCAAGAGATTCTGGCGTTTCAAACTCTTGATCAATCACATCACCAAACGCGACATGCACACGGCCTTTATAACCAATGATGCCCTGAATAATGCTTTCGATATCTTCAAATTCACCTTTTTCATAACGGCCATTTTCTGCTTTTTCGTACAGCTCTTTTGCTTTGGCAATGTCACATGGATCATTTTCATAGGCAATCGAGACAGGAACGATTTTCAAAGAACGCGTGTATTCACCAAAGCTGATCTTCTGCTTGCGGCCTTCAACATGGAACATTTTTAAAATCGCAGGATCAGTAAAGTCGTTTCCATCTTTGGCACGACCTTCCTTTTGGGCAATCCAAATTGAATTACCGGTATCAAGCGAGTGTTTAATGTAGCTCGACAGTTGTCCTAATGCTTTCATCATTTCTCTAGGCGCCTTAGCAGAGCGCTTAACGATGAAGCTTTTATTGAGTCGCATCAATTCAGTCGCACATGGCTTCTTCAGCAGGTTGTCACCAATCGCAATACGAACTGTACGGTGCCCACTTTGGTACAAGCCATAGTTTACTAGCGCAGGGTCCATCGCAATATCACGGTGGTTAGAAACGAATAAGTACGACGTGTTTTTATCCAGCTTATCCAAACCAGAAAAAGTGACGCCATCCGTTGTCTTATTCAATGTATCTTTCAGATACTTCTTCACTTCAATCTGAATCGCTTCTACAGAATCAAGCTTGCTCCATTTAGCTTTCAGATAGATGCGCAGGATCGGGCTCATTAGCGTTTTAAACCACGCTGCTTTATTAGCAAAGCGATGATCGAGAATAGCAGTGATAAATTCATCATCTTGGATTAGACGATCCAGCGCTGCTGGAATTTCTTCGTCATTGTAAGGACGAATTTCAATATAAGGATCGGTATTGGCAGTCATTGTTCATTACATATCAAAAAAAGCTGGCACATTTTACGCATAGTTTTGCTGACAAGCAGCATTTCAACCCATACTTTTAACATGGTCATACCAGTTAGGCTACAATTTCTCATGCTAAAAAATTCTCTCAGCTGGTTGGAATCGTATAGGTTTAACGTTACCCTTAGCGCCAAAAAACACTGGTACTCATAATGAACTACGCAATTGAATTTCACGACGCTAAATACCCCTTTCTTGAAGTAGCTGCGCGCAAAAAAGCACTGAAGCACAGTCTGCTGTCTGTCGTCGAAGGGTTAGCCGTCATTAAATTGGGTAAGCAGGAGTATGCCATTGAACCAGGCCAATATTTTTGGATTCCTCAAGGATGTTTGAGCTCCCTCACCTTTTTACCTAATTCTCGTGTATATCGTTGTGATTTTTCTGTGCGTTTAAATGATGACTTCTCACAACAAGCAGGGTTTGTGAAACCTTCACCGCTGCTAAAAGCCCTCGTCGAGAAACTAGCAACAACAGCCGAGCGCTCAGATCTGCAAACCGATCTGCTGACGGTAGTAAGACATGAAGTATTGACTCTCTCTCCTAAACTAGCGCACTCAACGTTAACAAAAACCATCAATCAGTGGACGCCTGGTTGTGACATGGACATTTCTAAAGAGCTGTGCTTGGTACTCACACTCCGTGAAGCAAGAAAAATGAAGCTGTCGGGAAAGAAAGAAGAGCAGATTGTCGATACGCTTTTTGCGGGTAACACAGAAGAATATGAGCAACTTTGCTTTTTGGTCTTTGGAGAATCGCTATAAGTCGCACTCTAACGAGCCATCTTTTCAGTATTACGCAGAGTAACGCGCGCAGAAAATAGAGACTCAGATAAAAATAAAAAGGGCGTACATGGATGATGTACGCTCTTTTTATGTTCGCTCAAGGTGACTAGAAGGGAACTTCAATCTGCATCATCCAGTCAGCGTCGTAATATTCGTGCCAACGATAATCAAATCGCATTCTTGGCTGTCCGTCGGATTTATCACCAAAACCCACGCTAAACATCAGGCCATGACTACGGAGCCACTCTTCTGTGTCCATTTTGCTCTCTTCGTCTCGGAGCTCTTCCGGCATCCAAAAACCAAGCCCAAAATAATTCTTTTCTAGATTTTGGGTTAGGAGTGGTGTGTCTTCCGGCTTAATCGCCCACTCTTCCCAATAGTTTTCTGTTGGCCCTTCGAATTTCGCTTCCGCAGCATACCAAATCAACGCATCCGTACTTAATACGCCAATGGAATCTAAAATTTCTTCACAGATAGGAAGGGTGTTATCTTCAAACACAACAGAACGATCAGAAAAATAGTTACACGCAGAATGAGCTTGTGTGACCACAAGCAGCGCACATGCACTAAATACGGCTAATCTGACCATGAAAATCTGACCTCTCAGTTCCCAGATAATGTTTCTTTGTATAAGCCTTCGTTAAGCAACAATTCACAGACGGACGGGGTTGTGTAGGCGTTTATGTCTTCACCCGTAACCAATGCGTTACGTATATCCGTGCTTCTGACTTTTACTTTTTCAGGGCACGCCATAACAGTCCAACGTTCCATAATCTCGTCTGCTCTACTAAATTTAGCAAATTTGAAGAAATTATCAGGACCTATGACAAAAGTTATATCGGCTGTTGGGTAGATTTCTTGAATTTTTTCTAACAACGCATAGGTTGTCACACTTTGTCCGGGTTGGTACAAAGCTTGCTCTGCATCAGAACGCTGAACATTAGAAAGCCCCATATCTTTGATGAATGCATCAACCATTTTGCACCGAGTTGGGTAATCGAGCATATTCTTGCCCCAAGCGTGTGCAATGCTAGGTTCAAGTAGCACAAGGTCAAAGTGGCTCAATGACTCAATAACACTTTTGTGCCCTAAACTAGGTGGGTTAAATGCACTACCAAAAATGGCGATTTTTTTCATATCCGGTGATTACCTGGTTGAAGAGAGTTTTCTAATCTGATGATTTCGGTATGATACTACTAATCTTTACAGCTTTTGACCCTAAAGTCGTATTTATCAGTCTCAATTGCATGGTTTATCACCATTTGAGCAAGCGGGCTTTGGTGTCTGAAATATTTGCAGGAAAAGGAACCCTAAATGGAACAATCCATCCGTGATGAAATGCGTGTACTCCCTTCAATTGATCCGCATTTTGAAATTGAACGCCGTATTGCTTTTATTAAGCGTAAGCTACAAGAAGCAGGTTGTAAGTCACTGGTGCTTGGCATTAGTGGCGGTGTTGACTCAACCACGTTAGGTCGCCTTGCCCAGCTTGCAGTAGAACAATTGAATGCGGAATCTGGTACTGACAAATATCAGTTTATCGCAGTACGTCTGCCTTACGGTGAGCAAAAAGATGAAGATGAAGCGCAACTGGCACTCTCTTTCATCAAGCCAACACACTCTGTGTCTGTGAACATTAAAGATGGTGTTGACGGTTTGCATGCGGCGACTGATACCGCATTGCAAGGGACGGGCCTGCTTCCGACTGAAGCCGACAAAATTGATTTCGTAAAAGGTAACGTAAAAGCGCGAGCTCGTATGATTGCACAATATGAAATCGCTGGTTACGTTGGCGGCTTAGTATTGGGAACAGACCACTCAGCAGAGAACATCACCGGTTTTTACACTAAGTTTGGTGACGGCGCGTGCGACCTTGCCCCTCTATTTGGTTTAAGCAAGCGTCAAGTCCGCGAGTTGGCTGCAACATTAGGCGCACCAGAACTACTTGTTAAGAAAGTACCAACGGCAGATCTAGAAGAACTAGAGCCGCAAAAAGCAGATGAAGATGCTCTGAACTTAACTTATGAACAGATCGATGACTTCTTAGAAGGCAAACCCGTTCCACAGCAAGTGAGTGATCGTCTGGTAGCGATTTACAAAGCAACGCAGCACAAACGTCAGCCAATCCCAACGATTTACGACTAAGCGATATTTTCCGTTCACTTTTAAACTCAAAACGCTGCTAAAGTTAGCAGCGTTTTTATTGAGAACCGGGGAGCCTTCTCGCTTAGTTTGTTACCGTCACGTCCGTCTCTGGAACAGCACAACACGCCAATACGGTTCCCATCGCACGTTCCTCATCTGTCAACGCAGGCACGTCCGGATGATGTACTTGACCCGACGTAAGCTGAACCTTACACGCGCCGCATAAGCCAGCACGACAGCTATTGCTAACAACCTTCCCTGCGTCTTCAAGCTGATCTAACAACGTTTTCTGATTATTCCCTACAACTTTCGTCCCATTGAAATCGATCGCTATGCTCTTCTCTGGTCTTGAAGTGACTGAAGATACGCCAAACGCTTCTTGATGGTAGTTTTCTTCTGGCAGCCCTTTTCTTAGTAGGAGATTTTTCGCTTTCTCCATAAAACCATCAGGACCACACACAAACACTTGGCGCTGTTCAATATCTTTGATTTGCTTAATGTGTGACAAACTTAAACGCCCTTTTAACCCAAACCAATCAACGGCAGGCTGCGTCAAGCAGATTTTCACTTCTAACCCCGGGTGCTTACGCTTTAACTGCTCCAACTCAGAGCGACAAGGAATATCATTCTCGGTGCGACATTGATGGTAGAAAACCACGTTATCCAACTGATTGTGATCCGCTAAGTAACGCACCATTGATAACATTGGTGTTACTCCGCTACCCGCAGAGAGTAACAGCAGAGGCTGCGCTTCATGCGTTTTAAGGTGGAACTGGCCATCAGGTTGTTCTGCCTCTAAAACATCACCGACTTGTAAATTGTCTAAGAGCGAATTAGAGACTCTTCCACCTGCAATACGCTTAACAGAAATAGCATAGCGACCCGGACGAGACGGACTGGATGATAGCGTATAGCGTCGGCCCACTTTCTTACCATCAATATTCACCTCTATTGGCAGGTGTTGTCCTGGCAAGTAATTAGGTAAAGAACCTTTGTTTGGTTCTAACCATAAGGTCAAGAAGTCTTGGGCGATTTCTTCACGCTCAACACATGTTAACGTCATGCGCACTGGCGAGTTATCTGCGTAAAACTCCGGTTCTTTGTACTCCAATACTTCAACTTTATCGCCTTGACGAATAATGCCTTCATTTCGCGCGACAAGATTTTGCCCGAAGAACACACCACCGACATCATTTGCACGGAACTGTTGTAAGGTTTTAAGTGGCTCCTTGCTCTCTCGGAACGTGCCTCTTTGAGTATTCACCGTAGTCAGGATACAGCGCTCGCAAGGTTTGAGAGACTCAAACTCTACCTCACCGATTCGTATGCGCTTCCATGAATCTTCTTCAAACGGCTTGGTATCAGAGACCACTAAGTTAGTACGGAACTGATCCATAGAGTGTTGCTCAGAGCTTCTTCGGTTCAGTTCATCAAGGGAAGCCTGGCTAATCACTAACACCGGATAACCATCGGCAAAGCTAACGTTTTGTCCTAGCTTTTCGCGAACACGATTCGATTGCTCACCACTAAACAACAACTCAACACGTTGACCCAATACACGACTAAACCAATCATCTGCATCATCTGTGGTGGTATATGCAGTAAAGGTGTCTTTCCAAACTGTTGCTGGCGTTTCCTGCATTTTAAAGTCTTGATAACGGATTTTAAGCGGCTCCATCCCCAAACTGCTAAACACAACCCCATCGGATAATAAGGCAGACTTAATGGTTACCATTTGCGGATACTTTCGCGCGGTAATCATAGCGCCATCAGCTTTCGCAATCATAAAACGACGATCGAAGCTCAATCCTTGCTTCTCAACCCATACTGACGACAGCGATAATCCGCCAACTGACTTAACCGGAAAAACATTAATTTGGGACAAAATGGGTTGCGACATAGCCTTCTTCCTACAGGGTGTTTTTTATTTGTTGCAGTATTGTATACCCAAATCACATTAAGGTGCAGAGTCTATTGCCGCTTCATCCAACTCAATTTTTTCTGAATGCTATTCTTATAAATTTGGTTTGAGCGACAAGTATTTACTACACTCAACATTCGCGTTTTTTAACATCGTTCTGACCAAATACCGTTTGATAAAGTGTGATACGACACACATAATTCATCTGAGTTATCACTGCCCCCATTTATTGATTTGGAGCTTAATTATGGATACAAGAAAACTGGTTCTGATTTTGTTATGTATCTTTCTTCCGCCTGTCGCGGTGTTTATGGAGAAAGGTCTAAATAAAGACTTTTTGATTAACCTAATCTTGACGTGTTTCTTCTTTCTACCAGGTACGATCCACGCGCTTTGGTTAACAATGAAGTAACCACTTACACTCTCACTCTGTAGAAAAGTGAAAAATGGGATGAAATGTGAGGGCAATTCCTCTATCATCCTGTCGCCTAAGCGCAAGCGTTTGCTCAAAAGCAAATACGGCGCTTAGGCTCCAATCAGACAACTTTTCAATGGTGGGAGCAATTAATGACAACACTGACAATCACTCGTCCTGACGACTGGCACGTTCACTTACGCGATGGGGAAGTTCTTAAAGACACCGTTCGCGACATCAGCCGCTACAATGGCCGTGCGCTGATCATGCCAAATACCGTCCCACCAGTTACTACAACTGAGCTCGCCCTAGCCTACCGTGACCGAATTCTAAAAGAGCAACATGGCGAACAGTTTGAACCTTTGATGGCGCTTTACCTCACAGACAACACCACACCAGATGAAATACGTAAGGCTAAAGCCACCGGAAACATTGTTGCGGCCAAGCTTTATCCTGCTGGAGCTACCACAAACTCAGATTCCGGTGTGACCAATGCGAAGAACATTTACCACGTTCTCGAAGCGATGGAAGAAGTCGGAATGTTACTTCTGGTTCATGGCGAAGTAACACATCACGATGTTGATATCTTCGACCGAGAGAAAGAATTCCTTGATACTGTCCTCGCTCCTATCGTCAATGACTTCCCTAATCTTAAAATCGTTCTAGAACACATCACCACTGCCGACGCAGCAAACTTCGTTAATAACGCCTCAGATAACGTAGCTGCTACCATCACTGCTCACCACCTTCTTTTCAACCGTAACCATATGCTTGTGGGTGGTATTAAGCCTCATTTCTACTGTTTGCCAATTCTTAAGCGCAGCACCCACCAGCAAGCGCTGATCGAAGCTGCAACCAGTGGTAGCAAGAAGTTCTTCCTAGGTACCGACTCTGCGCCACATGCGAAAGGGGCAAAAGAGTCAGCTTGCGGTTGTGCTGGTTCTTACACCGCACACGCAGCGCTAGAGCTTTATGCAGAAGTATTCGAGAATGAAGGCAAGCTGGAAAACTTGGAAGCGTTTGCAAGCTTCAATGGTCCTGATTTTTACGGCATTGCGCGCAACACAGATACGGTAACGTTAGAAAAATCCGCTTGGGATGTGCCGGAAACGATGCCATTTGGCAATGATATCGTTGTGCCTATTCGAGCAAATGAACAGATCGAATGGAAAGTGAAGTAAGTACTTTACTTTCCATCCATAAAAGAGGGTCATGCCTTTCAGTGAAAAGAAGTCATGACCCTTGTTGTTCTTGTCTTGTTTTGAGCTGTGATTATTAGTGGCCGCGAATTTTTTCTACAGCAGTCCACACAGCAACCACAATCAAACCCGCCACAAAGCCGATAATGCCGTTAAGCAAAATAGGCAGAATCGCTGTAGCAACCGAATGACCACTAAAGTTCATAATAATCGGCTCTACAAAGTGATGAATGGCAGGCACGTTGTGCACTACAATCCCCCCACCGACTAAAAACATCGCGGCAGTACCCACAATCGTTAACAACTTCATCAGCTTTGGTGCAAAAGCAACTAAAGCACTGCCGACTTTCGCCATCCAGCCCTTACCTTTTGAGCGAATTTCAAGGTAGAAGCCCAAGTCATCCAATTTCACGATGCCTGCTACTAAGCCATAAACACCAATGGTCATGATGACTGCAATTAAGCTCACCACTAAGATTTGCGTCACAAGGCTCGCCTCAGTCACGGTACCCAACGCAATCACAATGATTTCCGCTGAAAGAATAAAGTCCGTTCGAATCGCACCAGCAACTTTGCGTTTTTCATACTCTTCTATCGACTCGCCAGTATTAACTAACTCTTCTTTTTCTTCGTGCGGATGGGAGTGAGGGAATACTTTCTCAAGCACCTTTTCTGCCCCTTCAAAGCAGAGAAACAAGCCGCCAATTAGCAATAGTGGCATGATAAGCCATGGAATAATCGCGCTAATTAGCAATGCTGAAGGAACTAAAATCAATTTGTTTTTGAACGAGCCTTTCGCAACCGCCCAAACCACTGGAATTTCTCGCTCAGATGCAACACCAGACACTTGTTGAGCGTTTAACGCTAGGTCATCACCCAACACACCTGCGGTTTTCTTTGCCGCCATTTTCGACATTAAGGCGACATCGTCGAGTACCGTGGCAATATCATCCAACAGTGTGAGTAAACTTGCTCCAGCCATTTTTTGTCTCTTATATGAAATTGAGTAAGTAACAAAATGTAACACCAATAAATCACTCATCAAAGTGATGATTTTGCAAAGAATACTATCCCAAATGGTGTTTTATATTGCCGTTAAGATAAGACAGGTCTAGTCTTGTGGTACCTTTCAGCAGTCAAAAGAAAAAGTATAGATGAAAAGTGGATACATTTACCCAATCGGTACCCCTGGCCAACCTTGGAGCGAAGAAGAACGTCAAGCTTGGTTAGCAACTCAAGAAGTAAAACGTAGCTACCAAGATGAAGTCGTCAGTAAAATCGATGCCCTACGCGAGCGTTTTGATGTTGAACAATACGGTGCGCTCTCATACAACGAGGCACGTTTCCCTCTGTTTTGTATCAAAACTCGCAACTGGGATTCAACGAAGCCTGTTGTTTTGGTCACAGGCGGCGTACACGGTTATGAAACCAGCGGTGTACATGGCGCTTTAAAGTTTGTAGAAACAGAAGCAGAGCGCTACGCAGAGCATTTCAATATTGTCGTTGCACCTTGCGTGAGCCCTTGGGGTTACGAGGTGATCAACCGCTGGAATCCAAACGCGATTGATCCAAACCGCTCTTTCTATAAGGATAGCCCCGCCGAAGAATCCGCCAACCTCATGAAGCTCGTTGCGACATTAGGCGATGTATTCATGCACATTGATTTGCACGAGACGACAGACTCCGATGAAACAGAGTTCCGTCCTGCGCTTGCCGCTCGTGATGGCATTGAGTACATCGAGGGCATGATCCCAGACGGTTTTTACACAGTTGGAGATAGTGAAAACCCTCAACCCGAGTTTCAAAAAGCGGTGATTGAATCGGTTGCGAAAGTGACTCACATTGCACCTGCAGATGAAAATGGCGAAATCATTGGTTCACCAGTCGTACAGTTTGGCGTTATCAACTACCCAATGGTGAAGCTGGGTCTGTGTGGCGGCGTAACAAATTGCGTTTACGGCACGACAACGGAAGTGTACCCAGACAGCCCAACGGTGACCGACGAAGAGTGCAACGATGCGCAAGTTGCAGCCGTGGTCGGTGGTCTGAATTACGTTCTGGCTCAGTTATAATAAGCGGTTCTTATATTGCTCCGGTGTCATGCCGGAGTATTTCTTGAACATTGCGATAAAAGGGCTAGCTTGGTTATAACCTAACGTCAACGCGACTTCCTTTACGGTCTGCCCTTTACGCAGCAACTCCATAGAATGTAAATATCGCACACGTAAGCGCCACTCAGTAAAGCTCATGCCCAACTCACTCTGGCAATGTCTCGCCAACGTGCGTTCTGTGGTATGCACTTTTTCCGCCCACTCCGCCAAACTGATCTCATCCGTCGGCGATTCTTCTACTGCTTTTAAGATCGGTTCAAGATACTTGTTATCGGTCGTTGGTAAAAAGTGGTGTTCCACTTCTTGCTTTGCGAGCTGGTCCAATAACACCTGGACCAAGCGCTTGTCTTCATCACTTTGCGCCACGTTAATGTCTCGTTGGCGAAAGTCCTCAATAATGGACGACACGATTGGAGTCACTTTGATCAGACTCGTTTTGGTAGGAAAGTGCGCCGTCAATTCAGGGGCAATGTTCAAAGAACAATATTCGATAGGTTTACGGTTGTAACTAGTATGACGGATTCCAGCAGGAACCCAAATTGCAAGATGCGGAGGCGCTAGAAATCTTGTATCTTCTGCATCCATCTCTAGGATCCCACCGCTGATCAGCTGCACTTGCCCCCAAGGATGGCTATGAATTCGCGTTTCTGTATTAGAGAGAAAGGCTTCAAAATTCATAAATACATCCGATGGTGCGCGGTCGATTGATAATGAGGGATGAAGATTTCTGGCGCTCTTTTTCAAAATTGTCTTCCTATCGCTTACGATGTCTTTTAAGAGATACTTTTTATTATAAAGACCTGCCAGACTAGCGCCATCAATAATTGTGCTATAGGGTTCTCATGATTTATTTACTTCCGTTTTTCACCGTTATGATTTGGGGTGGTAACTCAATTGTGAATAAGATGGCAGCAAGCGCCATTGAACCAAGTGCGATGAGTTTCTATCGTTGGTTTGTCGCAATGGTACTTCTAACTCCATTTTGTCTGCCTGCGATCATCAAACAACGACACATTATTCGACCTTACTTAACTAAGCTGGCATTTCTTGCGTTACTTGGCATGGTGCTCAACCAATCACTTGGCTACTACGCTGGTTTAACGACAACGGCTTCCAACATGGCACTGATTACCTCTTTGGTTCCTTTGATCAGTGTGTTTTTAAGTGTTCCTCTGTTAGGCAAGTCTGTATCAATGTTAAGTATCGTCGGTGGTGTGATTTCGCTCGGCGGCTTGGCGTTTATGCTTGGTCATGGTGATATCACCTACTTTTTACATCAAGACATGACCCAAGGTGATAGCCTTATGCTGATTGCAGCCATGGTATACGCGGCTTACTGCGTGCTGCTAAAACGCTGGAAGATGCCTTTCAGTAGTTTGACTCTGGTTTACATGCAAGGCTTCTTCTCGGTTGTGATGCTTACACCACTTTGGCTCTCTAGTGAGCAACTGCTACCAAGCCAAGACGCGCTACCATTAATCGCCTATGCTGGCATTGCGGCTTCCATTTTTGCGCCGTTAATGTGGGTGAAAGCGATTGATTCAATTGGCGCTGATTCAAGTGCCATGTTCATGAACTTAATGCCCGTGGTTTCTGTCGTACTTGCTTCAACGTTGATTGGTGAGAAAATTTACGCTTACCACATTATTGGTGGGCTGTTAGTCATCTCTGGCGTTATCCTGTCGCAAATAAAAATACGACACAGAAAGCCATTGCCCAATTCTGAGATTGCCTCCACCGCCAATTAATCCCAGTTCCCCAAGCCACAGAACCACTCTGTGGCTTTTTGTTTTCATCGTTCGAATAAAAGTTAATATTTTGTTTCATTCTCTATTCCCGAAAATTCATCTTACTGCTAAATTGGGAAAACAATAACCCATCAAGGAAAGACAGATGAGCAGTGGTCAAAGAGACATTACCCTTCGCTTTTTAGCAGAACCCAGTGACGTCAATTTCGGCGGAAAAGTGCACGGCGGCGCCGTAATGAAATGGATCGACTTAGCAGCCTACGCCTGCTCTGCAGCGTGGAGTGGCAAATATTGCATTACTGCATACGCAGGTGGTATTCGTTTTGTTGCGCCGATTCATGTCGGCAACTTAGTCGAAGTTAGCGCGAAAGTCATTTATACCGGACGAAGCTCAATGCACATCGCGATTGACGTGCAAGCCAGTGATCCAAAGCAAATGAAAAACAGACTCACCACCCACTGTATCGTTATTATGGTTGCTGTAGATGAGAACGGAAAACCAACCGACGTGCCGAAATGGGTTCCAGAATCTGATGAAGATAAAGCCTTGGAGCAATCCGCGATCCGCCTTATGAACATGCGCAAAGAAATCGGGGAAGAGATGGAAGCGCACGTAAAGTATCTCAAGTAACCTACATCCGTTAAGAACGCTATTGACTACCTCAACGTTACTTATAACCAGAGTGTGGAGCAACATCATGGTTTTGCCATTTGCTTCACACTCGGCCTCCTCTGTCATAAATCCTTCACCTAGCTTTGCTTAAATCCTTCCACTATTTTGGAGTTGGATAGAGTTTGGATCTTGAGACTAAAAGAAACGACCTTAAGTGAAGAGACGTTGACCAATTTAAAAGCGGTCGAGTACCAGTGGGTAAGAACCATGTACGTCGAGGGGTATAACGAAACAGAAATTAACCATTACATTCAGACCTGCTTTGGCGGTGATGTCACCTTTGCAAATTTATTTCGTCGCGTCGCACTACAGCAAGAAAGCTTATACACGCTGCTTCAATACGTTGGATGTGCCCCCTCCAGTCGAGAGTTTTAATCCTTACCTACCTCAATTTTACTGATACCTGAACTCAGGTTATTTATGTGAAGTGCTACGCAGGGCATTCTCCTAGCCCTGTGTAATCCATTGCAAAGCCGCTAATCTTTATCCGCTTATTGAACAACTGTATTTAACAGGTATAAAAAAACCTGAGTCTAAACTCAGGTTATGGTTACAAAAACTGTTAGTGATTGAATCGTAAGGAACTAAGCTAACAGCCAGCTATGCGTAACGCCAATAAAAGCCAAGATATTACTGATCGGCGGCCAAACCAAAATTGTAATATCCGTGCTACGTATAAGGGCGACCATGTGGTCGCCCTTTTCTAGTTATTCTTATCAATCTCAGACCACAAGAGATTATCCTTTCACACCACCAGCGGTTAGACCACCAACCAACCAGCGTTGAGCAAGTAAGAATACGGCAGTGATTGGCACTGCTGAAAGTACAGCAGCTGCTGCAAAGTCACCCCACAAGTAGTTTTGTGGATATAGGTATTGCTGCATACCCACTGCAAGTGTGTACGAGTCTACATCAGAAAGTAGTAGTGATGCTACAGGAACTTCACCAATTACCATGATGAACGACAAGATGAATACTACCGCTAGGATTGGTACAGACAATGGAAGCAATACCAAACGGAATGCTTGCCATGGTGTCGCACCATCCAGTGCCGCCGCTTCTTCTAACGAAGAGTCAATACTTTCGAAGTAGCCTTTAATCGTCCAAACGTGCAGTGCGATACCACCTAAATAAGCGAAGATCAGACCGCCGTGCGTGTTCAGACCAAGGAATGGGATGTACTGACCCAATTTGTCGAACAACGCGTATAGAGCAACCAATGCCAATACCGCAGGGAACATTTGGAAGATCATCATCGCTTTTAGGATAGTGTTCTTACCTTTGAACTTCATACGAGCAAACGCATAAGCTGATGTGGTAGATAGCGCCACGATTAGGATTGCAGAAATACCACCCACTTTTACTGAGTTCCACAGCCATGTCATGACTGGGAATGGTGGCGGTGTAACTGTACCGTCTGGGTTAGTCACCGAGAAACCTAATGCCAATTTCCAGTGATCAAGCGTTGGGTTGTCTGGGATCAGACTACCCGTTGCAAAGTTACCTTCACGGAATGAAATCGCGATGATCATCAGTAAAGGGAAAATAATCAGTGCCAAGAATGCCCACATCGCAATATGAGTAGCCCAAACACGATACTTTAATGACTTACCTTGTACCATTGCCATTGTAATCTCTCCTTAGTCCTGAGCTACTTTAGTTACGCGTAGGTTGATAAGTGCCAATGCGCCAACCAATAGGAAGATAAGTGTTGCTACTGCACTTGCTAGACCGAAGTCTTGACCGCCCGCACCTTCGAATGCGATTCGGTAGGTGTAACTTACCAATAGGTCTGTGTAACCCGCAGGTTCTGACGTACCAATCATGTTTGGACCACCGCCTGTCAACAACTGGATAAGCACGAAGTTGTTGAAGTTGAAGGCAAAGCTCGCAATCAACAGCGGTGTTAACGGCTTCAACATCATTGGTAGCGTGATACGAGTAAAGTTAGTAATAAAGTTCGCACCATCAATTGCTGACGCTTCATATAAATCATCAGGAATCGCTTTGAGTAGACCCATACATAGAATCATCATGTAAGGGAAACCAAGCCACGTGTTCACAATCAGGATCATGGTTTTCGCCATGAACGGGTCTGAGAACCAAGCAGGGCTAATACCGAACAAACCTTCCAGAAGCATGTTGATCTCACCAAAGCTTTGGTTAAACAAACCTTTAAAGATCAAGATAGAAATAAACGCCGGTACCGCATAAGGCAGAATCAGTAAGAGTCGGTAAACCGAGCGGCCTTTTAATGCTTCCCACTGAACAACACTTGCTAGAACAAGACCAATTACAAGCGTAAATAGTACGGTGAGTGCTGAGAACACAATCGTCCAAATAAAGATACTGATAAACGGCTCTTTGATGCCATCATCTTTCCACACACGCTCAAAGTTGTGTGTGCCAATGTTCACCACAAAGCCAGGAGACACTGTGCTACCAACAAACTGACCGTTTTCATCGACAGGTTGGTAGTAACCTACTTCCATATTTGGACGTAACGTCTCTTCAGTACGATTGTTGTAAAGCGTTTCGCCGTCTTCTTGCAGCGTGTACAAAGGCACAACTGCCGCAAACTTACGTAACCCGCTCATGCGGATGTCTTCACCGCTCGGCAGATGCAAATCAACACTGCTCAACGTATTACGGCTCTTAACAATCGTCTTGATTGATTCTTTCTCGCCCGTTGCTTCTTCAATTGGTGATAGGTCAAGATCCGATGCTGAGAGGCTATCTAGTTGAAAAGTGGGCGTAGCAAGTAGCTCACCATCTTTTTCAACCACAAGCTGATGTCCTTGATCCGTTTTATATAAAGTGAACGGGTAGCTATCACCACTTTGATAAGTTCTGTCCAAAAGTACGCTCTGCGCACGATCAAAAGAGAGTTGGTTTTTCGCGCTGTAGTTGGTAAACGCCAAACCTATGGTGTACGCCAGAGGGAAAAGAATGAAAAGGATCATCCCTGCGATACCAGGGTAGATGTAACGGTGTGCGTACGTCTTTTTACTACCAAAGATGAACAACGCTAAAGCGGTAAGAATGATCGTAAGTAGTGCAAACGCAATCTCACCGCGTGAATACATAAGGATTGTTGCGTAGCCATTGATAATGCCGACTGTGCCTAAAAGTGACCATTTCATGAACACTTTTTTGCTGCTCGGAAGGCTGGCTTCTGGTGCTGTCATAGCATTTGTACCTTGAACTGACTGCATAGGGAACCTGCTAGCGAATATAGAATAAATATAGAAAAGTAAGGAGGAGTTTCCCCCTCCTTAAAAAGGTCTTACTTAATTATTTAGTCATTTGTTTTTCTGCGTCTGCCAATGCTGCATCGACAGTTTGACGACCATCAACTACGTTGATGATTGCGTTCTTAGCCGCGCCCCAGAATGCGTTCATTTGAGGAATGTTTGGCATAATTTCGCCGTTCATCGCGTTGTCCATAGTCGCAGCGATACGAGTATCTGAATCTAGTTCACGTTGGAACGAGTTAAGCGCTACCGCACCTAGAGGCTTATCGTTGTTAACCATACGTAGGCCATCGTTTGTTAGTAGGTAGTTCTCAATGAACTCAACCGCTAGGTCTTTATTTGGAGACGCAGTGCTGATACCAGCCGTTAGAACACCAACGAATGGCTTAGAAGATTGACCTTGGAACTTAGGTAGCGTAGTCACGCCGTAGTTAACGCCAGACTTCTCGATGTTGCCCCAAGACCATGGACCGTTGATCGTCATCGCTGTCTTACCTTGGTTGAATGCAGACTCAGATACTGAGTAGTCCATATCTGCAGAGATTACGCCTTTGTCTACCAAGCCTTTTACGAAGCTCATTGCGTCTTTAACGCCTTCTTTCGCGATACCAGCGTCTTTAACATCGTAACCTTCAGAAGTGTATTTGAACGCGTAGCCGCCATCAGCAGCCATTAGTGGCCAAGTGAAGTACGGTTCTTTTAGGTTCCACATGATTGCAGACTTGCCGTCTTTTTTAAGTTTTGCATCTAGCGCTGCAACTTCTTCCCAAGACTTCGGTGGGTTTGGAACTAGGTCTTTGTTGTAGATTAGAGATAGAGACTCAACCGCAACTGGGTAGCCGATCAATTTGCCGTCGTAACGTACAGCATCCCAAGCGAAATCAACAATACCTTCTTGAATGTTCTTAGAAGGTTTAATTTCTGCTAGCAGGCCAGCTTCTGCGTAACCACCGAAACGGTCGTGAGCCCAGAATACGATGTCAGGACCGTCACCAGTCGCTGCAGTTTGAGGAAATTTGTCTTGAAGGCCATCTGGGTGAGCCACTGTCACTTTAATGCCAGTGTCTTCTTCGAATTTTTTACCAACTTCAGCAAGGCCATTGTAACCTTTGTCGCCGTTGATCCAGATAGTAAGTTGTCCTTCTTCGATGGCAGCATTAGCACCAAAAGAACCCAAAGCAACAAGAGTACCTAGTGCTACAGCGCTTAACTTTTTCATGTTCGTATCCTTTTTATATTTTTGATGTAGGGCTAGTCCATTGAGGTTCAGCCGTATTTCGACATATATCATCTGAAATAATCCAATATGTCTCATCCTCCTAATCCCTACGCCCTTACAATTATGACGTATTTTCGTGATCTAAATCGCCAAGGGTAAGAGACTCAAATCACAAAACGGATACTTCCTGTGATCGGTTTCAACTTTAGGTGGTGCAATAATGTGATTTCCGACCAACTGCTTTATTCCTCCTCCTTTTTTACTCCTCCCTACCTACTCCCCCTGCAATTATTTCTATTAGGAGGATGTCGCACCTCGCACAATCTTACAAACTTCAGTCATCCAAGAGTGGATGGTAAGAACCCTTTCCCAGCAGTGCCTACGTATTAGGAAAAAGATTTGCTGGTTTTGCATTGCCAGACGAGTGGAATGTCATTATTGGTGTTGTTTGTGGTAATTATTTCACGGGGGAGACAACACGAATAATGTGGGGGAGAGAAACTCGTACTTGGCTATGATGGGTAGCACTTCTATTCAGGACATTTTATTGAAGTGCTACCCTACTTTTCTTACCAACCGCAATAACTTACCGATTCCTACTGTTACTGCTCGCTAGATAATTCATATAATGATGAGCGGTGAATAATAAAAAATTGATCGAGGACGAGCTACATGGCGAGTGTCACGTTAAAAAATGTTTGTAAAGCGTATGGCGACGTACTGATTTCTAAGAACGTAGACCTAACAATCAACGAAGGTGAATTTGTTGTTTTCGTAGGTCCATCAGGTTGTGGTAAATCTACCCTTTTACGTTGTATTGCCGGTCTTGAAGACATTACTTCAGGTGATTTGTATATTGGTGACCAGCGCATGAATGACGTCGAACCATCCAAACGTGGTGTTGGTATGGTATTCCAGTCTTACGCTCTTTACCCACACCTTAACTTATATGACAATATGTCATTTGGCTTAAAATTAGCAAAAGCAGACAAAGCAGAAATCGACAAACGTGTTGAGCAAGCTGCAGAAATTCTACAACTGGGTCACTTACTTGAACGCCAACCAAAAGCGCTTTCAGGTGGTCAGCGTCAACGTGTGGCTATCGGTCGAACACTGGTATCGCAACCTAATGTATTCCTTCTGGATGAACCACTATCAAACTTGGATGCCGCACTGCGTGTAAACATGCGTGCGCAAATCACTAAGCTACAACGTCAACTTGGTTGTACCATGATCTACGTAACGCACGATCAGGTAGAAGCAATGACAATGGCAGATAAAATCGTTGTACTAGACGGCGGTTATGTATCGCAAGTTGGTAAGCCGCTTGAGCTTTACCATTACCCACAAAACCGCTTTGTAGCAGGCTTTATCGGTTCTCCGAAAATGAACTTCATGAGCGTATTCATTGATGAAGTAGAAGCAGAGCGCGTCAAAGTTCAACTATCTAATGGCGTATCTTTCTGGATTCCAGTGGATGGCACGACGGTTAACCGTGGCGACCGCATGTCTTTAGGCATTCGCCCTGAGCACCTATTATCCGCTTCTGAAGCTGATGCAAGCATTCACGGTGAAGTGATGATTGTTGAGAAGCTAGGTAACGAAACTCAAGTATACCTAAACCTAGAAGGTGCGGACGCGGACGTTATTTTCCGTCAGCCTGACACGCTCGCAGTCGATACCGGCGATAAAATCGAGATTGGTATTCCAGCACACCGTTGTCACCTGTTCCACAGTGATGGTCGTGCATGCCGCCGCCTATACAAAGAAAACGGCGTAGAAGTCGAATAATTCTTTCGTCCTGATTCACAATAAATCCCTCTCACTTGAGAGGGATTTTTTTATCCTAATAAATATAAGTAATTCGATACTAAATCATTAATCGTTAACGAATAAGATCACCCGTTTCTTCTACCTTTACATAAACCATTGTCTTTGTACTGATACTTCATTTTTAATACTTTTCCTCATCCCTCATGAGTAAGTACCAGCTTTTTCCTAACCCGCCAAACTTAGCCAAAGGTCTAAATTTCATTCTTATTTCCACTTACCTCAACAACGCAAATTTTTACACTTATCAACGAAATTACACGTGACAAAAAACTCAGAAGCATTCAACAGAATGCTCTGTTCACCAACTACTAATAACGCTCACGACACGGCAATTGGGGGAGACACCCAAGGGCGGTAGCGTGTAAGAAGGGAAACTGAGTCATGAAACAAAAAGGACTTATCCGCTCTCACGAGATGGAGTTCGCTTTTTTATATCGCATCTCAGATCTTGCTGTCATCGTCTCTTTTATGCTGCTTTTAGTGTTCAAAGACATGAATACTGCGATGGGGAAAGATTACGTCATACTGGCTTTTGTTGGAGGCATCTCCTTTCTATTTATGGCAGAAAGCGGCAATCTGTACCGCTCTTGGCGAACCAGTTCGTTTAAAGAGCAGATGATTATTGTCTGTGTGGCCTGGGCAGTAACTTCCGCGCTTATCTTTATTGTTCTGTATTTTTCGGAAGTCTATGACTTATTTGATAACACTATTCTGGCATTGTGGTTTGCGATTACGCCCGCTCTACTTTTGGCATGGCGAGTGACATTCCGTACCGGATTAGCCTATTTAAGAAAAAAAGGATTCAACACTCGTACTGCAATAATCATCGGCCAAACTCCTCACGGCATTACCCTTGCTAACGAAATTCAAAACCACACTGAACACGGTGTACTTTTTGATGGCTTTTACGATGAGCGTTCTTCCGACAGATTGCCAAATTCTGCTTACCCTATTAAAGGGGCAGTTGACCACGCTCTTGAGCGAGCCAAGAAAGGGGAAGTGGATTACGTCTATATCGCAATGCCAATGCACGCAAAAGAACGTATTGCATCGCTTCTTAACCAATTCTCAGACACCACCGCAAATACGTATCTGATTCCTGACTTCTTTACCTATAACCTTTTGCATTCTCGTTGGGCGCAAATCGGCCAAGTTCAAACGCTCAGCGTATTTGATACGCCATTTGCTGGAATTTCTTCCTGGGTAAAACGGTTTGAAGACATCTTGTTTTCGAGCATTATTTTAGCCTTGATATCTCCAGTCCTGCTCACCATTGCGATTGGCATTAAGCTGACCTCTAAAGGTCCGGTCATTTTTAAACAGCATCGTTACGGCCTCGATGGACGCAAGATTGAAGTATGGAAATTCCGTTCAATGACCACTATGGATCAAGGCCCTCACGTGAAACAGGCGACAAAGAACGACCCACGCATTACGCCTTTTGGTGGTTTTCTGCGTCGCACCTCTTTGGATGAACTGCCTCAATTTATCAATGTACTGCAAGGGACCATGTCTATTGTTGGTCCACGCCCTCACGCCGTGGCGCACAATGAAGAGTATCGCCAGATTGTTGACCGCTACATGCTACGTCACAAAGTAAAACCGGGCATTACTGGCTGGGCGCAAATTAATGGCTATCGCGGCGAAACAGACACCTTAGAAAAAATGGAAAAGAGAGTCGAGTTTGATTTGGATTACATCCACCACTGGTCGGTTTGGATGGACATCAAAATCATCTTTATGACCGTTTTCAAAGGCTTCACTGGTGCTAACGCTTACTAAGGTTGAGATTATGAAGAAACTGACAATGGCAATAGCATTGAGTCTGTTTTCAACTGGCTTACTCGCAGAACCGATGGCTTACCAAACCGAGTCTGGCATTGAGTTTATTCCCCTCGTAAGAACTTTCTACGAGGGCGATGACAACATCAACAAAGCGGAGGAATCCGGCAATGTAGAATCGGTCAATATTTGGGGTATAGAGCCAAGCTTATTAGCACGTATAGAAAGGAATCGCTATCGCGCAGATATTTTGTACAAGTTGAAAGCAGGTTTTTCATCCGATGACCGCAACGACTTCGACGATCATACCTTTCAGTTTTCCAACTTTTTTGAGTTCAATCATCGTCATCGTTTAGTGGTTGATTATCGTTTTCGCGCCCAGCATGAAATTAGAGGGGAAGACATTACCGAAGGTAATGGTAGCGCAATAGACTCACCAATTGAGTTCAACCGTAACGATATCAAAACCAATTATGTCTTTGGCTCTAACGGTGCAAAAGGCAGACTCGAATTCGGTTTAGGCTACAGTGATAAAACCTATCAAAACTACCGTGACGGATTACCTGGGCGCCCAAACGCTAAAACGAAATACAACGATTTTCGAGCTCCCAATGCACACTTGGAATTCTATTTAAGGGCGACGCCAAGAACCTATTGGTTGGTTGGGACAAAACAAATAGTAACCGACTATCAGCACCGAAATTCTGCGCAGCCTTCCAAAGATAATAACACCAGTTTCTATTACACCGGTGCCGAATGGGAAGTCACAGGAAAAACCAAAGGCATCGCTCGACTCGGTTATCAAATCAAAGATTTTGACAGCGCTCAACGAGAGACATTTAAAGGCTTCAGTTGGGATATCGGCTTTGAATGGCTGCCTCAAGAACAAACTCTAGTCAGCGTGAAAACCACTCAAGCGGCAGTTAACCCAGATCAAGATGGCGATTACAACCTACAAACTCGTTATCGACTGAACCTCAAGCACGATTGGAATAGTTACCTTGCAACTCGCTTAGGTGCTATTTATCAACAAGATGACTATACGGGGATCACCAGAAACGACGATCGCTACACCCTATCTTTTGGTATCGATTATCAAATTAAACGCTGGATACAGCTGCAAGCCGATTGGCAATACCAAGATAAAACCTCTAACCGACCAGGTTATAGCTTTGAACAAAACATTTGGACTTTAAGCGCACAGTTTTCTCTGTAACAAGGATTTTTAATGAAGTCATTCATCACATTCATGAGCGTCGCGTTATTGCTATTTAGCACCTTGGTAAACGCTGACTCAAGCAAAGAAGATTACTTACTCGACACGGGCGATACCATTTCCGTGCAGGTCTACGGTGAAGAAGATCTTACGATTAAAAATATTCTAATAACGTCAGATGGCTATTTTGATTACCCCTACCTTGGCCGAATCAAAGCAATCAAAAAAACACCGAAACAACTCAAGTACGAAATAGAAACGGGTTTAAAAGGCGATTATCTCATCAACCCAAAAGTGATGGTCACTATTAATAACTTTCGTCTGTTTTATGTCAATGGCGAAGTCAGGAAACCAGGTGGATTTGAATATCGACCAGGATTAACTATCGAAAAGGCCATCGCTTTAGCTGGTGGCTTGACCGACCGAGCCTCACGCAAAGGCATTAACCTCACCAAACATAAAACGGGTCAAACGATAGAGGGTGTCAGTATGCACCGCAACGTGGAACCTGGTGACATTGTATTTATCGACCAGAGCTTCTTTTAAGTGACAGGGAATCAAATGAACGGGACTCATCCAAATAATCTCCAGATGAACAAAGTAGAACTGATTCGTTTTGGTCATCACTTTAAAGCGATTAAAAAGAATTGGCTAAGCATCGCAGCTTTCACGCTTCTGTTTTCATTAACTTGTACTTGGTATATCTACTCCAAAGCATCGATATACCAAGCTACAGCAACGCTACTCATCCAAGAAGAGCAAAAAAGCGCCCTTTCAATCGAGGAAGTATATGGCGTCGACACGACAAAAAAAGAGTACTTCCAAACGCAAATCGCCATTTTAAAATCGAATCATATTGCAGATAAGGTCATTAGAGAGCTGAACCTCACTCAACTACCGGAGTTCACAAGTTCAGGGGGGTTAAATAAAAAAATCGACCAAATAAAGTCGATTCCTCTTGTTCAAGACCTACTGAATGTGGCACCAAGCCCAAAAGAAACCGCTCAATTTTCAGAGTCCTATTATCAGGCACTTCAAGCTTTCAGAAGTAAACTCGATATTGAGCCAGTACGTAACACCCAATTAGTCAGAATTCGCTTTCGTTCTACCGATCCTAAGCTTGCTACAACAATCGCCAACGCGGTCGGCCAAGCCTACATTGACGCAAATTTTGAAGCCAAATTGGTCGTTACACAAAATGCGGCCACTTGGTTGACAAATAACTCACAAAAATTGGAGGAGCGATTACGTAACTCTGAGCAAGCGCTGCAAGAATTCTTGTTAAAAGAAGGGTTGATCGATATAAACGGTATTGATGAAATTTACGCAAATGAGCTAGAAGAACTCACTCGCAAGCTGAATGTCGCTGTTAATAAGCGTATTGAAGCACAGACGTTAATCCAACTGTTAAGACGTAAATCTTCACAAAGTTTAGACAGCTTGCTGTCAATTGATGAATTCGCTAATCAAGCGCAGATCCGCGACCTCAAATTATCGGAAGCTCAGGCAGCCAAAAATCTCTCTGAGCTGGCACAGCGCTACGGCCCCAAGCATGACCGAATGATTCAGGCGAAAGCGCAGCTCGCTGAAATTCAAGCAAGAACCCAGCAACTCATTCGTGACATTTCCTTTAGCAAACAACAAGACCTTCTTGCTGCAAAGGCGCAAGAGGACATGCTTCGAGCAGAACTCGATAACAAAAAGTCCGACTTCCAATCGTTAGGGTCACAAAAAGCGCGTTACGAACAGTTAAAACGCGAGGTTGAATCCAATAAGGCACTCTATGAAGCGTTCTTAATTCGTGAGAAAGAGACCAACGCCACCAGCGACTACAAGAATGTCACTGCACGCTTTACTGACAAAGCCATTATTCCTCTATTCCCGGTGGCACCACAACGAATCAAACTGGTACTGATTGCCACCTTTTTTGGCTTTGCCATTGCTTGCGCTCTGGTCATCATCTTAGAAACGATGCGAGAAGTTATCCGAAGCACAGCCGATGTGCAGGAAAAACTTGGTGTTACGTGTTTAGGTGTGATTCCTATGGTCAAAAAACGCAATTTGCGTAAAAACGGCGTCAGTTATACCGCATATTTAGATGATGAAGAAAAGCTATTTAGTGAAGCTTGCCGCTCCGTCAGAACCTCGCTTCTGCTCAGATTAACCAACACGAAGCAAAAGATATTGCCCTTTACCTCTGCTATTCCAGAAGAAGGAAAAACATCGACCAGTATCAATATGGCGGTGTCGTTTTCAAAAATGGAAAAGGTATTGATCATCGACTGCGATTTACGCCGACCTTCCATCGCAAAACGGTTTGGTATTGCTGAATCAAGCCCAGGCTTAACGCATATCCTGACTATGGATACGCCAATCAAAGATTGTGTTACACATATAAAAGAAGCCAACTTAGATGTATTACCAGCAGGCCTAATTCCGCCAAACCCACAGGAACTGCTAGCTTCTGATCGCTTTAAAAAGTTGCTCGAACATTTTCAAAATAAGTATGACCGGATCATTATCGATACACCGCCCCTACTGTCAGTGAGTGATGCACTTATTCTTGGTCAGTATGCCAATGGTCTGATTACCGTCATTCGCTCAGAATCGACAAAATCATCACTGGTTAACCTTGCGTTATCTAAACAAATACAACACTCAGTTCCATCTCTTGGCGTCTTAATCACACAAGCCAAGACTAAGGAAGGAGAAACGCTTTATGTCCAGAAATACGCCTACTAACTCAAACGCATCTTGGTACCAAACGTTGAAAAGCCAAGAACAACCAGTATTGCTCTATCAAATGGGCAAAGTAGGTTCGAGTGCATTAGAACATTCCATTCCTAACTCGATTCACTTGCACGATCTTATGACTGTCGATGCGCAAAAACAGATATCCCCTGTAAGAGCGCAATTGTATAAACCTCAGATCAATGCGTTAAAGCGACGACTCAAGCGCATAGCGATGAGCCGTATGTTAAAGCGCAAGAAAAAAGTTCGAATTATCTCGCTGGTGCGTGAACCGATCGGACGAAATGTCTCAATGTTCTTTCAAGCACTTCCGTTTTGGATGGCGGATAAATATCTAAAAGATGACAGCGCAATACGTACCGAACGACCGCAATTACTCCAAGAGGCATTTGATAAGCACATGAATCATCAATATGCGCTGCAGTGGTTTGACAACGAGATCAAACAACTAACAGGGATTGATGTGTTTAACGAACCTTTTAATCACGAAGTAGGCTATCAGACATACCATAACAATAACTTTTCACTGTTGGTCATTCGAAGTGACAAGCTAAAGCAGGCTAACTCCGCAGTTGAAGGCTTTTTAGGTTACCCCGTGGATGTTGTTTATGAAAATCAGTCAGACAACAAATGGTACTCGCCACTAATGAAAGAATTCAAAACGCAATTTCAACCTACACCCGAGTACGTTGAAGAAATGCTGAATTCTAAATTGACGAAGCACTTTTTCTCAAATGCAGAAATCACCGACCTTAAACAGCAATATCTGACCAATTAATCATGAAAACCAAGATTCTACATATTATTAATGATCTTTCTCAGAACGGCGGTGCTCAGAAGTTCTTAGTCGACCTTGTTTTAGAACATAAGCCTGAATACGAAATCAAAATTTTGGTCTTGTGTGATGAAAATGATTACTTACCAACGCTATCCGCCCAAGGGATAGAGTGTTTTAACTGGCGCACTTTGTCATTGAGTGAGAAATACTGTTTGCTGCGTTGGCCGCATGTCGTTCACGGGCACCTCTACCCTTCCATTTATCTAGCGCTATTGGCGGTAGGTAAAAAACGAATCCAGACTGAGCACTGCTCTTACAACCGTCGACGTGACTATCCGTTGTTTAAGTTCATGGAATATGTCTTGTATTGGGGCCACGACTTGACGGTCAGTATTAGTGAAAAAGTACAAGATGAACTGGTGAAGTTCATGCCTCGCTACCAACATAAATATCACGTGGTGCACAATGGCGTTGATTTAAAAAGGTTTCCTATGATGCCGAAGTGCGCCAGCCACCTGATCGACAAACCAGTCATCAAGATTGGCATGGTGGGCCGACTTCACCAACATAAAGATCATGAAACGCTTATCCAAGCACTTGTCCATTTACCAAGACGATACGAGCTCCATCTTGCTGGAGATGGCGAAAAAAAATCGCCACTGCAAGCATTGGCAACAAAGCTCAACGTCACGCAACGTGTTCACTTTCATGGGGTAGTTTCTGATGTTCCAGCGTTTTTGAACGACATGGACATTTACGTGCAATCATCGCATGTCGAAGGCTTTGGCTTGGCGGCGGTTGAGGCCATGGCAGCAGGCTTACCCGTATTATCATCGGACGTACCCGGTTTGGATGACGTCACCGGACGTGCCGAATATTTATTTCAGGTTGGTAACTCAAATGAGCTGAGCCAGAAAGTGCTCCAGCTGTGTGAAAGTGTTGAGCGGTATGACGCTGCAAGTCAATACTCAGTCAATAGGGCCTCTCTCTACACCATCGATAAATTTCGTGAAGGTTACTATGGAATCTACCAGCAGCTTTGCACCAACAAATAGCTCCGCGCCATCGAGCCATCGAGCCTCATGGTTTGCAGCATGCCTATTAGCATTGTTCTTTATTCCTATGAAGTTTCGTGCTGGAGGAATAGCACTAGCACCATCAGACATCGTAAGTCTTTTGTCCATTGGTTTTACAGCGTTAGTGGTATTGGAAGGAAAAGCTGAAAAACTCATGCATCCCTGCATGGGGTTCCTCGTATTGTTCACTGGGTATGTGTTCTTAAATGGCCTGCTAAATCGCGTCCCCCTAATGCCGCTAGTTATAGAAACCGTGCAATGGCTGGCGATTCTCTGCTTGCTTAGCCTAATGTACGCCTATGGCGTGTTTGATGATGAATGGGTAATGGTTTATTTCACTTATCTGCTGTTTTTCATCTGTACGCTCGTTGCCTTATGGCACTTTGCTCAAGGCTATCAAAGCGGGTTTAAGTTACTCGGGGTAAGTAAATACGGGTTCGGTGTACTTTGCTCACTATTGTACCTTTATCGGGATAAAATTCGCGCTTTCCACCTTTTGATGCTCGTTGCTTTGGTATTACTGGTGTTGTCGCAAGAAAGAAAAGCACTACTTGGTTTTTGTCTGCTTTTCTTCTTTGACCAGCTGCTCGTAAAAAACCTGATGAGAAAATCGCTTAATGAAACGTATACGTGGACCATTTTATTGGCCTTAAGCTTTATGGTGTTCACTGCCGTCGCAACTACACTCTATGTTGGGTTTGAAACGTTAGCAGACACATTGGAAATAACCCAAGAAGACGTCTTATTTGCCAACCAAAGTGAAGCTCGCTGGGTGTCGAACCTTCATAGAAAACTCTTACTTGCCAATGGGCTAGATATTTTACTTCAACACCCGGTGTTAGGTGTCGGCGCGAAAATGTTACCCAACTTTATGATCAGTTACTTTAACTATGATGAGCTGGCGATCTACACCCACAACTTTGTGTTAGATACCGCAATTGAATACGGGTTGCTCGGTATCGCCCTATTATTTGGTGGTTATTTTCTTTTTATTCGCTTTTGCTTCCGTAGTCTCAATGACAACAGAAAAAGCCTCTTACTCGCGATATACGCCCTCATCATGGTGTTCTTCGTTGCGGTAAATACCACCATCATTTTAATACTCTTATTACCCGTCATGATAAGCATGAGCCGCGAGTCAAAGGTCAACACCATTACTCATACTTTTCCGGTAAACCATCACCATGAATTTGAATAATCAAGGATAGGATAGATGAAGTATTCAATCTCTCGACAATTTGAAAAGAACCGAGAACTCCAAGCTGACAATTTTGTTTTAGTTTACCAAATGGGCAAAGTTGGCTCATCGTCAATTGAGCACACGCTGGGAGAAAGAAATATCCCGAGCTATCACATCCACACCTTTGATGATCACGAAGAATTTCACATGTATCACAATAAAAAAGACGTGAGTAAATTTTTCGATTTCAAAAACCGTGCGCTCTACCGCTTAGTACTCAAGCAACGAAAACGTATCTTACAAAAACGCGAACAGATCAAAATCGTCACACTGGTCCGCGATCCAATCGCAACAGTCTTTTCTCGTTTCTTTCAAGACCTCCATTTGCAATTTATCGAAGGCAAAAAGAATGATGCAATTCACCGAGATATGGCAGTCACGTATCAGCACCTCGAACATTGTTTCGATAACTATATCAATCTCAACTATTTTGCGGACTGGTTCGACAACGAGTTAAAACGTAACTTCAATATCGATGTGATGCGTCAAGAATTGGACAACACTCAACCTTTCTTCACATTCAAGAACGAGCAAGCCAACGTCATGCTAATCAAATGCGAAAAGCTCAGCTCTCTCGATAAAGAAATTGGCGAGTTTCTCGGGCTGCAAGACTTCGTGCTGAAAAACAGCAATGAAGCGAAAAACAAGTGGTACTCCAATATCCACCAGCACTTTAAGCATCACTACGACTTTTCAAAGCTGTTCTATATGTACGATCTTCCCTTATATCGCCACGTTTATTCAGAACAAGAACGTGATGCTTTCAAGCATAAATGGATGCAGACAGCAGGAACAAAATCATCATGAAAAAAGTGCTCCATATTACAGAAGCCTTCGGAGGTGGCGTTCAAACCGCCCTCTATAGTTATGCTCACTCCTCTCGAGATGAGCCCTATCAACATTTCTTGCTAGCCAGAGCTCGAGAAAACGACTTAACCAATGAAAACAACCATCATATTTTCACACAGACCAAATGGGTGGAAGGCGGCTTACTTCAATTTGTTCGCGATGCAAACCACATGATTGCATCACTTGCGCCTGACGTTGTGCATTTGCACTCGAGTAAAGCGGGATTTCTCGGGCGATTTCTAAAACTTGGCAAGGCGCGCTTGGTTTACACTCCGCACTGTTATGCTTTCGAACGTGAAGATATCTCCGAATTCGCGCGCCAGCTCTATAAAGCGCTAGAGAAAGTAAAACTAAGCAAAATTGATGTGGTGGCAGGCTGTAGCCAACGAGAATGTGACCTAGCCATTAGCATTGGTGCGAAACGTGCCGAGCTGCTCAACAACTACGTGTCCTATCAAAGTGAAGAGCGTTTATTGCGAAACAGACAAGAAGCGCTGCGACTTGTTGTGCTTGGTCGTGTCGCGCCCCAAAAGGATCCGCAATTTCTCATCGACACATTGCAACACCTTAATCGATATGCGCTTAACCGCCCATTAGATATCACTTGGATAGGTGGCGGTGACCACACACTCGAACAAAAATTGCGTACAGAAAATGTGGATGTGACTGGCATGTTGCCTCGTGATGAAGTGGTTAAAAAGCTCAAGGGTTCAGACCTTTACTTACATACTGCAGCATGGGAAGGGATGCCGTTAACTATTCTAGAAGCAGCCAAATTACATCTTCCTATGGTAATTCGAACTATCGGCGCGACCAAAGATCTCAACTACCCATTTTTAGCGCTAACACCTGAAGAAATGGCCAAGCAGATCGCGCACTGTGTCAATTATTATGATGAAATTGATTTTTGCCAATATACAACAGCGTTAAACGACGCCTTCAGTGAAGAAAAACAGCGCCTCGCACTCAATAATATTTACGGTTAAATACCTCTATGTTTCACACTATTCAACAAAAATTACTGTTGATGCCCAGCGGTAAAAAAAGCTTGCTATCTACTGGATTGAAAACCGCAATCACGCGTGTGTTGAGTGCGCTATTTGCTTTTTTACTGACACTGATTGTATCGAAGGCCAGTGACGCTTCGACTTCCGGTCAATTTTTCTTTTTATTCAACCTAGTCTCACTACTCGCGATCGTTTCTCAGCTAGGTTTTGATGTCTCATTAGTTCGCTACAATGCGATCGCCTTTAACAACAAAGAGACACTTCAACAAAGCCACAACTATAAAACGGCACTTTATCGAAGTATGGCGTTTTGCTTGCTAGCCATGGCCGTTTTGTTGGTAGGATTTAATCTGTTTCCTGAACAGCTAAACCAGACCCAATCGCCAATGCATGCGATTACTTTAGGCTTGTTCTGCATACCGTTTTTGGTGCTTGCACAGACCAACAGTCGTGTGCTTCAAGCATGTAGAAAGGTCGTGTCATCACTGTTTGCTTTACAGCTTGGCGTGAGTATGTTGATGGTCTTTTTTGTCTTTGGCTTGGACTATATCGGTCAGCAAAATATCAACAATCTGATGACCGCACTGCTTCTGGCGAGTGTGGGCGTCGCGGTAATATCCAGTGTTAATTGGCTAGGTTCAGGTCAGTATCAGACATCAGCTTTCGTACCAAACAAAAAAATGGTCGCTTCTGCCAAGCAAGTCTGGATTGGCAGTATCTTCACGAACGTCCTTCAATGGGGAAGCCTTGTCATTGCGGGCTTTTTTATCTCAACAGCGGAACTCGGTTTATTAGCCGCAGCTCAACGTACATCACTGCTGATTGGCTTTGTGCTGATTACCATTAACTTTGTGGTCGCTCCTATGTTTGCCTCTCTCTACAAAGAACGTCAAATGATCAAACTGCAAAGCCTTAGCCGTTTAGCTTGCCGGGCCAACGTTGGTTTGGCCATTGTGCCCGTGATTATTTGCACTCTATTCCCAGAGTTTGTGATGCGGTTTTTTGGTGAAGAGTTTCTTGCTGCTGCGCCACTGTTAGTCGTCCTGTCTTTAGGGCAGTTAGTCAATGTTGCGACTGGCTCTGTAGGATTTTTATTACTCATGAGCGGTCACGAAAGAACCATGAAATACATTACAATTTCCTCCGGCACAATTTCTATCTGCTTGCTCATTGCGCTTTGCCAAACGTTCGGTGTTATTGGTGCAGCATGGGCGATGGCAATTGGCATGGCAATTCAGAATCTAGCAGCGTTGTACTTTGTAAAACGTTACTTAGGCTTCTTTCCAATAGGTTAATTATGGTTTCAATACTGACACGGATAAGTTTTGTTTTCGTTCTGACGCTTACGGCTTCACTCTCTTTGTGGAAAAGCTCTGACTTACACCATGCCACTTACCTGCAAATGGAAACCTACTTAGGTGGATCGAGTACGCTTCACTTTACTTTCAGTTTATTGATCGGCTTTTTATCGGTCTTCACCTTCCCCTCTTTAGTAAGTTCAAGTAAAGCCGACGTGTTTGGCACCCGCCTTTTGCTACTGCTGTTGGCTATCGTTTCAATGGAAGAAATAAGTCAACTTTTTATTCCAAGTCGCTCGTTTAGTTTTGATGATCTCAGCACCAACTGGATAGGCATTATCTCGGGTTACTTTAGTGCCAAGTTGATTCGCGTCCTGCGCACTCGCTCGTTCTCTTGAAATAAGCACCTCAAGGTTATTTGGGTATATAATTACGCCAAACAATCAGACTAACGAGTACATCATGTCATCTCACCCAACCAAAATTACTTTTTTTGAATTCTTAACCCCGTTGATCACATCAGGCAAAAAAACGATTACGATTCGAGATGAATCAGAAAGCCACTACGTTCCAAATACAGAAGTCGAAGTTTTTACCTTAGAAACGGATCGTAAAGTCTGCGATATCAAAATACGCTCTGTAGAACCACTCAACTTTGAAGATATCAATGAGTTTCATGCTGAACAAGAAGCCATCGAACTACCAAAACTCAAGCAGTTAATTCGAGAAATCTACCCAAATACCGACACGCTATTTGTGATTGAGTACGAGCTAATCAAATAACCCACAACAAAAACTAGACGACTGGTCTAATTCATTCTATAGTACGCTTCATGAACGCAAAGACGAACGACACACGCCAACATATTCTCGACGTCGGATACGAGTTAATCGTAAACCGAGGGTTTACGATTGTTGGCCTTTCAGAGCTTTTAAAAAAGGCCGCGGTGCCGAAAGGCTCGTTTTATCATTACTTCAAATCCAAAGAACAATTTGGTGAAGCGATGATTCAAGACTACTTTACTAAGTATTTTGAGCGTTTAAACGCACGCTTTACCAATACCGATCTGAATGGCTACCAACGCCTAATGAGCTACTTTGAAGAAATGGTCAAAGTAGAAGACGACGTATGTAATGCGAACAAATGTTTGTTGGTCAAGTTAAGTGCGGAAGTCTCCGATCTCTCAGAGTCCATGCGTCTAGCGTTACGCCAAGGTGCAGACAAAACCATTCAAGCAATGGCGGATTGCATTGACGTAGGCATTCAAGATGGCTCTATCCCAAATGGTGACAGTGCTTTATTGGCAAGGCAGATATACTACCTTTGGAACGGCGCAAGCTTGCTGAACAAACTGTATCAAGATCAGGCAGCATTAACGCAAAGTCTGACCTATACTCAACATCTACTGCAAAACACGCGAACTTGCCCATAGTAGGTAGCGTAAAAGTAAGATGAACACCCTACATGTGTTTCACAGTTGGTAATAACTCCTGTGATTGCACAATACACCTTCCCGCTCTATGAGCGGGATATTTTGAAATCAAAACTAGACGACCGGTCTAATCAATAAGTGAGATAAATATGACTAACGCAACAAATCGCAGAATCGTACTCGCGTCACGTCCCCACGGTGCCCCAACAAAAGAAAACTTTCGTCTAGAAGAAGTGGCGAAACCGACTCCTCAAGATGGTGAGATGCTACTGAGAACCGTTTACTTATCTCTCGACCCATACATGCGCGGTCGCATGAGCGATGCCGAGTCATACGCCGATCCTGTTGCGGTTGATGACGTAATGATCGCTGGCACAGTTTGTCAGGTAGAAGCATCGAACCACCCAGATTATGAAGCGGGTGAATGGGTTCTTGCATACACTGTTGGCTGGCAAGACTACGCCATCTCAACTGGTGAGATGGTGATTAAACTTGGCAAAGAACCACAAAACCCATCATACGCTCTAGGTGTTGCTGGCATGCCAGGTTTTACCGCGTATATGGGCTTGCTCGATATCGGTCAGCCAAAACCAGGTGAAACCATTGTGGTAGCGGCCGCGACAGGCCCTGTGGGCGCGACCGTTGGTCAAATTGGCAAAATCAAAGGTTGCCGAGTTGTTGGTATTGCAGGCGGAGAAGAAAAGTGCCGTTACGCCAAAGAAGTCCTTGGCTTCGATGAATGTATTGATCACAAAGCTGACGACTTTGCAGAGCAGTTGAAAAACGCCTGTGACCAAGGTATCGATGTTTACTTCGAAAACGTAGGTGGCAAAGTATTCGAAGCTGTAATGCCACTTCTGAATACCAGCGCACGTATCCCACTTTGTGGTTTGATTTCTCAGTACAACGCAACAGAACTGCCTGAAGGTACCGACCATCTTCCATTATTAATGGGTAAGCTGCTGACTAAACGAATCAAGGTGCAAGGCTTCATCATTTTTGATGACTACGGACATCGTTACGGTGAATTTGCGCAAGATATTAATCAATGGTTGGCAGAAGGAAAGATCCAATACCGTGAACATCTAGTACAAGGACTGGAGAATGCACCAGAAGCATTTATCGGTCTGTTGGAAGGTAAGAACTTCGGCAAGCTTGTAGTACAGATTAACGACCCATTATAAGGAAGGGATAAATAAATGATTAAACTTCACCATCTCAATCAGTCTCGCTCAAAGCGCATCATTTGGTTACTTGAAGAGCTAAATGTGGATTACGAAATCGTGCCTTATGTTCGTGACAAAGTGACTTTCATGGCACCGCCTGAGCTAAAGAGCGTTCATCCGCTCGGTAAATCGCCCCTGCTTGAAGATGATGGCGAGTTCATCATTGAATCAGGCGCGATGACCGAATATTTGATTGAGAAGTACAGTGATGGTGCGTTGGCTCCTGAGCGTGGGACGAAGGCGCACACTGAGTACCTACAATGGATGCACTTTGCTGAAAGTTCAGCAATCTTACCAATGTTGTTAAAAATCTTTATTAGCAAAGAGCCAAACGAAACTCAATTTCTATCAGGCTATGCTGACAAAGAAGCGATGAACGTTCTGGGTTATTTCGAGCAATCGCTAGAAGGCAAAACTTACCTAGTAGAAGAACGTTTAACTGGCGCAGACATCATGATGTCATTTATTGTCGAGCTCGTGCATAAGTTCGGTTTGGCTGGTCACTTCCCGAATATTGAGCGCTATGGAAAACAACTCGCAACGCATCCAGCGTTTGAAAAAGCTGAGCAAATTGAAGTGAAGTACTCCTAATCATTCCGCCCCTTTGATGTTCAGTAAAGCGATATCAAAGGGGCGATTTCCGACATTAGCCTTGTCAACAAAGCGCAGTTCATGCAAATGCCAGCGTGCTCTTTTTACCCTTTTCGCCAATACGTTAATAAACCAATCATAAAAATCAGCTAAGAATTTGATTCTAAGTTACTTTTCATCATCGTTACCACCTATTGAATTGATAAGCAGTATCAGTTTTTGCTTCCAGCTTTTCCGTAATAATCTTCTCTTCAGTTGCTAAGGTATTGATCCCTGGAGGGGAAGAAAAATGACAAATAAGAAATTAACCACCGCCGCAGGCTGTCCTGTCGCCCATAATCAAAATGTGATGACTGCAGGTCCTCGTGGTCCCCAACTACTGCAAGACGTTTGGTTCCTTGAAAAACTGGCACACTTTGACCGCGAAGTGATTCCTGAGCGTCGTATGCACGCCAAAGGCTCAGGCGCTTACGGCACCTTTACTGTGACTCATGACATCACCAAATACACTCGCGCGAAGATCTTCTCGGAGATTGGTAAAAAGACCGAACTATTTGCTCGCTTTACCACCGTTGCGGGGGAGCGCGGTGCCGCCGATGCAGAGCGCGACATCCGTGGTTTTGCGCTAAAGTTTTACACCGAAGAAGGCAACTGGGACTTGGTTGGTAACAACACGCCAGTGTTCTTCCTCCGTGATCCACTAAAATTTCCAGATCTAAACCACGCGGTGAAACGCGATCCACGCACCAACATGCGCAGCTCGACAAACAACTGGGATTTTTGGACATCACTACCAGAAGCATTCCACCAAGTTACGATCGTTATGAGTGATCGTGGTATTCCAGCGTCTTACCGTCATATGCACGGCTTCGGTAGCCACACATTCAGCTTTATCAACGCAGAAAACGAACGTTACTGGGTGAAATTCCACTTTAAAACTCAGCAAGGCATCAAAAACCTGACTGACCAAGAAGCAGAAGCGATCGTAGGTAAAGACCGCGAAAGCCATCACCGTGACCTTTACGAAGCGATTGAGCGTCAAGACTTCCCTAAATGGAAGATGTACGTACAGATCATGCATGAGCTAGAAGCGGATGAAGTGAACTTTAACCCGTTCGATCTAACAAAAGTATGGTCACAAAAAGATTATCCATTGATCCCAGTAGGCGAGTTTGAACTGAACCGTAACCCAGAAAATTTCTATGCGGAAGTTGAGCAATCCGCGTTTAACCCGGCAGCTATCGTTCCTGGAATTGGCTTCTCGCCAGACAAAATGCTGCAAGGCCGTCTGTTTGCATACGGAGACGCGCAGCGTTACCGCCTAGGTGTAAACCATCACCAAATTCCAGTTAACGCGCCTCGTTGTCCGGTACACAGCTACCACCGCGATGGCGCAATGCGCGTTGATGGCAACTTTGGTTCAACACTAGGTTACGAGCCAAACTACAAACAAGAATGGGCAGAGCAACCAGATTACTCTGAGCCACCTCTACGCATCAACGGCAATGCTGATCATTACGATCACCGTGTAGACGAAGACTACTTCAGCCAAGCGGGTGACCTATTCCGTCTTATGAGCGAAGAACAGCGTCAAACTCTATTCGACAACACCGCTCGTGCAATGGATGGTGTGCCAGACTTCATCAAAGAACGTCACGTTAACCACGCCTACCAAGCGGACGAAGCTTACGGCAAAGGCCTTGAGATTGCGCTAGGCTTAAACAAGTAAACGGACACTGCACCAGCAAATGCTGTGATAAGAAGACATAAAAAAGGAGGTGCCCCAAAGCACCTCCTCATTCAAGTTCGTTAATCACACACTAATGCTCAAGGGGAACGATCATGATCAACTTAAATTTCTTCAAGCTCTTTGATACTAAAGAACTGTTTATCTACTACTGATTCTTAGCAACGGCTTTAATCAGAACAGACGTATCCATGCGGCCTAAACCATCGCGTTGAAGGTCTGCGTATTGCTCATCCACTTTCTTAGTCAGTGGGAGCTCTAGACCCACTCGCTCTGCTTCTTGCAGACAGAAGCCTAAGTCTTTGCGCATCCAATCAATCGCGAAGCCAAAATCAAACTTATCTTGCGCCATTGTCTTGGCGCGGTTTTCCATTTGCCATGACCCTGCAGCACCGTGCTTGAGTGTTTCAACTACTTGTTCAATATCCAAACCGGATTTCTGCGCGAGTAACAACGCTTCGCTCAAGCCTTGAAGCACACCACCAATACAGATTTGGTTTACCATTTTACAACGTTGACCTTGGCCATTTTCACCCAGAAGCGTCATTTGCTTTGCATATACGTCCATCACTGGAGACACACGATCAAAAATGTTCTGCTCGCCACCACACATGATGGTTAGTACACCATTTTCTGCGCCTGCTTGACCACCAGATACCGGAGCATCAATGAAGTGATTGCCATATTTGGTACAAGCATCGGCCAATTCAACGGCTAAATCAGCGGAAGTCGTGGTGTGATCAACCAGTACCGCGCCTGCTTTTAGACCGACTAGAATCCCTTCTTCACCGTATACAACGCTGCGCACGTCATCGTCATTACCGACACAAGTAAATACGATATCGCAACCTTCTGCCGCTTCTCGCGGTGTCTCACACGCAATGCCGTTGTATTCTGCAGCCCATTTATCAGCTTTGGCTTTAGTGCGGTTGTATACTTTGGTTTCATACCCCGCTTTGCTCAAATAGCCCGCCATTGGGTAACCCATAACACCCAAACCAATAAATGCTACTCGTTGTTTTTCCATTGCACGCTTCCCTTAGTTCACCTGACTGAAATGTTTTGTAACATGCTACTAAAGAATTGAAAACATTACTCGTGATTTATCCTTCACTCGCGGCACAAATAAAAGCGAACCGCGATGTCGGAGTAAATACCAAAAGCATTCATCAGGGTCATCGAGGCGACATTTCTCAGAAGTTAAATGTTAAGACACTCTACGAGCTTGCAACAAAGCCGTGGCGTTCAACATGGCATCCTTGGTACTGACATCCAAGACTTGGATTTTTCGAAAACGTTCCGGTTCTTTAATCGCCACATCGTGAGCAAAAATCACAAACTTCGCTTTCTCGATGTCTTTCTCGGTAATTCGGTTGATGATGCCATTCGCGCCTTGGGTTTCGACTTTAATCTTAATGCCGAGTGCACACGCTGCTTTTTCCAATGACTTAGCCGCTAAGAACGTATGTGCCACTCCTGATGGACAAGATGTGACCGCCAAAACATCCGCCTCACCTTCGCCTTGAACGGAACCATATACTTGAGAATGACCAGTGTAGCTTTCATCTTCGGTGACGGTTTTCTTTAGTGCAATCACGATCAACGCCGTGGTAACAGAGCCCGCAATCGTGCCGATGATGTAACCAATTTTTCCATCCACAACAGGGAGAACAATCCAACCGCCCCACGGTGCATGGTTCATTACGTGGAACATAAAGCCAATCACGTTACCAACGATGCCACCCGCCACAATAGCGGGTAACACTCGCGCAGGGTCACCAGCGGCAAAAGGAATCGCACCTTCGCTAATACCGATCATCCCCATAATACCTGCGGCTTTCCCCGCTTCGCGTTCATCTCGCTTGAATTTACTCGGCGCCAAAAACGTGGCTAGTGCCATACCCAATGGCGGCGTACAAATCGCAATACCGACCCCGCCCATCAGCCATGGTTGCGTGTTCACTTGGGTTTGAGCAAACAACGTCGCCACTTTGTTGATTGGGCCGCCCATATCAAACGCGGTCATTGCCCCAAGCACAGTTCCGAGCATCACTTTGCCTGACCCCGCCATGCCCGTCAGCACCTCGTTCATGGTGGTCATTGCGCTGGCTATCGGAGCACCTATCACCCACATCACCGCGCCGCAAGTAACAAACGTACCGACTAGCGGATAAATAAAAATCGAGCCAAGCGAACTCATGCTGTCTGGTAGCTGAATTTTCTTTAATAGCCAAACGACAAAGCCAGCAAAAAAGCCGACCACAATCGCACCTAAAAAACCCGTATTGTAATGACTGACCGCAATCCAAGATCCAATCATACCCGGCGCAAGGCCCGGCTTGTCGGCAATGGAATAAGCAATGTAACCACCAAGCACGGCAGTAAACAATGTCAGGCCAGCAATCCCCATTTGGGCAATATCGGCCAAAATGCCCTCTTGTGGTACACCACCGTGACCAGAGATCATCACCGACAACGACAACAACACACCGCCCGCAACGATAAACGGGATCATGTGGGATGTGCCAAACAGCAGGTGCTCTTTAATGCGACCAAGTTTTTGCGCCCAAGGGCTTAGGGGTTCTGATGTAAATTCTAAAGAAGTTGGGAGAAATTCATTGGATTGAGTTTGAATATCAGTCAGCATCTCAAGCGCTTCTTCTCGCGATTGAGCCAACTTGAGCTTTTCAACAAAGCCGTCTTCGATAATTTTGGTGGAAATTTGTGCCAATACTTCAATGTGATGATGATCATCACCATCTGGAGACGCCAGCATGAAAAACACATCGGACAGCTCGCCATCTTCGGCGCCATAATCAATCCCATTACGGCTGATCCCGACCGCGACAGCTGGTTGCGCTACAGCATCACTTTTGGCATGAGGGATCGCAATACCATCATCAAATCCTGTGTTACCGATCTCTTCTCGTTTCCAGATATCTGCCAAGAACTGGCTTTGACTATTGAGCTTGCCGGCGGCCTCTAGCATCTCGACCAGCTCTTTGAGCGCTTCATCTTTGGTTTGAGCTTTTAGATCTAAACATATCGTTTCCAGCTCAATTAGGTTTGTGATGTCCATTGTTTTACCTTCCAATATTCACGCTCGAATATATACCCAAGTGAGTTTGAGATATAGGATCCCCTGGCTCGTATGCGTTCCTACTCATTTGACTTGGGCATAGATTAACCAGTGCCTACCCTTTGATATATAGGACTAAAAGTGCATTAACTGGATTAATGTAACATGAGATTCAAACTGTGATAGAGCTCTTGCGTTAATCCAGCTCAAATCAATTCAATCTGCGGTGGCTGTGCTAATATCCACAAAAAATAAAATGGATAGAACATGAAAATCGTAGCGGTGACAGCATGCCCTACAGGCATCGCTCATACTTATATGGCAGCAGATGCACTAATGAAAGCTGCGCCAAAACATAACGTGCAAATTAAAGTAGAAACGCAAGGTGCGATGGGGATAGAAAATCAGCTCACTCCTCACGATATCGCTCAAGCGGATCGGGTTTTGATCGTGTCGGATATTGAGATAGAACAACCTGGCCGATTCGAAGGGACGCGTAAAATTCAAATCCCCATTGAAGAGGTTTTGCTGAACGTCGACAAAGTATTCCTCGTTCACTGCCGCGACTAAATTTGCAGATGAACGAATACCAAATCACCTTTTTCGTCGATAATGCAAATGCCAGTGCGCACCTTGCTCAGCCACTCAATCGAGTGGCAAAAAAGTTCAAAAGTACCTTACATATCATTAATGTAACGCAAAATCGTGTTGCGGAACTCACAAAGTCCGTGGCGACTTTGCAAGCAGGTCTACAACAAGGTGATTTGTGTCAAATCACAGCGATTGGCATTGACGCAGAGCTGGCCTGCTTCGTCATCAAAGACATGATTGCTGAACACTTTACGGTGGTGGGATCTCATATCAACTATGAGTTTTCTAGCCAACTGGCCGAGCGTTTACCGCAAATTTGCCCACCTTGTGAAATCAAATGGCAATACGCCAAAGCGCATACCGAGCTCACCAAGTTTGAATGCCTTAAAGGATTAGCTCAGCTGATCCACCCCATTCATCCTGACGAGCTGATTCTTGCTTTTATTAAACGCGAAGAACGCTCATCAACTTGCGTGACTCCGGGGATCGCTCTACCACACGTGATGTTTTCAGGTGTTGACCATATTTCTATTGCTGTTATTGCGAATGAAAAGTCGATGGATTGGGCTTCGAAGATGGGTGATGTTCATCTGGCTATAGCACTGGTGATGCCAGAAAAGCCGACCCGAGAACAGATCATTGCGGCCACTAACCTCACAAGAAATCTGCTTACCGATCAAATGGCGGAACGCCTACTACTAACAAAAAGCAGCGTCGACTTACAAGCGCTGCTGATGTACGCCATGTCGAGGCTGCTCGCCTAAACTTATCTATGACTTACGCACTTAGAGTGAAGGCTTAAATCGAACCGCGATATTCCGTCGGCGTTCTACCTGTACGGTTCTTAAATACTCGGCAGAAATAGTTCACGTCTTTAAATCCACAGCGCACTGACACGTCATTGAGTTTGAAGTTGTATTTCTTGAGCATAAACTTCGCGCGATCCACGCGTACCCAAGTAATGTAGTCTGCCAAGGTCATGTGCCCCTGCTGACGGAACAAGCGCGACAAATGGTTCGAGGAAATACTGAATCTCGACGCAATGCTGTCACGCGTGATTGGGCGATGGAAGTTCTCTTGAATGTAGATGCAGATCCCTTGATAGAGATCTTGCACACGGCTATGTGACTGCTGCTCGACTGGCGCATCCAACATCGTCTTCGAGTATTGCAGCAATGCTTGCAGTAAAAGCTCATCCATTGGTTTTTTAGTGTTCTCACGAGCCAGTGAGCTCAGCGCTTCTAAGATGTTATCTATCGCAAATCCTGAACGCGTTTGGATGCTATGCTTTTGAATATCGTAAAAGTTTGCCTCACCTTTGTGTTTACTCACCAAACTTAACCCAAGTTGTCGACGCCCAAACAAAATACTTAACACTGAGCAATTGGTATCCCAGTCTGGTTTATTCCAACAGTTAGGTGGAATAAATATCGCATCACCTTTTTTAGCAACGATGTGCGTTACTTTTCGATCATGGCTTTCCATTTCATTAATATATTCCCCATCCAGAACTAACTCTAGGCGAGGAAAATTAACTTGATAGCTAAATTCAGGCGGCGTATGAAAATCTCCTGCAAACCAAATATTATGAAATGGCTCTCTTTCATTTAATACCGCTGAAATTAAATCATGAAAAATCATTGTCTCACACTCTATATATGCATCAATGATGCTATTTACTATAGATATACACCGGACTGGACTTTTGTGCTATTGAGCAAAATCACACTTCCATTTTAATGTTACAAAAATCCAGTTAACGCATCAAATTTCCAGTAACAAAAACTCTATCAACAACACTCAACCCCTTTTCAAGTGGGAGCGAGGCCACATTTCACTTATCGTTTAGCTTCTTATCCATCATGTTACAGATATGCAGCTAGATTTGTCCAGTGAACGATCTAAATCACACTATAGTTAGTCGGTTACAATCCTCCAGTAAATGCATTTTTTCTTCACTACAGTCTTTTTCTCACTAATTTAAAAATATCCCTGAAATAAAAATTATATTTATAGGGGTTCTACAATGATCACCAAACTAATAAATGAAGACTTAATTAAGCTTGATCTTAAAGCGTCTTCAAAAGAAGACGTATTTAAAGAACTGGTTGCCGTTCTTCATGCCCAAGGTCGTATTTCTGACCAAACACAATTTCTTGCAGATATAAAAGCACGTGAAGAATTAGGAAATACTGGATTTGAAGATGGCGTGGCAATTCCACACGCGAAAAGCGCCGCTGTGATTGAACCAGCGGTTGTGATCGGCGTAAGCAAATCAGGTATCGAATACGGCGCGGAAGACGGCTTGCCTTCAAAACTGTTCTTCATGATAGCTTCTCCAGACGGTGGCGATAACCACCATATCGAAGTACTTGCAGAACTGTCTTCAAAATTGATTGAAGATGGTTTCATCGATGCGTTCTTAGGCGCAGCAAACAGCCAAGACGCACTGGCACTCCTTCTTGCTAAAGAAGAGCCGCAACCAGTGGCGGACGCTCCAGCAAACCAAGGTTTCGTCATTGGTGTTACCGGTTGTCCTGCGGGCGTTGCGCACACCTACTTAGCAGCAGAAGCACTGGAGAAAGGTGCTGCGGCGATGGGTTACGAAATCAAGGTTGAAACGAATGGTTCAATCGGTGTGAAAAACAGCCCAACCGCAGAAGAAATCGAGCGTGCAGATGCCATCATTGTCGCCTGTGACAAACAAGTCGACATGAACCGCTTCGCGGGCAAACGCGTGGTTAAAACCAACGTAAAAGCCCCAATCCGCGATGCTCAAGGACTGATTAATGAAGCGTTAAACGCACCGACCTACCAAGCTGAGTCCAATGGCAATACGCAAGCATCGGTTGCCGACAAAGCTTCTCAAGCTCGTTCTGACTTATATCGCTACTTGATGAATGGCGTATCACACATGATCCCATTCGTCGTAACTGGTGGTCTGTTGATTGCCCTTGCTCTTGCTGTAGGCGGTCAGCCGAGTGAAGCAGGCATGGCGATTCCTGAAGGCAGCATGTGGAACCAAATCCTCAACGTCGGTGTGGTTGCCTTTACGCTGATGATCCCAATCCTTGCCGGTTACATTGCTTACGCGATTGCTGACCGTCCTGCTCTTGCTCCTGGCTTGATCGGTGGTTGGATTGCAAACAACGGTTCTTTCTACGGCGCAGACGCTGGTACAGGCTTTATCGGTGCCATCATCGCAGGTCTGCTTGTGGGTTACTTCGTGAAGTGGATTACGTCGATTAACTACCACAAGTTCATCCAACCTTTGGTGCCAATCATGATCGCACCAATCACAGGTTCGCTATTCATCGCTGGTCTATTCATCTTCGTTATCGGCGCGCCAATCGCAAGCCTAATGGACGGTCTGACTGCGCTACTCACTAGCATGAGTACAGGTAACGTCGTTCTATTGGGTATCGTACTTGGTGGTATGGCTGGCTTCGATATGGGTGGTCCATTCAACAAGGTCGCATTCCTATTCTCTGTGGGCATGATTGCGAGCGGTCAAACTCAATTCATGGGTGCGATGGCGTGTGCAATCCCTGTTGCTCCTCTAGGCATGGCACTGGCAACGGCGCTTGGTCGTAAGTTCGACCTGTTCGAAGAATCAGAAACCGAAGCGGGTAAAGCCGCAGGTGCAATGGGTCTGGTGGGTATCTCTGAAGGTGCGATTCCGTTCGCAGCGCAAGATCCAATGTCAGTGATTCCTGCAAACGTACTTGGCTCAATGGTGGCGGCAGTAATGGCGTTCTCATTCGGCATCACCAACAGCGTTGCTCACGGCGGTCCCGTGGTCGCTTTACTTGGCGCGATGAACCACCCAGTCCTTGCTCTGATTTGTATGGCAGCTGGCGCAACGGTTACCGCAGTAACGTGTGTAACGTTGAAGAAAGTACGTAAAGCAAAAATGATGCAAGCAGCTGCTTAATCCCCCCTCCCCCAAATGGCTCCTATGGCTTGGGCAATGTCGCTCAAGCCATGATTTTCTCGCATGGTGACACTCTATGTCTGATTTAACGATGTCCGATACACAAACGATTCAAACTCAAGCTACGCATCCGACGTTCTTCCTGATGAACAACGTGATTCAAAACTACGCTTGGGGCAGTACTACTTCTGTTAACCAACTGTTTGGCATTGAAAACCCAACGGGCGAACCGCAAGCAGAAGTATGGATGGGTGCGCATCCAAACGGTTGCTCAGTGGTGATGGTAAACGGCGAGGAGACCAAACTCTCTTCACTGATTGCTCAAGACATGAATGCTTTTCTGAGTGAAGAAGTCGCAAACCGTTTTGGTGAACTTCCGTACCTGTTTAAAGTGCTTGCCGCTGAGAAAGCGCTGTCGATTCAGGTGCACCCAAACAAGCAACAAGCAGAACTGGGGTTTGCACTGGAAGAAAAACAAGGCATTCCCCTGACCGCTGCAAACCGTAACTACAAAGATCCAAACCACAAACCAGAATTGGTTTACGCGCTAACCGAATACCAAGCGATGAATGGCTTCCGCCCAACAAGTGAAGTCATCAGCTTCTTCTCTGAGTTGGCTATTCCTGAGCTGCAAGGCTTGGTGGATGACCTTATCGACAATCAAACTTCAAAAGGATTGGCGAGCTTCTTCTCCGGTCTATTGTCACTGGAAGGCGAACAGAAAGAGATGGCGTTGACGGTGCTATTGGCACAAGCTCGCATCACCGACTTACCTCTGTTCAACCTGATCTTGGAGTTAGAAACGCAATACCCGGGCGACATTGGTTTGTTTGCGCCCTTGCTACTCAACGTTATCACGCTGAAACCAGGCGAAGCGATGTTCTTGGATGCAGAAACGCCACACGCGTACTTGAAAGGGACGGGGCTTGAGATCATGGCGAACTCAGACAACGTACTACGCGCAGGTTTAACACCGAAGTATATGGACGTAAAAGAACTCGTTGCATGCACACGCTTCGAAGAAAAACCATTCGACAGCCTATTGCTCGCACCAAATGAAATCGACGACATATTGGAATACCCAGTTCCCGTCGACGATTTCAAATTCGCGATTGTAAAACAAGCCAACCAACGAACGCTTGATGTAAGAACCGCAGAAATCCTGTTGCCGCTAGATTCCCCGTTCGTGATTACACACGCAAATGGTGAAACATGTGTAGTAGATAAAGGCCAATCTGTTTTCATTCCGGCTTACGCAAAACAATACACCTTGAATTGCGAAGGTCGTGTGGCGCGGGCTTACAGTTAATATCGCTGATTAAGTTCACATGTCGTTACTGCCAATAAGCAAAAAAGAGCAGAGAAACGTCTCTGCTCTTTTACTTAATATGCGCTTTTCCCGATAAATTCACTCAATAATCAAATTGTCTAGAAAGGTTTACTGCTTAGCGTGGAACATCGCTTGTCCACTTTTATCTTTATTCGACCAAAAGTTAATATTGAACTGTGCATCATCGCTCATTTCAATACGATGCCAATACTGTGGCGGGCTTGTCGCGAACTGACCTGCGTTGATCACGACGACCATTTCAGGCTCTGTCGCGAATTCATCTGCAAAACCATAATAGGTGACTTGCCCCTCCATTACGCATAACTGCCCAAACACGCCTTCGGCTGTGTTGTGATGAGTTAGAAGAGCAGGAGGCACACTGCCTTTGGTGAAAAATGGCGTCGAACGTTGAACCGTCCAGTCTTTCGGAATACGAAGATGTGACATGGTTATACCCTCTTTGAATATAAAATTGTGCTGCTTGAAGCGAGTTACGATTGCGCGACTTGAGACAGTTCACGCAGTAACGGAAAAGCCTGAGCCACTTGCTCACCCGTCACAACAAACCCTGTCAATATGCTTTGTTCATTTTCAGCTTTTGCCACGATGCCAGATTGAGAAATCTGCACATTCCAATTCGCGACAGCACCGAAGTCCCCGGCAAGCTGAATTGGGTAACTCGGCGTTTTGACTTTTACCATCATTGGCGGCAACTTCAATTGCGCTTCCTGCCCAAGCAACAGCTTACCTAAAACATTAGCGCTCAACACGATTGGCTGAAGGTATGGAAGCATACGCCCTTGTATCTCGGCGCAATCGCCCAGAGCGAATACATTGTTCGCAGAAGTCTGCAGCTTAGCGTCGACAGCAATGCCTTTCCCAACCTCTAATCCACAAGCATTCGCTAATTGAGTGTTTGAACGTAAGCCCGCGGCAGAAATCACTACATCAATCTCGCTCACTTCACCGCTGTTCAAAATCGCTACCAACGAATCGGCGGTACGATTCACCTCAACAACCCCATTTCCCAACGCCAGTTGAATGCCTTGTTGCTTAAGTTGGCTTTCCAGAGGCAACGCAACAAACTCAGGAATAAGATTGGCAAGCAAGCGTTGGTTTGATTCAACCACCGTAACGGCTTTACCGCTGCTCGCAATATCCATTGCAATCTCAACGCCAATCAAACCACCACCGATAACCATTACGCGCTTTGCTTGACTGATTCTCTCTTCTGCGAGCTGATACTCTTGTAACGAATTGAGCGTTAGGACATCGCCAGAAGCATCACCTCGCATTGGAGGAACAAAAGCTTTCGCGCCCGTTGCAAAAACCAGTTTGGAGTACGCATAAACTTGTCCATCTGCTACCACTTGTTGGGCTTGCGTATCCACACTCTCAATTTTAGTGTGGGTTAATAACTCGATATGGTGCTCTTGGGCAAACGCTTCTCCCGTTGTTACTACCAGATCCCTCGCGGTCTGTTTTCTACTGAACACATGGCTCAAATCGGGCTTGTTATACTCCGCACCGTCATCAGCGGTGAATACTTGAATTGACACCTGTGCATCCATTCGACGCACAGTTTTAACCAGTTGATAGGCAGCAAAGCCACTGCCTATGATTACAATTGGTGCTTGCATCACAGCTCCTTACCCCTTGAACTCAACAAATACATCTTTACCCAAGTGACACTCAGGGCAAAGGAAGTAATCCGGAACGTCTGACCACGTGGTACCCGGTTCAATTCCTTGGTTAGGCTCACCCTGAGCAGGGTCATACACCCAGTTACAAACGGTGCAAATCATGCACTGGCAATCTGATGGATGTGCTTCTGAGCTTGGATTAATAAGCTCCCTTTCGACCACTGCTGGCGTTTCTACTTGTACAACGGGCTGTGATCGAACTTGCGGTGCAGACGCAGCCATCATCGGAGCCGTAACAGGACTTGTTAGTGGATGTTTCGCCCACAGTTTCGCGATGCTCTTGCCATGTTCACGACACTCACGCATCGCTTTACCATCTGGTCGCCATTTGGTTTTCAGGCTGACTGCTGTTTCAAAACCCGCATCGGTCAACCGTGCGTGGATACGGTCTACCGCACCACCATTCCAACCGTAGCTACCAAAGGCAGCGGCTTTTTTCGCTTTAAAGCGCAGACCGGTAATTTCTTCTAGCATGCCTGCGATCTTCGGCATCATGACGTTATTCATGGTAGATGAACCAACCAATATGCCTTTTGAGCGGAACACATTGGCGAGAATTTCATTCTTATCGTGCTTAGACACATTGAAGACTTTAACTGCGACACCCGGGTCAACATCGTGGATGCCCTGTGCAATCGCGTCCGCCATCATTCGGGTATTGTTCGACATAGAATCGTAGAAGATGGTAATACGATCTTCTTGGTAGTTATCCGCCCATTCCAAATATTGCTCGATGATTTGAACTGGGTTATCGCGCCATACAATACCGTGTGAAGTTGCAATCATGTCGACAGGCAAATTAAAGCTCAACACTTCTTTGATTTTAGCGGTTACCAAGCTGCTGAATGGCGTTAGGATGTTTGAGTAGTAACGCAGACACTGTTCCATCAACTCATTTTGGTCCACCTCATCGTTGAACAAACGCTCATCGCAGTAGTGCTGACCAAATGCGTCATTACTGAATAGCACCGCATCGCCCGTTAGGTATGTCATCATACTGTCTGGCCAGTGCAACATCGGCGCTTCTACAAATACCAATTGTTTACCGTTACCAATATCGATGCTGTCACCCGTTTTTACCGTTTTAAAGTTCCATTCGGGATGATGGTGATGACCAACAATCGAATCAATCGCCGCTTCTGTACAGTAAATTGGCGTGTTCGGAATCTTCTCCATCAATGCAGACAATGCGCCTGAGTGATCTTCCTCTGCATGGTTCACGACGATAAAATCGATCGTCTTAAGATCGATTTCCATTTCTAGGTTCTGGATAAATTGCTGGCTGAATCGATGATCGACCGTATCGATCAGTATGGTTTTCTCTTCACGAATTAGATAACTGTTGTAACTGGTGCCTTTTGTCATTTTGTATTCTGTACCATGGAAATCTTGAACTTCCCAATCGCGTTGACCTACCCAGTGGATGTTGTTTTTTACGTGAATTGTCATAATTACTACCTTGAATGACGGGATAAACAAAAATAATTTCTTCTTGTACTGCACTGGGCATGCCAACTTTTAATTGCCATATATTTCAATAATTTAATTAAAATAAAACTTTAAAAACTGTCATTTAGACACAGTTGAAAATTGTCATTAAGACACTACAATAGTCATATTGACACAATTGGTATTGGCTATGACTTCTTTAATCGCGCAATGGCTACACATCACGCAAGACCTAAATTCAGCGCTCACTCGGCAAGCTCGATTTGATACCTTATTAACAACGATTCGCGAGATATTAAAATGTGATGCTTCTGCTCTTCTTTTGTATGAAGATCAGCACTTTAAGCCGCTGGCTATCAATGGCTTAGCAAAGGAAGTATTGGGACGCCGTTTTTCTATAAACCAACACCCGAGATTGGAAGCCATTGCACGCGCTGGCGATATCGTACGGTTTCCATCGAATAGCGACTTACCCGATCCCTATGACGGGTTAATTCCGAACCACGACGACAAGCTGCACGTCCATTCATGTATTGGTCTCCCTTTGCTGATCGACGATCAATTGATTGGCGCGATCACTATTGATGCCTTCGACCCGAACCAGTTCGATGGTTTACTCAATCAAGAACTACGCTTTGTCAGTGCGTTAGCCGCGGGTGGCTTGCACACTGCGCTACTACTGGAGCAGTTAGAAACACAAGCAAGCTTGCCACGTGAGTCTTACACTGAGAAACGCACGCTAAGCAACGAAATCATTGGCAAATCTGCTGGGATGAAAGCACTTCAAGAGCAAATCGATGCGGTGGCAGATACCGAGCTATCGGTGTTGGTAATGGGTGAAACAGGGGTTGGTAAAGAGCTCGTCGCAAACGCAATTCATCATCGCTCTCACCGAGCCAATAATACCTTGGTGTACTTAAACTGTGCCGCGTTACCTGAGTCTGTCGCAGAGAGTGAACTTTTTGGTCATATCAAAGGTGCTTTTACTGGTGCTATCAGTAATCGGAAAGGTAAGTTCGAGCAAGCCGACGGCGGCACACTATTCTTGGATGAAGTTGGCGAACTTTCTCTGGAGTTACAAGCCAAGCTACTTCGCGCATTGCAATATGGCGATATCCAGCGTGTTGGGGATGACCGACATATTCGAGTCAACACACGCATTGTGGCGGCAACGAACCGTGTTCTGCATGAAGAAGTAAAAGCTGGCCGTTTCAGAGCAGATTTGTACCACCGTTTGAGTGTATTCCCTCTTCATGTTCCCCCACTTCGTGAACGTGAAGACGATGTCGTGCTACTGGCTGGTTTCTTTGCAGAGCAACTACGCAGCAAGTTGGGGCTGAACAGTGTTCGACTCTCTCCCACTCTAGTTCAAGCACTTAAAGATTACTCTTGGCCGGGCAACGTGCGTGAACTGGAACACGTCATCAAACGAGCGGGCGTGCTTGCCAAAGCTAGAACTCAATCGCTGGATATCGAATTGGTGGAACAAGATTTCGATATCAAAGCGTCGAACAATCAGCCCACCACTGAAGAGTCAGGTATACCTAGCTCTTCATTTGAACTGTCAGACGCTGGTTTAAAGCAAGCCACTGACACCTTCCAAAAAGCCATGATTCTAAAAGCACTAGAGCAGAATCAAGGAAACTGGGCTGCAACAGCACGTCAGTTAGAACTCGATAATGGTAATTTACACCGCTTAGCCAAACGGCTAGGTATAAAGTAAAAAAGGATACGGACGGTTTGAATTCCGCAAGAAAATCTATCTCGCTTATGTCAAAATGCACCATCACAATCGAAAAGTCTGTAATGTAATGAACTACCAAGCTGCTATTTTTGATATGGATGGTTTGCTCCTTGATACTGAGCGCGTCTGTATGCGTATTTTCCAAGAAGCATGTGAAGTCCAAAACCTTCCGTTTTATGAAGATGTTTATCTGTCGATCATTGGTCGCAATGCGGCAGGTATTGAAGCAATTTTCCGCAAAGCCTACGGAGAGAACCTAGACCGCCTGCATCATGAATGGCGTACTCGTTACAATGCTGTCGTCAAACACCAAGCCATCCCAGTGAAAAATGGTGTTGTTGAGCTGCTAGAATGGCTGAAAGCACAAGGCTTACCAATCGCAGTAGCAACTTCTACGGCAAAGGAGGTAGCGAAAATCAAACTGGAATTAGCGGGTTTGAGTAAGTACTTCGACAACCTCACCACAGGCTGCGAGGTAAACCACGGTAAACCCGATCCAGAAATCTATTTGCTGGCAGCGAATCGTCTGGATGTAGAACCAAGCCAATGTTTGGCCTTTGAAGATTCCAATAACGGTGTTCGCGCAGCCGTGGCAGCGAATATGGTTACTTATCAGATTCCGGATTTAGTTGAACCGTGCGAAGAGGTAAAACAATTTGGTCATTCCATCGTGCCGTCATTACATGAAGCGTTAGATACGTTGAAGCAAAATCGCTAAACGTCAACTGCCGCTCTAACTGTTAAAGCTCAGCAATTTGGCTGAGCTTTTTTATACTTGAGCCTCTCCTCTCACCTTCTCTAATCTACTTCTAATGAATGCCAAGATACTGCTCCAAAGGCTTAATAAGATAGACCTTATCTCTGTACGGGGCGTATTCCTTTCTTTTTTGATTTACCTCACGCCATCGCATGAAATAGGGTCTATGAGTGATCAAATAGTGGAACTAACCAGTACAACTTTGCAACAAAACGTCAATATACCGCTTGAAGCACGTTTTTCGAGTGAAAATTGGCTGATAATGAGAACTATTGGATGAGATTAATCCAAGTCAGCCCAAAATATAAAATGGAGAGTGTTATATGTCTTTACGTTTATTAGCAGCAACCTTCGCATTAGTAGGAATGAGCTTTGGTGCCCAAGCCAGTGCCGAGTGTGAAGTGTCCCTAGATGCTAACGATATGATGCAGTTTTCTACTAAAACACTGAGCGTTCCAGCCACTTGTAAAGAAGTAAAACTGACGCTAAACCACACAGGTAAAATGCCTGCACAATCAATGGGTCACAACGTTGTTATCGCAGATACCGCTAATCTACAAGCAGTAGGTACGGACGGCATGGCAGCAGGTGCAGAAAACAATTACGTGAAGCCAAATGACGACCGTGTATACGCTCACACAAAAGTGATTGGCGGCGGTGAAAGCACCAGCATTACTTTCAGCACTGAAAAAATGAAAGCTGGCGGCGACTACTCATTCTTCTGCTCGTTCCCTGGTCACTGGGCGATCATGCAGGGTAAATTTGAGTTCAAATAAGAGCTAACTAAGTCAAAACAAGACTCATTATAGGGAAGCCATCGCTTCCCTTTTTATTGCACCTTAGTTAAGCACGTCGATGGATAATCTCATCCAAAGGTACAGGCCTTGCTAAGTAAAACCCTTGAACTTTATCAACCCCACTTGACCGCACAAAGTCATAGTCAGACTGCGTTTCCACCCCTTCCGCTACGACCTCGCAATTTGCAATATGTCCTAACTTAGCAACCAATCGATACAGTTGCCGTCCACGATGATCGTTAGCGTCCAATAGCAGCGATCTGTCTAGCTTAATCTTGTTAAATGGATACTTGAACAAATGAGGAAACGATGCGTAGCCCGTACCAAAATCATCCATTGTGATACGAACTCCCATACTCTGTAGAGCTTTCATGGTGTTAGTTAAAGAAACTTCATTGTCTAATACGGCTTCTTCAGTAATTTCAATTTCAAGCCATTCAGCCGGGATTCCAAAATAGACCAACCTGCCTTGTAAATGCTGAACAAAATCCACTTGTTGAATGGTAGCAACAGAAACATTAATGGCCACTCTTCGCTGATCAGATAATCCCATTTCCTTCATATCCGACAACACCTTTTCGAGAACTAGTTTATCGAGCAGTGGCATGGCATCTAACCGGTGAAAATCTTCAATAAACGTTGGTGAAAGTAAGTTTCCATCTTCATCTTTATATCGAATAAGCGCTTCGTAAGAATACTGTTCCGCATCCTTTGTTGAATGCTGCTTTTGATAAAACATCACCAACTCGCCTTCACGAAGAATGGAAGTTAAACGCTTCTGCGCGGATGACTTGCTGATACTCGATGTGTTCGCATCTTTCACACTACTGAGTAGTGATTTAAATAGGGATTGTTCTAAACCATTGTAAGTATTACTTACACCAAGTTGCCCCACATATTTGCCTGCATAGGCTAGATAAAAAGGTCGATAAATTAGTACACCAATCGCAATCACCACCAGTTGAAGTATCGCCCCCTGAACCTGATGCCCCATTGCAACATAACCACTCAACAGAGGCGGTGTCATCCAGTTCACAATATTTTCAACAGGCGCAATTAAGCCGGAAGCAATCGCACAGTAGGTGATGATAAAACTTACCAGCGGTACTAATACAAATGGGACGACCAGAATAGGGTTAAAGATGATAGGCAAGCCAAATAGCAGCACTTCATTGATGTTGAACATCACCAATGGTGCTGCCGCTAATGCCAGTAAAATATGATTGCGCTCTTTAGCGAACAATAACAGACACAGGAGTAAACTAATGCTATTCCCTGACCCGCCCATGGATAAAAATGCGTCGTAAAAACCTTGGCTAATGACGTTAAGCGACGCTTCGCCTGTTTGCCAAGCAGCCATGTTGGCTTCGGTCGCAGCGTATATTTGCTGCTTGATGGCAAACAACATGTTATGACCATTAATGCCCGCCGCTCCTAATAAGCTCAAGATGGATTGATAAAATAATCCTCCTGTGAACGTCAGCGGATCAAAGTTAAGTCCAGCCACTGTTGTAGTAAAAGCATCCATCACCGCTGCGGTGACATGAGATAAGCTAACCGCAAATAAAACGAATACGAAAAAATGTAAGACATCTTTAAAAAGACGAGAAGAGAAGTCCATTGCTTGAGGATCAAGCAGCTCAATTCGGAAACTTTTACAATAAACGTATGACACCGTTGCACTGAAGAGTGCTAATAAAGGGTTATTCGGCAACATGTAATTACTAGAAAGGCTGTCATTCTCTATTGAAATTAAATAGAACATGACCAACGAATAAATGATGATAATCGCGCTCGACACATTCACTTTATGCGATAAATAGTAACCAGCCACAATGCAAAACGCTGTGGGATATAAGTTGATTAAAATATCAGAAAGATGGAACAATAACTGAGAAACCTCTGACACCCCTAGGATTCTAGAAGCGTGACCAAGAAAGATAGCAAGTGCGTTAGATAGCGTCAGCGGTAACAGCAATAAGGCAATAGATGCGAGATCAGTAAGATAAGATTTAGATCCAAATCGCCATTTATCTGTAAATACCGTTAGACGATGAAAGGGGTCAAATACGCGTTCACGACGAGTGTGCATGGTGAGTTCTTATATTAAGTAATAATCATCGGCTGCGAAATAGGCAGCCGTAAATGCAACGGCCAGACTCAGTAACGTATTATTTGGTGGATAATTTTTAGTGTTTCTATTGGCTAAAACAATAGTTTGAATTGCCAGTCACAGCGCAAAGGTGTCGCAAGTGCAATTTAACGATTATATACCCCTTGATCCAATGAGATTATTATCCTTAACGATAAAAGCCATACCAAGCATCTCGATATGGCTATCGTTAAAACTGATGTATATACCCAAATGACTTCAAGAAGGAGGCTTCGGTGACACGCCCTTGACGGGCGAGTTGATTTGGCTCACATACACTGTGAACGTTTTTTGATTTAGCACGAGTAGAACTTCAAGTCGTTGTCTCGTCTGTAAAACAAATCATTCAATCCCGTGTAGCTCTTTCCAGTTTCCTGGATGAACCACGTAGCCGAATAGAGCATGCCCACCATAAACCAATTCGGTTCCTTCCGGGATCCACAGCATTTGACCTGGGTGAACAAGATGTGTTTCACCGTTTGCGGTCAGCTCGAAACAGCCTTCAATCACAAAAATAACCTCATCATAAAGCACCGTCCAAGCCACTTGAGCGCTTTCCCATTTAGCAAAGCCTACGCCAATGTTTGGTGAAATTTCCGGGCTTAACGCTCGGGCTACGTACGCCATTCCCGGCGTATCACCACGAACATTAAAATCTAGGTTTTTACTATCAACGAGTTTGACTTGCTTCATAATTCACTCCGGCTTTGCCATTTTGCTAATTGGATACGCGTTTTTACTCCCATGCCTAAAAAAGGCTCTGGCGGATTCAAACAAGGCATTCCTGTCACTTGCTGTATGTCATCCAATGATTTAGATGTCGCACCTACGACATAGTCAGCTAACAGCGTTCCAGAAATGGTTCCCCACGCAGCACCAACACCATTGTCACAAGCGCTGGCATAAACACCTTCATCTAATTGACCAAAAAAGTTAGTAAAGTTACGAGAGATGGCATATACCCCACCCCATGTGTGAGTAAATGGTACGTCGGCCAGCTCGGGGTAACGCGCCAAAAAGACTTGACGATGATCGTCTCGGATTTGCTCTCTGACTTTATCGTTCATGCTTGAGCCATACTTCGGCACGTGTTTGTATGTATTGCGGATCAAAATACGTCGATCGGCGGTCATACGTAACGTCGTTCCCGCATGATCAGCTGGGGTTAGGCCCCAATTCAGCTCTCCTCCGTATCGCTGCATTTCTGCGTCAGTCAATGGACGCGTCCAGCTTGCAAACGTCATCACTGGGAGTAATCTGTTTTTAAGATAACCAAACTCACGAGTAAAAATGCTGGTGCCAAGTAACAGTTCAGTGGTTTCAACAGAACCGCTATCTCCATGTAATACCCAGTAACCGTTTTCTTTACTGAGTTTGCGGATTGGCGAGTTTTCTAATACCTCGACGTTCTCTGGAAGGCTTTCCCCTAGCCCACGCACCAGAGCAGCAGGTTGCATTAAATAACCACCTGGCGTGTAAATTGCGCGGCTGTAGTAATTTGTCCCTAAGACTTTCGCCAGCTCACTGCCATTAACATGGAAGTATGGTTCGCCAAGGTCTTTCATTAGGTGCTCAAAGTGATCGAGATACGCTTCACCGCGTGCCCCTACGGCTCCTTGATATTTGCCCTTTGCTGACCACTGACAAGAAATACTGTGCTTCGACACTAAAGTGTCTAGCTGAGCAATCGCAGAACGGTTGAGCGATAATAACTTTTGTTTGTGCTCAGGATCGGGATGCTCAAGTGAAAACTTATGAGGCAAATCGATCACAAAGCCCGAATTTCTCCCTGACGCCCCTTGGCCGATACGTTGCGCATCAATCAGTATAATTCGTGCGTTAGGCTGAAGCTCAGCTAAACGCCTTGCCATAGCTAGTCCAGCGAAACCGGCGCCTAGCACGGCATAGTCAGCAGTTTGTTTACCTTTTAACGCTGGTTTTTCTGCAATACTTGGCAACGCATGGTACCAACCACATGTTGCATCATCATTGGGTAAATGAATCATCTTCTTTCTCCGTTACGCTGCTGACAGTTTCAATGACAATTGATCTAGCCAAGGACCACGTAATGACTGTACTTTTCTTCCTAGCAACGCAAAGCCAAGCATCGTTCCTTCAGGAGAATAAAACGCAGCGGTCAATTCATCTGCCTGACTCTCGATATACCATTGTCCCAGTTCGTTCGGGGCGACCGGGAAAATAGTGAGTGGAAGAATCGGCGTTTTCACAATCACTGGTGTTGGCGTTAAAGAGGTAGGCGTAATATCACCTAGCAAGCTTTTCGCCACGGAAGGAATCATTTGATTAATCGGCGCAATATACGGCTGCCAACCTTGCTCCGTTTCAACACAGTCGCCTAGCGAGTAAATATTCTCATCACTCGTCTGGCCGAATTGATTCACTTTAATGCCGCGGCCCACTTCTAGCCCTGCTTGCTCAGCCAGCGATACATTTGGCTTGAGTCCAACCGCGCTTAGCACTAGGTCTGCCTCAATTTTCTTGCCACTGTTTAGATGCAAAACCGCGCTTGATTCGGACCTTGGCTCGATTCTGGCGATACTGTCTTGTAGAGCCCATTGCACGCCTCGATCTGCAAGTACGCTTTGTAATGATTCACCCCAACTGTTGCGGGATCAAACGCTCCATTGGCCATTGACCTAACCCGATAACTGTCACTTCATAACCGCTTTCGATCAGGTCATTCGCGAACTCACAGCCAATTAAGCCATCGCCGAGGATCGCGATGCGTTTTTTGTCTTGCAGCTCCGCTCTGAAACGGCGGTAATCAACTAAGTCGTTCACACTCATAACACAAGAGCGATCTCCCTCAATTGGGATTTCAATCGGTGATGCACCTGTTGCCAGTACCAAACGACTGTAGGCGTATTTCCCGATAGAGGTGTGTAGCGTTGAATTAGCACGATCGATCTTTTCAACGCGGGTATGCGGGTAAACGCGGATATTGAGACGGCTTTCCCACTCCAACGCGCTTTCACTTTGTAGCGCGTCGCCGTCTTTATTCATGACCAGTGCATTAGACAATGCAGGCTTGCTGTACAGTGCGCCATCATCAGCGGTAAAGACAGTGATCAGAACCGTTTCAGATTGCGCTCTAAGTGCCGCTGCCAACTGGTAACCACTGTGGCCACTACCGATGATAACAATAGGGTCAGCTGAAAATATAGGCTGAGTGACTTCAGATGGAAGTGGCTGAGTCGCATTTGGCTGAACAGACGATCCTACCGACACCGAAGACACTGCCGCGACCTCTTCTACTGGCTCATCGTCGGTAATTTCGATCATTTCAAAATCGGCCTTACCCACTAAACAGTCGGGGCATAACCAATCATCCGGCACATCTTCCCATGCTGTTCCTGGTGCAATGCCATCGGATGGCCAACCTTGTGCTTCATCATAGATTAAGCCGCAAATAATACAGAGCCACTTTCTCATCACTTTTACTCCAACTACCTTGTTCAGAATTTCCGTGTTTACAAACCACTGTCAGATTTGTAGCGATTCCATCAACCTCGCCCTAGCTTGTGGTCTGAAATCCAAGCCGGTGCGAGGTGATGAAAATCAAGTTACACGGTAGCTATACGTTGCTGTCTTGCTGCAAACGAATGGCAATATTGCGTGTCTGGACATAGCTATAAATCGCTTCTTGTCCTTTTTCTCGCCCAAAACCGGACAAGCCCACGCCACCAAATGGTGTTTCGATACCACCAGCAAACCATTCATTGATGAACACTTGCCCACCACGCAGTTGCTGCGCCACACGCAATGTTTGGTTTAGGCTTTCACCAAAGACACCAGCGACCAGGCCAAAATCGGTGCCATTCGCGATTTCGATTGCTTCTTGCTCAGTTTCAAACGGTGTAATCACCAACACAGGACCAAACACTTCTTCTTGTGCAATGCGCATATCTGGCGTGGCTTCAATCACTGTTGGAGCGACAAAATAGCCCGATAAATCAGGTGCGTAGCCACCGGTTAGGATATTCGCGCCGTCGGCTTTTGCTTGCTCTATCATTTCAAGCACGCGCGCTTGTTGATCAGCGGATACCAACGGTGTGATGTCTGGCTGGCTTTCACCTTGACCAATGGTTAGGCCTTGCGCCATTTTCACTACCGCCGCTTTTACTTCTTCATAACGCTCTTTTTGAATTAGCAAACGAGACATTGCCGAACACACTTGACCAGCGTTAAAGAAAATACCGACTTGAACGCTTTGTAAAAGCGTTTCAAGACTCACATCTTTCAGTGCGATAGCGGCCGATTTACCACCCAGCTCCATCACAGATGGTGTGGCGCGTTGTGCAGAATCTTTCAGGATGCGTTGACCTGTCGGTACCGAACCCGTAAAGACGATTTGATCAACGTCTTGATGCTGCACCAAATGACTGCCAACCACAGAGCCTTTGCCACATAGCAGGTTAATCGTGCCTTTCGGGAAGCCCGCTTTTTCAATCGCTTTAATCAACAACGTCATGGCAAGTGGGGAAATCTCCGGCGATTTGATCACCACTGCATTACCAGCAGCTAATGCAGGTGCCAATGAGCGTGCACAAATAGAGACAGGGAAATTCCACGGCACAATCTGCACTGACACGCCAAACGGCACATATTGAGTGAAGTCGACATAGTCTTTACCCAACGGAATTGACGTGCCTTCCAGCTTGTCGGCCATGCCTGCGTAGTATTCAAAGTAACGTGCCGACTCTAAAAACTCATCTTTGGCATCTTGCAAAGATTTCCCATTTTCACGACAGGCAACTAACCCACCTTCATCAACCATTTCACGAATAGCTGCGGCGGCTTTTAACATCCACTCGGTTCTGACGGCTGGACGAACGTCCGAAAGAAGGCCTTGATTGACCACTCGGCGTGCCGCTGCCATTGCGCGATCGGCATCGGTGATAGTGGCTTCTGCAATCGTCGCATACGCTTCGGCTGTGCCAGGATTCATGACGGTCAGCGCTTGCTCTGAATCGCACCACTCACCATCAATATAATTAAGGTAATGCATCATCTTACTGCTCCAGTGCCGCTTTCACTTGCTTTGCCAACCAGGTTTGGAAGAAATGCGTCGGAACATCCATTTCTGGTGAGAACACGCCACCACTAAAGCCAGGTGAGTAACGACCTTCCTGCATACCTTCGACCGCTCCAATATCTTCGCCGAACACGACTCGCCACGACTCAACGGTAGCAGTACGACACGCAGCAAACTCATCTTTCGTTGCTTCATCACCCACATAGAAAACACGTAGGTGCTCAACACTCTTATTCGCAGTGATTGGTTCAATCATCATTGCAAAGGCATGATCGGCTTGAATACCAAGCAACACGTTTGGAAAGAGTGCAACGTATTCTGCATGACGCAGCTTATCTTCTGGCCAGCTTGGAAATTTAGGTAAGTGTGTTCCTGCTGTATCTGAAAGGTTGTACGCGAGACTACCTTGACCAGCAAAGCGCTCTGCAAACATGATGTTGTAGTGATCCTCTAGGCGAGAATAACTGTTCAAACTCGGATGCACCCAAGGTAAGTGGTAAGCCTCACAGTAGTTTTCTACGGCAAGCTTCCAGTTACTTTTCACTTCGATCTCTAAGTTGCCACCCATGTTCACGCGGCGAAGAAGACCTAACCCATCTTCACCTAAGAACTGCTGCCAACGTTGCTCTAGCGGCGCGATATGATTTTCAAAGCTTTCTGCATTGCCCGATAAGTTAACGAATACCATGTCCATCCAAACGGCTGAACGAAGTGGCTTAAGGCCGTGTTTTTCACACTTAAATCGATCATCTTTGTGTTTTGCGATACCACCGATGTGTGGTGTGCCTTTTAGATTGCCGTCAAGATCGTACGTCCATGAATGGTAAGGACAGCGAATCATGCCTTGAACTTCGCCTGCCTCATGCACCAGCTTCATACCACGATGACTACATACGTTGTGGAAGACTTGGACTTCACCTTGACGATTTCTCATCATGAGTAGTGGAAGATTCATGAAATCAAGTGGCATCACATAGCCATTTTTAAGCAGGTCTGATGCAAAACCAATGCATACCCAAGTGTTACCAAACACCTGATCACGCTCAAAAGTAAAATACTCTTCGCTGGTGTAGGCCTGATTCGGCATTCCAGTTGCTTCACTGATTGGGTTCAGTACATTATCAACAAGTTCAACAGGAATAATGGTTTGGTTGACATTGCTCATATTCTTATCTCCGAGAGTCGAGTTGCATCCAGTGCGTACAACATCGTGTTGTGTTAGTGGAGATGATTTTGATTAACAACCCAGCAACAAACAAACGACTTTTTCGCCGGGTTTGGATGAGTTTTTGTCATTCGTGCATTGATCTCAAACAACAAAATAACCTTTTAATTAACAAGGTTCTTCTTGTCATGATTAATACTCATTAACCGATGAGTATTAATCAGTTGAAACACAAAAGCCCTCTCTCTACTCTCTTTCGAAAATTAACAATAACGCAACAAACAATAACGCTAAAACAAACGCACTGTGAGGGATGCCTATGAGAGCAACATCTGGGATATTGAAAGGACTCAATCCGACTGTGACAATCGCATCAAAGATCGTCGTTATCGGTTTTGTACTTTTCTGCGCCATTCTCGCCAACCAAGCGGGCCAATACTTCGAAACGATTTCCGGCATTTTGCTGCAGAATATGAAGTGGTTTTACATCGGACTTGTTTCACTCGTTGTCGGTTTTCTTCTTTACCTTATGGTTAGTCGATATGGACATATTCGTTTGAGTAAAGATGACGAAAAACCAGAGTTTAGTTATTTGTCTTGGGTATCCATGCTTTTTTCCGGAGGCATGGGGATAGGCTTAATTTTCTGGTCGGTCGCCGAACCGATGTGGCATTACGCTGACAACCCATTTACTCAAGGCCTGACCAATGAAGCCGCAACAACATCAATGAAACTGACATTCTTTCACTGGGGTCTACATCCTTGGTCTGTCTTTATTATTGTTGCACTCGCATTAGCCTACTTTTCCTACCGTAAAGATCTGCCTTTTACCCTACGCTCTATCTTGTACCCTTTGATTGGCGATCGTATTTATGGGCCTATCGGGCACACGGTTGATATCCTAACAGTCGCGGTGACTGCTTTCGGTATCTCTCAAACCTTGGGGATGGGAGTTATCCAAATAAACTCTGGTTTGAATCAAGCCTTTGGTCTAGACATTAGTTTGGGGATTCAACTCTTTATTATCGTTTCCCTTTGTACTTGTGCGGTTGCGTCGGTGCTATCTGGTGTAGGGAAAGGTATTCGCCGTTTATCAGAATGGAACATGCTGCTTTCACTCGCACTCGTGCTGGTCGTACTTTATATTGGCCCAACTCGCTATATCTTAAATACGCTACTTGAAAGCACGGGGCTTTATGCACAAAACATTGTCGGTATGAGCTTATGGAGCGATGCACAGAATGACTCTGGCTGGCAAAACTGGTGGACGGCTTATTACTGGCCTTGGTGGATGACTTGGGCACCTTTCGTTGGCATGTTTGTAGCTCGTATTTCTAAAGGGCGCACAATACGTGAGCTTATCGGCGGTGCTCTCATCGTACCCACGCTGATCACGTTTTTATGGATTTCAGTATTTGGTGGCGCAGCGTTGAAGGTAGAGCAAGACGCTCGTGTTGCTCATCAAGAGCAAGTCACTGCGGCACAAGAAGCAAAACAAACACCACCTGCAGATTTTTCTGGCGGCCCGATTCTTGAAGCGACTAAAGCCGATACGACACGCGCTTTGTTTACGCTATTCGACAATCTAGATACAGGTATGTTTGGTAAACTACTTAGCGTACTTGCGTGTTTATTACTCGGTACTTATTTCATTACCTCCGCTGACTCAGGTACCTTAGTTCTATGTACCCTCGATGCCGCTGGACACAGTGAACCTCCCACGTCTATACGCGTATTGTGGGGGATCATGATCGCCGCCATTGCGGGAGTGCTTCTATATGCAGGAGGGTTAAAAGCAATGCAAACGGCCTCCATTATTGCCGGTTTCCCTATCGCGATTTTTATCGCGGTGATGAGCTTAACGCTGTTCCATAGTATTCGACGCGAACCTAAGCCATGGGCAATGCTTCCTGAGCATGTTCACCCAGAGCAAGAGAAACTTGATGGTCCTGTTGAACCGCTTGTTGAAAGCAAAACTGTGGCTTCCGAGCCTATCGCTTCAACATCCTCGCTGAAAGATGATTCCACACTCAATCAAGGACCAGCACTCACTTAGTGCGTCATTTCATCCAATCAATTCAAACAAAGCGGGAACTGATATTCCCGCTTTTTTAACATGACCAAACTCTGTTCTTTTCTCTGCTTATTGATTTAGGCTAGGCCTCGGTCACCCACTTCATCTGGCAACTGATGCAAAAGCCATTCTCTAAAACGTTTGACGCTTGCTGGGATTAAACCTCTATTTTTAGGTTCAAGCATAGAAAAATTAGAGGGAGTTGAAAGAACGTGTTCGACTGGCCTAACCAAAGCACCGCTTTGTAAATAGTCGTCCACTAATGAGCCCCAAGCTAATGCGATGCCCTGACCATTAATTGCCGCTTGTAACAGCATTGGATAGTTATTGATGTTCATGCGATTACGAGGCGAAATATTTGGCAACCCCACACTTGCAAACCACTGCTCCCAATTCACCCAGTCTCTTTGAGACTCTTCCAGATAGAGTAACGTTTTATTGAAGATTTCTTCTGGCTCACTAGGCTGGCCGATTTTCTCTAAATAAAGCGGGCTACACACAGGGAATACTTCTTCCGAAAATAGCGTTGTCACATCCATTTCCGCAGGTGGAGTGCGACAATAAAACAAGGCGATATCGCAATCTAATCGGCGTAAGTCCAACACATTATCTGAGGCCAATATCCTTATATCGATGTCATCATGTTCATTTTGAAATTGAGCAACCTTAGGCAACAACCACAAGGCTGCCATTGCATTTGTCGTCGCAACCGTGATCTTTTGTTCGCCCTGCCATTTCTTCACTTCACCCGTGATTTGAGCAATATCGAGCAAAGATTGGCTGACAGCTTGATAATATTGAAGACCTGTAGGCGTTAAGTTAATGCTTCGATTGGCTCGCGTGAACATAGCCTTGCCTAAGTATTCTTCTAATTGTCTAATTTGGCGACTGATAGCACCTTGGGTCACGTTTAGCTCATCAGCGGCTAACGTAAAACTCAAGTGCCGCGCCGATGCTTCAAACGCAACGAGGCTATTTAAAGGTGGGAGGGGTTTGATTTTCATGTATCTTCCAGTAAGGCAGTATTGTAATTATTTTTATTCCCGGCAATCTTATGTTGCACGTGGATAATGCCATTCTGGACAACACCTCAAAAACGACAATTTATAAATGATAAAAAATAGAGATGAATCATAAATTGTTGTGAGAGAGGCAACCGTATACAGTTTCGTGGCTACAACGAGCACAAAAAAGAGGAGCAGTTACTCCTCTTATGCCTAGCCTTTTGGTCATTTTCTCCGAGTTAGCCCATTTACCCTATTGCCAGTTTAGTACTCGCGTAACGCGCTTTTTTCTTTCTTGGGCTGGCTAAGAAGTACGCCAAAGTAAGTGGGCCTAATCGTCCCATAAACATCATGAAGATGATCACTAACTCACCCGGTTCGGACAAACTGCCCGTTAAGCCTCGCGATAACCCAACCGTACCCAGCGCTGAGACCGCTTCAAACATAATGTCTAACATAGACGCTTTCTCTGTCAGTAACAGCATGAAGATGGCAAACCAAGTCACGCCCACCGAGATCAGAGTCAGCGCCAATGCCTTGCTGATGGTCTCTTTGGGAATCTCGCGTTGAAACGCATAGGTTGCTTCATCGCGACGCAAATAGCTGTAAGTTGCCAAGACTAACACCATAAATGTCACAACTTTAATGCCACTTGCCGTGCTCAATGATCCACCGCCGATAAACATCAACACCAGAATGATCGCCGTTGTGGCATCTTCCAACTGATCGATAGCTAAAGTATTGAACCCCGCCGTTCTTGGCGTCACCGCTTGAAACCACGATGCCCACCATTTCCCTGCTTCGCTCAAAGGGGCAAGCGTGTTGGGGTTATCATATTCAACCAGGTAAATGGCGATAAGTGCCACCACGTTAATGATCACCGTGCCTAAGATCATCATTCGACTGTAAACGGTGAGTCGGTGCCAACGGCGATTGCGTTTTAAGTCAATCCAAACCGAGAAGCCTAAACCACCAACAATGAACAAACTGGTAATGGTGAAGTTAACGACCGGGTCGTCCACGTAAGGCATTAAGCTATCGGCACTCAACGCAAAACCTGCATTGTTAAACGCACTGATGGTGTAGAAGAAACCATGGAACAAACTGGTTTTCCAGCCCAGCTCTTCACTCCAATAAACGCTCAAAATAGTAAAACCAATAAGTTCAACGAGCAGAGCGAACATCAATACAGATTTAGCGGTGGCAATGAGTGTCGACGAGTCAGTTTGGTTAAATGCCTCTCTCGCGACGGCTCGCTCCAAAAAGCCAATTTTTCCGCCCAGAGCCAGCAAGGTCACGATGGCAAACGTCATCAAACCTAGGCCACCACATTGAATCAGGAAGGCAATAACCACTTGCCCAAAAGGCGTAAACGCCGTGCCCGTGTCTACCACAACTAATCCCGTCACCGTAATGGCCGATGTTGCTGTAAACAGGCTTTGAATCCAAGTGATGGGCTCTGTGGTGGCAATCGGCAGTTTGAGTAAAACTGTGCCGAGCATGACCAAGCACGCAAAGCTGAGGCTAAGTATCAGCGGCGGTGCGCCCAACAATTTTTTGCCCGCTTTGGGTTTTCGCTCGATCGGGATAATAGAGGGATGCCACAAAACCATGTTACACCAACCTCGGAGCGACGTATTTCAGCTCAGCGCGACTACCACAAAGCAACAGCGTGTCGAACTCATTAAGCACAAACTCATCATTGATATTGGTGTAGACGGCTTCTTCGCGCTTCACCAAGATAGGCTGAATGTTGTAACTGCCTCGGCTGATCAACTTAGAAAGCGGCGTATCGTGCAGATTGGATTTAACGTGGATTTCCACCACATACAAACCATGCCCCATTTCCAAATAGTTGTTCACCATCGGATAGTTGAGTGCCTGCGCGACTCTTACGCCCATCTCCTCTTCCGGATGAATAATGCGTTGTACACCCAGCTTAGACACGATGGTGTGGTGCGCTTTGGTGCTAGCTTTGACCCAAATGGATTTCACACCCAGATTTCTAAGCGCCAGCGTACACAACAAACTGGCTTCCATGTCTTCGCCAATCGCCACCAACACCACATCACTGTTCGCTAGCGCTAATTCTCTGAGTGCACCTTCGTCTGTCGCGTCACATATGACCGCTTGCGTTAACTCTTCGACGTATTTTTCGACAATTTTCGGGTCGCTATCCACCCCCGTTACCGTGTGTCCAAGATGAATAAGTTCTAAGCTGGCAGCAACGCCAAATCGCCCTAAACCAATTACTGTAAAGTGAGCCATATCAATCCCTAACTGTGTTTTATGTATAGAAAATGCTAATGCGTTAAGGGCTAGACTGATTTTCCGTCACGGAAAATAGGCAACACGAGTCCTGTTCGAGTGCCGATAACCAGCACTAAACCTTGGCATTAACGTTGATTAAATTTGGAATTTAGTGGTGCTTGGACGTCTCAAGCACTAAACGATAACCCAGCCCCGGCTCGGTTTTTAATAGCCGCTGTTCGTCAGCACTATCGTTCAGTTTTTTGCGTAGTTGACTCACTAACACGCGTAAGTAGTGAGTATCTTCGACATGACTTTTTCCCCAAATCACCGCTAGCAAATGAGTTTGCTCAATGAGTTTTCCCGGCTTGAGAATCAACTGTTCAATGAATGAAAACTCTTTCTTGGTGAGTGGAATTTCCCTCTGATCCAACCAAAATTGGTGAGTACTTTTGATGATTTTGACTCGGCCAGCCACCAGCTCATCAGCGATGGATTGCTCATCAACCAAATCTCGAACCAGCACTTTGATGCGCGCGATGAGCTCTTTTACGCCAAAAGGCTTGCTCAAGTAATCATTCGCGCCCGCTTCTAAAAGGCGGATTTTTTCCTCTTCTTGATCGCGAGCTGTCAGCACTAGCACTGGCGTTTTATACGTCTGACGAAGTGTATTGAGAAACTCCGTCCCATCGCCGTCGGGCAAGCCTAAATCAAGCAGAATAACGTGCGGTGAATGCGCTTCGAAACACGCTTTGGCTTCTGCAATGGTACTCGCGCCAATGTAATCAAACCCTTCAGCAGACAGCGAAATTCGAATAAAGGTATGAATGCGAGGCTCATCGTCCACGACTAAAACTTTGTAACTCACGCCTGCTCTGCTCCTTGATTGAGTGGAAGTCGAATGCGGATCAGCGTCCCTTCTGATACTGGCATAGATTGAATCTCTCCTTGGTGTGCGGTGATGATGCCTTTGGCAACCGCGAGTCCCATTCCGGTGCCTGAATCGGCCGATTTGTTGTTCGCGCCGGAATAGAAAAGGCTGAATATTTTTTCCGCATCTTCAGCTTTGATGCCAATCCCCATGTCCCGAACATCAATCACGCACGACGAACCCTGCTTAGAAAGAGAAACCTCAACAGATTCATTCTCTGGCGAAAATCGCATGGCATTATCCAACACATTGAAGATCGCTTGTTCGATAAGCGAACGACTTACTGATAAATAACCAACGGAATCATCCATATTCATGGATACTTTCTCGGTGTAATTCGGCAAACGAGAAACCGCATCCCGCACAATATCCGCAATCAGCTCATCTTTTTTAGTAATTTTTAATGTGCCATGCTGGAGCTTAGTCGCCTGTAAGAGGTTCTCGATATATTGATGCAAGCGGTGGCTTTCTGAAGTCGCACTGTCGAGCAATTCTTTGCGCTCTAAGTCTTTGAGCTTGGGCATGTACTCGTTGAGTGTGGTCAGTGTTCCAATAATGGTTGCTAGCGGCGTGCGTAGGTCATGGGACACCGATAGCAGGATGCTATTTTGCAGCTTGGTTTGTTTTAACTCGCCCTGCTGGCGACGATAAAGATCCGCAAAGGTGCTGGTGATAAATGCCACCACCATAAACACGACTAGATTAAAAATGTCTTCCGGACGAAACATCTGCAAAGAGTAACGAGGCGTCGTGAAAAAGAAGTTGAAGCTCAACGCTTCGATCACCGCCGCCGCATAAGCGAATCGCGAGTTGCATTGAAACGCCACCACCACAACTGCTAACTGCAAAATCAGCAGGACCGCAGCTGTAGAGCCAAACAATTGGTCCAACAGCCATGAGGCCACAACCGCGCCAACAATCACGATGGCAGAAAAGAGAAATGTGTTATCTCGCCAATGAGCAAACATAAAGTACATCAACCAAAATTCGATGCAGAAACTTTAGCAAAAGCCCATTCGGAGTTCGCGTAAAAAAAGCGTAAAAAATGCAAGAACGACAGTGAGTTATAGACATAACCATCATTAAGTTGGCCTAACTTAATGAATAATCACAAGTAAACGTCACCCATTGACGCCTACTAACTCGGTATAAACGGCAGACATAAAAAAGAGGAGCATTTGCTCCTCTTTCGTGTAGCGTCATATTAGATGACTTGCCGTTGAGCATCACCTTGCTCAGACAAAAAGCCGCCGGTTTGATGCTTCCACAACTGAGCGTAAACACCACCCAATTGCAGCAGCTCGTAATGCGAGCCTTGCTCAATGATTTTGCCGTCATCCATCACAATCAAACGATCCATCGCGGCAATCGTTGATAAACGGTGAGCAATCGCAATCACAGTTTTTCCTTCCATCAGAACTTCAAGGTTTTCTTGAATTGCCGATTCTACTTCTGAATCAAGTGCAGACGTTGCTTCATCCATGATCAAAATTGGCGCGTTTTTCAGCAGCACGCGAGCAATCGCCACACGTTGACGCTGACCACCAGACAGCTTCACACCGCGTTCACCCACTTCAACGTCATAGCCAACGTTACCTTGCTCGTCTCGTAGAGATTGAATGAAATCATGGGCATGTGCTTTCTCAGCAGCTGCGATAACGGCATCCATTGAAGCATCTGGATCACCGTAAAGAATGTTCTCTTTAATTGAACGATGCAGCAAAGAGGTGTCTTGCGTGATCATACCAATGTGTTGGCGCAGCGACTCTTGTTCGACTTGAGAAATGTCCTGTCCATCAATACAAATTTTACCCGTATTTACGTCGTAGAAACGCAGCAACAAGTTAACCAACGTAGATTTACCCGCCCCTGAACGACCGACAATGCCGACTTTTTCGCCCGGTTTGATGGTCAGATTCAAGTTCTCAAATACCGCCTTTTCATCACTGTAGTTAAAACCTACGTGATCAAAGCAGATCTCACCTTGCGAGATTTGCAGAGGCTTGGCATTTGGTATGTCTTTTACTTCGACGTCGTTTGAAATCGTATTAATACCGTCCACTACCGTACCGATGTTTTCAAACAGTGCACTAACTTCCCACATGATCCACTTCGACATTCCTTGTACGCGCAACGCAATACTAATGGCAATCGCAATAGCACCAATTGTTACAGCGTGATCTAGCCATAGATAAACCGAAATGGCACTGATAGACATCAGCAGTAAATAGTTGATGGCATCGACACTAAACAGCAAACAAGTCACCATGCGCATTTGGCGGTAAACCGTCACCAAAAATTGCTTCATGCTGCTTTCTGCGTATTCCAACTCTCGTTGCGAGTGCGCGAATAGTTTTATGGTAGAAATGTTGGTGTAAGAATCGACAATGCGCCCAGTCATTACAGAACGAGCATCCGCTTGCTCTGTCGCTACTTGTTTCATTTTAGGGATAAAGTAGAACTGGATAACCGCGTACATCCCTATCCAAATCACAATAGGCAACATCAGCAAACCATCGGCCTCGCCCATCATCCAAAGCATCGAAAGAAAATAAACGCTGATATAAACCAGTACATCCACCAACTTCATGACCGTTTCTCGTACCGCTAACGCACTTTGCATCACTTTGGTCGCAACTCGGCCTGCAAAGTCACGTTGGAAAAATCCAACCGCTTGTTTTAGCAAGTAACGGTGAATCAACCAACGGATAGACATCGGGTAGTTACCCAATAACGTTTGGTGCATCACCATTGAGTGGACAAAACCGAGAGCTGGCATCACAACCGCCACTAAGAACAGCATCATTAGCATGCGATCACCCTGGTCTTGCCAGAATGTTGCGCGATCTTGATTAGAGAGAATATCGACGAGCTCACCCATATAACGCAACAGCGTCACCTCAGTAATGGCAATAAGCGCACTGAACACAGCCATGACAAGTAAAGGGGCTTCAAAGCCACGAGTGTAAAAGCGACAGAAGCCAAAAAGTGTCTTCGGTGGCTTTTCGGTTTCCATCTGGGGAAAGGGTTGGGTCAGTTTTTCAAACCAATTGAACATAACAACGACTTTAAGTACCGCGAATGAATTTGCGAACGTTTTACTATCTTTTGATACAAAAGTCAGTAAAATACCGAAACAAAAGTTCAAATGATAATAATTACAATTAAGCTTAGCGTTAATCATAATTGTCGGGAATATATTTATGACAAAGAATAACTTACTGACCATCGCGATCCGTAACGCATTGGTCTGTGCTTTGGCACCAACAGCAGCAGTGGTTGCATTCACAGCACAAGCTCAAGAAGACGTTGTACAAGATGACATTATTGCAATGGAGACCATTACGGTCACCGCACAAGCACTTAAAGTAGAAACCCCTGCGGCAGAAACGCCGCGCAGCGTATCTATCATTTCTGAAGATGAACTTCGTGTTCGTGCACCGCAAAAATTGGACGAAGCATTACGCTACACATCTGGTGTAACCGCTCAACCTTATGGTGCCGACAACGACACCGATTGGTTCAAAGTTCGTGGATTTGATGCAGCGACTTACCTAAACGGCAACCGCCTATTCCGCGATGGTTACTACACATGGTTAGTCGAACCTTACGGCCTAGAAAGTGTGGAAGTGGTTAAAGGCCCATCAGCTATTCTGTTTGGTGAATCGGCACCAGGCGGTATCGTGAATGCAGTACAGAAAAAACCAACGTTTACGCCTCAAGGCGAAGTAAAAGTCGAAGTGGGCAACAACCAACACCAGTCTGTGGGTTTTGACATTGCTGACGAAGCAAACGACGCAGGCACCGTGCGCTATCGTTTGGTTGGCTTGATGACAAGCCAAGACGGTGAACTGGACGGCACCAATAACGAGCGTTTCTACCTAGCGCCAAGTGTCGAGTTCGACATTTCTGACCGTACAATGCTGACCGTTTTGGCTACTTACCTTCGTGATGACGGTGTACCAACCAACCCATTCTTCCCAGCAGCGGGCACTTTGGTTGGTTCTAACTTTGGCAAAATCGATCCTTCGACTAACCTTGGTCAGCCAAACTACGATAAATACGAACGCACGCAGTTCTCTCTAGGTTACTTACTAGAGCACGACATCAATGACACGTGGTCATTCTCGCAAAACCTCAACTACGGTTCGAATGAGTTGTACTTGCGCAGCTCTTACGCATTCTCAAACAACGATCCGGCGAAAGAAGAATTAACGCAAGGCATCGTATTCCGTGACGGCAAAAACCAGAGCATCACGTTCGATAACAATGCTGTCGGCAACTGGATGACAGATAACGCAGAACACACAGTGCTTGTCGGTATGGATCTGCAATTCCACAAAACCGATGGCGACGAGCAGGACAACTACGCGTTTGGCACCATCAACCCGTGGAACCCAGTTTACGGCAACTTCACCCCTCTTGATCCTGCCAACAACGTGAAACGTGAGATTGAGAAATCTCAAGCAAGTGTCTACTCACAATACCAATTGAAACTGCATGAACAGTGGATTGGTAACATCGGTGCTCGTTACGACTGGGTGAAAACAGAAAACTCTGGCAAAGGCGCAGGCGTTGATCAAAACGAATCTCGTGATGATGGTCAGTTGTCTCTCAGCGCGGGTGTTATGTTCCTTGCAAACAATGGTCTGTCACCTTACGCAAACTACTCTCAGTCGTTTGAAGTGATCAGTACAATTGATACAGCAACCAATGAACTATACAAACCGCTGGAAGGCGAGCAAGTAGAAGTGGGTGTGAAGTATGAGCCAAACTTTATGGATGGCTTTATCAACCTTGCATGGTTCGACATCACGCAAAAGAACGCGTTGGTCACCAACCCATCAACATGGATTGCGACACAAACGGGTGAAGTGACTTCTCAAGGTATTGAGCTTGAAAGCACAACACAGCTAACCGACGATCTAAAACTGATGGCAAGCTACACCTACACCAAAGCGAAAACAGATGAGAGCTTTGGCCAAGGTAAAAAACAAGCCGCACTTATTCCTGAACACCAAGCTTCAGCATGGGTAGACTACAGCGCCTACAGCCTGATTCCAGGCCTCAATATCGGTACTGGTGTGCGCTACGTAGGTGAGTCAAAAGATAACCCTAAGAGCTCGAACCTAACTGTTCCTTCAGTCACTCTTTGGGATGCGTCAGTCACTTACGACATCACTTCACAGTGGCAAGCACAGCTAAACGTGAACAACATTCTGGATAAAGAGTTTGTTTCAGGTTGCGATTACTGGTGTTACTACGGCCAGTCTCGCTCTGTCATGCTAAACGCAAACTACCGCTGGTAATTGAACTTTCTACTCCCCTCTCTTGAGGGGAGTTTTCTCCTAAGAGTCATCCATGTTTCAACTGTCTAATATTGAGATCGTTCGAGGTGGACGTCAGATCCTCGGCATCGACCAACTTAACATCCCAACGAATGAACTAACTGTCGTTTTGGGCCATAACGGTTCAGGCAAATCGACACTGGTGAACCTGCTTTCTGGTCAAATGTCACCAGATAAAGGCACGGTAACACTAAACGACACTTCCCTTTCGTCACTCAAAACCAAAGAGCTGGCAAAGCAGATCGCCTATTTGCCACAAAAGCTGCCCTCCTCGGCTGGTTTAACGGTAGAAGAGCTAGTGCGCTTGGGCCGCTTTCCGTGGCGTGGCGCACTTGGTCGTTGGAAACCTGAAGACAAACAGATTATCGCTGAAGCCATGGCTCGCACTGGCGTTGCTCCGTTTGCTCAAGCATTAGCGGACGATTTATCGGGCGGTGAGCGCCAACGCGCTTGGGTGTCGATGCTGTTGGCTCAACAATCACCGATTTTGATCTTAGACGAACCGACCTCCGCGCTCGATGTTCACCATCAATTTCAACTGATGGCGCTACTGGCAGAGCTGAATCGAACCGAGAACGTAGGCATTATCGTGATCCTTCACGACTTGAACTTAGCACTGCGCTATGCAACCCACATTGTTGCGCTCAAGAAAGGTCAAATTGCGTTCGAAGGCAACGCCGACATGTTGCTAGATGAGGAGCGCCTTTCTGAGTTGTATGAGTCACCGATTAAGCTCATTGATCATCCAACTCCAGCCAACACATTGGCGAGCCAAAAGGTGGCTGTTGTATGCGCATAATAGCTCGTTTACTTACTGTGGTTACACAATCTGCTTTTCTGTTGGCATTTTTTATGACTAATGCAAATGCAGTCATCACCGTTACCGATGAATATGGTGAGCATAGTTTTGAGCAAGCGCCACAACGCGTTGTTGCCTTAAACTGGGACATCTTAGAACAAGTTTTGGCGCTAAACGTAGAACCAATCGCAGCCCCAAATTTACCAGGCTACCGCCAATGGGTCGTCAATCCAACTGCACCAGAGTCAATTGAAGATATTGGAACCCGTGCAGAGCCCAACTTAGAAAAAATCGCCAGCTTGAAGCCAGATGTCATCCTTGCTGCGTCTCCACAGCAAGACTTGATTCCGTTACTCAAACAAATTGCTCCGGTTATATATTTACCTAATTTTTCTGAAAATGAGGCTGCGGCCGAGACTGCTATTCGTCACTTTCGTACGCTCGGCAAGCTATTCAATAAAGAGGCTCTTGCTGAACAGAAACTGGCAGAATTAGATGCTTCATTTGCGCAGATGCGCCAGCGAATTCGCCACTATTACTCTGAACCACTCAGTGTTCTTGTGATGCGATTTTCAACCCCGAATACTGTATTACTTGCAACCGAAAACTCCACCACTGACTACGTGGTCAGAAAACTGGGATTACAGGCTCCAATTAAAGAGGCCCCACGTGCGTGGGGGGTAAAGCAAGATCGGATTAATCGACTTCAAAACCTTCACAACAGCTATGTTCTCTACGTACAACCTTTCCCAGAAGAACGCAAACTGAAAGATTCGCCACTTTGGCAAGCGATGCCGTTTGTAAAGAAGCAGCGGGAAAATTCAGTCAGAGCAGTGTGGGCGTATGGCGGTGCTATGTCTTTGCAATACACCGCTGAAGCGATTACCGACAGTCTAATAGAGTTGGCACCAAAGCAATGAGAACGAAACATTATATTGGTTATCTGGCGCTGATTACGTTACTTAGCGTCTTTAGTCTACAAATTGACACTAATTTATCACTCTTCGAACAGTGGCAATTATTAACAAAACCAGAGGTAGCGAGCGAATTTCGTGACGTATTTTTTACGCAAGCTCAGCTTCCTAGGTTAAGTATTACTCTGCTTGTTGGTGCCATGCTTGGTCTCACTGGCAGCTTAATGCAGCAATTAACGCAGAATAACCTCACCTCTCCTTTGACTCTTGGCACCTCTTCTGGGGCTTGGCTTGCATTAGTCGTGGTAAACATTTGGTTTGTTGATTGGGTAGCCGACTACTCTGCATTAGCCGCAATGGCGGGGGCTTTAGTGGCGTTTGGCCTGATCGTATCTATTGCCGGTGTGCGTAATATGACGGGTTTGCCGTTGGTCGTTTCGGGGATGGTGATCAATATCTTGCTCGGTTCTATCGCCACAGCCATTATTATTTTAAACGCTCAGTTTGCACAGAATATTTTTATGTGGGGAGCAGGAGACCTTTCTCAATACAGCTGGGATTGGTTTGAGTGGTTATTGCCTCGCTGCGCTATCGCAATCGTAATTTTGATCGTCGCACCACGTATTCTGACTCTAATGAAACTAGGGCAAGAAGGCGCAGCAGCCCGAGGCTTAGCGGTATTACCTGCTTTTGGCACGTTAATGGTGATGGGTATTTGGCTGGTATCAGCCTCAATCACCGCCATTGGTATCATCAGTTTCATCGGATTACTGACCCCCAATATTGCCAGAGCGATGGGGGCAAGAACGCCGCGCGACGAATTGATCAGCAGCATGCTAATGGGCGCAATGCTATTAATCATCACCGACTCTGCCGCCATCTCGCTAAGCTTATGGTTAGAGGAAACCATTCCTAGCGGCGTAGCGGCTGCAGCTATTGGCGCTCCCGCTTTAATTTGGTTTACTCGTAAAAAGCTGACGGCAACCGATCAACTTAACCTTTCAATGAGCCAAGGAAAAACGGCGCTTTCTAAACGCGCGGTATGCAGCATTGCGCTATTCAGTCTGGTTGGGGTTCTAGCTTACTCATTCGTTACCCATGGTATAAACGGGATCCAATGGTCCGTGCCAGGGGAGTTTCAATGGCAATTGCGCTGGCCGCGAATGTTAACCGCACTTTCTGTCGGTATTGCTCTATCCGTTGCAGGAATCATTTTGCAACGCATTGTTTACAACCCTCTGGCCAGCCCAGATATTCTCGGTGTGTCTTCCGGAGCCACGTTTGCCATTATTACGACAGGAGTCATCGCTGGGTCACTTCTCTCCGCATTTAACTGGGGTATCGCTTTTTTCGGAAGTATGTCCGTATTGATGTTATTGCTGATTATCGGTAAACGAAGCCATTTTAATCCATCTAACTTCGTGTTGTCCGGCATAGCACTAACGGCACTATTAGAAGCCCTTGTTCAATTTTCGCTAGCTCAAGGTTCTGGTGACAGTTACAAAATTTTATTGTGGCTAACTGGTTCAATTTATCGAGTCACAGCCGACACCGCACTGATGCTATGTTTGGCAATAATGGTTCTGCTTACCGCTGTATTCGCGGTTTCTCGCTGGCTAACATTAATTTCCATCGGACGACAATTCTCAAATGCACGAGGACTTAACCCCACCGTAGCCAATACGCTAATGCTCACCATCGTTGCTTTATTATGCGCCTTTTCTACCGCTACAGTTGGTCCGATATCTTTTGTTGGCTTGGTCGCTCCCCATATGGCGATGATGTTAGGAGCAAGAAAAGTGAAAGAGCAACTAAGTGTCGGAGCCTTAATTGGTGCAACCCTAATGTTGTGGGCAGATTGGCTGGGACAAATCGCTATTTATCCAAGTCAGGTCGCAGCTGGCACATTGGTCGCTATTTTAGGCAGTACTTACTTTCTGTTTTTAATGCTGAAAAGTAAATTCAGCTAAGTATTCAGGGAATATAGTTAGAGCTGGAAATACCGTTAGAAAAACAAACCCCGCTATGTTTGATAGCGGGGTTTGTTTTAACTGGCGTACGACACTTCTCTATTTTTCAATCACCACAGGAAAGCGCTGCTCATAAAGTTCCATAAAGTCTTTACGAATCAAATGCTCCAAGTGGTTAGCTTTATCGGTCGGGCAGAAAATCATAACATGCAAAATCTGCTCACCATTGATATTACTAGAAATATGCATATGTGGCTCTGCACCGGGAAGATCGACCCCCGCGTGTTTTTCAATCATCGCATTGTAGCGATGCGCAACATCACTGAAGTAGCTACAATGCTCTTCAATCTTGTCGGTCAAGATTGGTAACAGAGGATACAAATTAACGAAGTCTTTCACCACGATAGAGAAATTGTGGTAGACGTAGCGCTTCATAAAATTGAGGTTCTTTACTGGGTAAGTAAAAAACATACTATTGGGTAAGGTCGCGGTTTTTCCGGTGTAGTGATATTGCCCATGGTGCAGGTCGATCTCTTGAATCACCGTCGCCATCATATTGTGCTCGATCACTTCGCCGCACAGTTTACCGACCTCAATCCAGTCACCGACACGAAAAGAACGTGAGCTTGCTCTTTGAATCGAGCCTGTAAAACACAAAATTATCTCTTTGGATGCCACAACAATGGCAACCGCTATCGCCGTGACACTTAGAGCAAACTCGTTTATTTCTGATTGCCATAAAATAAATAAAATCAGTAATGTAACGGCAAAGGTGCCGTTCTTAGTTCTGGACATCCAGCTGCGCTGATCTTCAGAAAGAAAGGCATGGTCACCACGAATCATCGATAAAATGGTACGACGAATTAACCACATAATCACAAAGATCAGTGCGGTAAAAATCAGTTTATGAGTGAGAAGAAAATCGACGACTAACTGCACTTTCTCCATTCCACGGCTCCCTTAGAATTAAAATACGGCCTAGTAACGGGTAACCATAACAAATTATTTTGTCAGTTGTCCGTGTTCACTCAAGTACTTTTGAGATTACTCCTCTCTAAAGGCGCGATTCATGCTTTCAGTGATTGGCTTTATTAAATAACTTAAAGGCGTTCGCGGTTCAGATAAAATAAGCACTTCCGCGTTCATTCCTGAAGTTAAGCGGTGTTTGGCTACATCTTCTTGCGAAATTGCAATTCTAGCGAGGTAAAAATCCTCTTGGTTTTCTTGTGAAAGCTTATCCGCAGAAATCGTTAACACCGTGCCGTCTAATGGTGCCAACGTTCTAGCATTCAGAGCGGTCAGACGAACATGCGCCTGCTGACCTGGGTTAACTAAATCGATATCCTGAGGATTCACGCGAGCCTCGACTAACAACTTATCGTCTTGAGGAACCAACTCTAATAGCGTTTCACCCGAACCAATCACACCTTTTTCGGTAAACACCTGCATGTTGACCACACGGCCTGCAATAGGTGCATTGATGGTTGTTCTCGCTACAATATCTTGGGCTGAGCGATACTCTTCACGAATGGCGACGATTTCCTTTTTGGTGTTTCGTAGCTCCTCGACAATCTCATTCAGTCTTTCAAGCTTCAACTCTTCAATTTGCGCTTGGTTTTCATCCAACCTTTTGCTGACTGTGAGTGATTGTCTGTCTAACTGACTTAAGGTACTCCGCACTTCCGCCGCAAGACGTTTGAGTTGAAGTAAGGTGGATTTACCCGAAAAGCCTTTTTGAACTAGAGCTTGGTTACTGTCTATTTCTTCGGCGATAAAATTGAGTCTTTCTCTCTCAATTACCTTGGTTTGCTGGAGGTTTTCCAGCTCCAAATTTGCCCCAGAAATACTCTGCTCAATGATGCTCAGCTTACTATCAAAGAATCGCTTTCTCGCTTCAAAGATCTTGTTTTGAACCAGTTGAGCTTCTTGGACGATATCGACGCGAGGAATACTTTCAAGATCATCAGACCATACGATCGTTGGCAATTCATCTAGCTCAGCACTTAGACGGTTTTCCTTCGCTAGAGTATGAATAAACTGACCACTTAATGAATCCAACTTCGCCATAGCTTGTCGCTTAGAGAGTTGAATTAATAATTGACCTTTTTCAACCAAGTCTCCCTCCTGCACGTACAGCTTTTCAATAATGCCGCCTTCTAGATGTTGAATTTCTTGTCGCTTAGTGAGAACAGACAAATCGCCATAAGCAATCGCAGCACTCTCTAATTTCGCTGTCGCAGCCCAGTAGCCTAGACCGCCAAGAAAAACACTTAGCGTCACCACACCAAGTAAAATTGGCTTTCGAAAGCTTAGTTTCGCTTGCGGACTAAAACGATAAACGGTTTCAGACGGATGCTGATTAACGGCTGGCAGTTGATTGCTCATTTCTTACCCTTGGAATATCTGTTCTTTCTTCGCCCATCAAGCGTTTTAATACTTCATCTTTATCACCGTATAATTTGACTCGACCTTCAGCTAAATACAGCAATCTATCCATTTGTCGTAATGTACTCGGATTATGGGCAATGACGATAATCGTTGATCCTTGCGCCTTTAAATGGGCAATCAAACGTTGATATGCAGCCTCTCCTTCACCATCAAGGTTGGCATTAGCTTCATCGAAAATCACAATAGATGGATCGCCATAAACGGCTCTTGCAAGTGCGATTCTCTGCCTTTCTCCTCCAGATAAACCACGGCCATTTTCGCCAATAACGAAATCATAGCCTTTGTTTTTCTTGAGTATTAATTCATGACATCCTGCTAGTTGCGCCGCCTTGATGACTTTAGCGGGGTCTTCCTCTTTGAAGCGCGCGATGTTCTCCCGAATTGTGCCAGGAAACAACTCTACTTCTTGAGCGAGATAACCAAAATGGGCGCCGCGGTCTTCCGATGCCCAAGTAGACACTTCCATACCATCAAGCGTAACCTTACCCGCTAGTGGCTTGATCGTACCTAATAACAACCGAGCAAACGTCGATTTACCAGTACCAGAAGGGCCAATAACTCCGACAGCGACTCCGGGAGGAATAGATAAGTTGATCGATGAGAGTACAGGGTCTGCTGTGCCAGGATGGCGATAAGCAAGTCCAGTAAGTTCATAGTGTCCTTTTGGCTTTGGCAGTGGCATATTCGATTCATCTTGGCGCACGATTGCGTCGATTTCTTTAAGTCGTTTATACGCGCCTTTAGCAGACATAGCACTTCGCCATGTACCAATCGCCTGCTCCATCGGCGAGAGTGCCCGACTCATTAAAATGGAACTCGCGATCATCGCTCCCGCAGTAATCTCATGTTGGATCACTAACCATGCTCCGCCTCCCAACAAGAAGATCTGTAGTGAACCACGTACAAACTTAGAAAAGTTAGCCATGTAAATGGACTTACCTGCCACTCGCTCTTCGAGCATATTGACTTCATTCACGCGCGACTGCCATTTCTCTAAAAACGCGTTCATCATCCCCATCGCAAGAATTGAATTGGCATTTTGCGTGGCTAGCTCGGCGTTGTTGATATGAGAGATCGCCCTAACTTCACTCTCTTGCATGGTTTTACGCGTCATTAGCTCATTGAGTAGCCCGAGACTAAACAATACGATAGACCCGAGTAACGCGATGTGACCCAATACTGGGTGCAATAAATATACAAACAAAATAAACAGCGGTGTCCAAGGCGCATCCAATAGTGGATAGGGTGCTTGGCTGCTCAAAAAGCTTTTGATGTTCTGAATGTCTCGCAGCGTTTGCGAGGTGTAACTCTTCCCTGTGTGCGATTGGTATTGAATGCTGCGCTTAAGCATAAAAGTGGACAGTTTGGTGTCCATCCAATAACCAAATGATTTACTCATTTGCGCGCGAGCGATATCAATAATCGACATGGTTAATAACGCGACAATCACGATAATAGTGAGCAAAAGTAGAGTATCGGTTGAATAGGAGGATATCACTCGGTTGTACACTTGAAGCATGTACAAGGGTATCGAGAGGACTAGTAAGTTGATAAAAAGGCTAAAAGCGATTAGCAAGCCCGCAAGCGTGCATAGTTTTTTGTCTCACTTCTTTGAAAACCGTTTTTTGCACGACTATTTCCGTTTAAATTGAAAATGTAGGCGCCAGCAAAAGCTAGCACCTAACTTAAGACAGCCTCAAATACACTCTAGAATGACCGAGTTAGTTCACCTCAGCGTGACAGAGCCACACAAACTAATCCCATTCTGAGTGATTTAGGTCATTTAAATTGCAAATAAATCCGCACCGTAAGTATTGATGTCAGTTTCGGTAACGCCAATGAGTTTCACGGTTAGATCAGCACCATCGGTAAACACGGCATTACCTACAGCATCATAGCTAAAGCTTAAATCACCGAAGTCTGTGACCGAGTCGCTAATAATGTGCAAAGAATCTTCACCAATGGTGAAATCCACAACTTTTGCTTCGCCATGGCCACCAAACTTATCCGTGAACACAAACTTATCGCCATTGCTGCCGCCAACTAGAACATTATCACCAGAACCAGCTACAAGAATATCTTCACCGACGCCGCCATTTAGTTTGTTGTCACCCAACAAACCCAAAAGCAAATCATTACCTGTACCACCGCCGAGGTAATCGTTTCCTGTACCAGCCCTTAGGATGTCATCACCAGCACCACCAGTTAGGCGATCATCACCGTCGCCGCCGATCACATAATCGTTACCGCCACCGCCAACAAACGAATCATTACCACCAAAACCAATAAACAAGTCATCGCCGCCATCGAAATCAGCAAATTGGTTATTTACACCTGCATCGCCTAGATACGTGTCATTGTCACTTGTGCTCATTTTTATTCCCTCTTGTCTTAATAATTGAATAGACCTTTTATTCTATGTCTGAGTAGATTTGTAACAGACATGAGAAGTCTAATAGTCAACCGAATAGGAATAAGTTTGAATATGGGATGATATTTCAGACTGACATTTTAATAATAAATATAAAACTTAGTACTTTATAGAGCATTTTCTTTTTATTACAGTAAGTTAATACTAGTACTACAGATTTCGCCTAGCCCAACTTGTTGCTTGCGTACGGTTCTTTACTTCTAACTTTCTAAAAATATTGTATAGATGTGATTTAATAGTATGCTCACTGATAAATAAAGAATCAGCAATTTCCATATTTGAGCCTCCTTCTTTCAACATTTTTAAAACTTGAATTTCACGCCGAGTAAGCTCTACCTCGATAGCAGGCTCGATAATGCTATTCGCTTCTTTTCCTCGATAATAATTAACCAGCTGATCCAGTAATCTTCGAGACAGCCAATTATCTCCTTTTATTATTGCTTTTAACCCCTGACACACCTTGTCCATGGAGTCTCCCGGACCGAATATACCCTTTACATGCGGCCATGAGGCGAGTTCTTCTGTGTCTAAGTCATAACCTAAATTAAGCATTATGGTTCCTAGCACTTTATTACTATCTTTTAAATAAACTAAAGTTTCGGATGGAATCTCAACTGAAAAATCAACAAGCAAAAAGTAGCGTTCCGGAATGAGTTCGTGATAACTAGGGTTTTTAGTATCTATGATCGTTATTTTAGTTTCTATATTTTTAGAAAGCATTTCCTTAAAGTTTTCACTCTGTAAACTTTGTTGAGTGAGCATTAGGACTTCAGGCTTTTCCATATACTGTTCCATAATGTTTCTCATACTTTCAGTGACTTAACATTCTTAAATTAGTCGTTAATCGTCCGCACTTAGTGTGATATGTAAGTGCTAGTCCACAGAGTAAAGTTATTTGCTACTTTTTTAAATTCCAAAGTTATTAAAAAGAGAATCAAAAAAAGTGTTTCTCATAAAAGAAACACTTTTAACACATTTAGGTCACAGTAATGATTAAGAATTCACTAAATTAAATAACGCAATATTTCAAGGACATTACACTGTTAACGAGTTATCCGAAATATTTTCTTTCGCCCAAATAAGTGCTTGGACTCTATTTTTTACTTCAATCTTCTTGAAAATATTGTGTAAATGAGTCTTTACCGTATTCTCGCTCACAAATAGTTGTTCGGCAATTTGTTGATTGGAAGCCCCCATAGAGAGAAAGGTAATTATTTGTTGCTCTCGTTTGGTCAAAATAGCGGGAACATTCTTATTTATAGGTTTGCAGTGGCGACGAAGGTGAGTAATGTATTGCTGAGAAAACTTACGGCTGAACCACATATCCCCCTGAAGTACCTTACCAATCCCAACTTGCAGCGTTTTTATATCATCAGAGGTATAGAAAATACCTGCTAGAGTACGCCAAGCAAAAAGATCTTCAGTCGAAATGGATTGATCACAATTAATTAAGATTTCGAGCGTATCTTTCTGTTGCGACTCTTTAAATTCCGAATAACGCCGAAAGATTTCATCAGTGATCACGCTGCAATCAACAATAATGGCTGACGCTAAAGGCGAATCTAACGCTCCGTGAATAAGAGAGTCTGGTGTGATTAGAGCAACACTAATACCGAGTTTGGTCTCCAATACATCTTTCAGCAGAGATGACTGCAGACTGCCCTCCGTGATTAAAATGACATTTCTTGTTTTTTGTTGCTCCATCCTGATCGCATTCCCTTGGTCGCTTTTATTGAAATACGCAATAGATTTAGATAGAGCAGTAGTATTGTCAAGTATGAAAATAACTAGTACTAATTAATAACTCATTGAAGTGTCAATAATTTTTAAGTGGCAAGTCTGTAAGAGGTATTAGCATTTTTCAGGCATTAAAAAAGGGAGCATACACTCCCTTTTTTGTATTTGAGTTGGTGATTTTGTCGCGCCCGTTAGAGCCGAAACCTCACCCTAGCTTAGTGAACTGGCACAGAGTTTTTTTGGTTAAATTTACCAAAGTGTTGCTCTAACACTTCTGCCGTCAACTTACCTTCTGCTTCCAGCTTTTTTAGCTCAGCGACGATCGCTTTTTGCTCTTCTAGCGACGGCAGTTTTACTTCTGGCTCCTGAGCGGCTTCCTGAGAAATCTGCTCTAGTTCTTTTTCGAAGTCATTCATAGTACTTACCTAAATTTAGTTAGTGAACTTTTAAACTTCGGCTATTCTATCCAACTCTATAGCTTGAAGCTACCAACCATCTTGTCCAGACGTGAAGAGAGCGCTTGAAGATCACGACTTGCATCCGCCAGCTCTTCTGCCGTTGCCGTTGTCATTTCATTGATCGCGTTGATTTCTTCAATGTTTTGGTTAATGGTATGCACCACAGTGGATTGCTCTTCCGTCGCCGTCGCAACTTGCGTATTACGATCAGAGATGTCTGTAATTCGCTCAGAAATATTGACTAACACTTCCACGGCTTCATCGGTTGAAGCAACCCCTTCAATAGTGACCGCTTTACCCGCTTCCATCGCACTTACTGCGTCTTGTGCGTCACTTTGAAGTTGGTTGATCATCCGTTGGATCTCTTCTGTTGAATCAGCCGTGCGTGACGCTAGGTTTCTGACCTCGTCAGCAACCACCGCAAAACCACGACCTTGCTCTCCAGCACGTGCAGCCTCAATCGCGGCGTTCAACGCAAGCAAGTTGGTTTGTTCTGATATGTCACGAATTACGCCCAGAATCGAGCCAATATCTTTAGTTGTCGATGCCAGCTGCGTGACGACAATATTGGTCGTTTCTACGTCATCAGCTAGGCGGCTAATCACCTCTTTGGCTTTCATAACCACTTCACGACCCGTTTGAGTATTATCAGAAGCCTGATTTGCCGTATCGGCAGCAGTAGCCGCGTTCGATGCAATTTCGCTGATGGTCGCACCCATCTGGTTAATCGCCGCAACAACTTGAATGGTTTGATCACGCTGCTCTTGGCTGTTGTCATGCGTGGATGTTGCTTTCGTCGAAACACTTTCTGCCGCTTGACTTAATGAGCCACTGGTTAAAGCAACTTCTTTCATTGTGGCGTGGATCTTCTCAATAAATCCGTTGAAGCCTTTTGAAAGCTGAGCAATTTCATCATTACCCTGAATTTCAATGCGCTGCGCCAAGTCGCCTTCACCTTGCCCAAGATCGGTAAAACGATCAGCAATCAGTCGAATTGGTTTAGTAATACTATTTGCCAACCATACGCCCATCAGAATGAATACAACGGCGACAATGATGGTCGTAAACAGCATTTTTTGCGCAGTAGCATTTAGGTCCGCGAAGACTTCATCGACAGGAACTACACCAATGACAAACCAATTCATTGAAGGAACATACAAACTGGAAACAAACGTGTCCTGCCCTTCAAATTCCACATTAATCAAATTGAAGCTGTTTTTATTCAGCAGTGCACTCGCATCATTACCAAATAGCTTGGTGATAGAAGTTTGGTTTTTACCTTGTTGACGATGTATTTGAATCTCACCCTGTTCGTTAGTGAGGAACACATAACCCGTATCTTCAATTTTAAACCCATTGAGCAGCGCAACCATGTCGTCCATCGACTTTGAAAGACCTGACATTGATGTACCATTTAAGTCTTGGTAGTTGGCAAACATTTTTACTTCGCCGTTTGCCTCTTGGAAAACGCTCACTGACGTTTCTTGACCAGAAGACGTAAAGCCAAAGAACCAAGCATCTTGAGTTCGATTAAGCTGACGCAAGAACCCGTTTTGATTCCAGTAATATGCCGTTTGACGATTGGCTACCGACGCATCATTAAGTCCGTACTGGGATTTAACGTTATTGAGCTGCTGAACTAACTGAACTTCTACCGACGGATCGCGGTCCGTATTAGATAGAGCTTCGACAATAAACTCGTTTGTTGCGAGCTGTTTTGCGGCTTGTTGCATCTCTACAACTTCGCGGTCAATTTCTGTATTGATTTGCTGCAGCATCGCAGGTAGTTCGATATCAATAAGACGGTGGCTCAACACATCTCTTGCATGACGCTGAGCCATAACACCAACGATAATTGTTGATGCTAAAACAGCAAACGTAATACCAAGTACAACCTTCTGTTTGATGCTCAAGGAATGAAGTTTCAACATATTCGGACCTTTTAAAAGAATCACTTATTATTGGCCCCATAAGGGGAATCTGGTGCATATCTCATGACACGCACATCACAGAAACTTTATCGGCTCACATATACAAAACTAGAGGCATTTCTCACTATATTATGAAAAATAAATGTAACGCTCTGTCAGATAAGAACTTTCAGTGATAGCAAGTACTTGCAATTCTCTGCAGCGTCCCAATATTGAAAAGATAAATTGCGAAAGCGCATTGGAACTTTTTCCATCTGGAAAATGACCAATACTCAACACAAAAATCAAATGGATATCGAGAGTCCAAAGCATGCATAAATCTAACTTCGAAACTCTTCAGCAATACCTAGAGTCGCAGATCATTGGTCAGCAAGATCTAGTCAAACAACTGCTTGTTGCCCTTTTGGCAGATGGACATATTTTGGTTGAGGGCCCTCCTGGGCTGGCAAAAACCCGTGCAGTAAAATCACTCTCAGATTGTGTTGAAGGCGACTTCCACCGAATTCAGTTTACCCCTGACTTGCTGCCAGCCGATTTAACCGGCACCGATATCTTCCGCCCCGAAACCGGAGAGTTCACTTTCCAATCTGGTCCTATCTTCAATTCTCTTATCCTTGCGGATGAGATAAACCGTGCACCGGCCAAAGTACAAGCAGCGATGCTTGAAGCAATGGCAGAGAAACAAGTCACAGCAGGTCGCCATACTTACCCGTTGCCAGAGTTGTTTTTGGTCATGGCGACTCAAAACCCGATTGAACAAGAAGGGACTTATCCACTACCTGAAGCGCAGCTAGATCGCTTTTTATTACATTTAGAAGTGGAATACCCAGATGCGGAACATGAGCTATCTATCTTGCGTATTAACCGCGGTGAAGCAAAAGGCGAAACTACCGTCGAGCGCCCAATGTTAAGCCAACAAGATATATTCACTGCGCGTAAAGAAGTGTTGGATATTCATATGGCCGAAACGATAGAGCAGTACATCGTCCGTTTAGTTATGGCAACACGTCAAGCCAGCGAATATGACACTGAGCTGGATAAGTGGTTGTCAATGGGCGTTAGTCCACGTGCCACCATCGCTCTGGATCGTTGTGCCCGTGCGCACGCTTGGCTTGCAGGTCGTGATTTTGTGTCCCCAGAAGATGTTCAAACCATGGCTTATCCGGTTTTGCGCCACCGTTTATTACTGAGTTACCACGCTCAAGCGGAAGGCATTACGGCAAACCAAGTCATTGATAAGCTGCTAAACCTCGTTGGCAGTGCATAAGACTAGGGAGTGATATGTCCACAACGCATCCACTGCCACCTCATGCGAATGGGGTGACATTAACCCTTGAAGAGCTGCTGCAATACCGCACTCAATCTGTACGTTGGTTGCCACCAGCACAAAGTATCTGGTCGCAAATGAGCGGTAACCATACCAGCCGCCAAAAAGGGCGAGGCATGGATTTTATGGAAGTACGCCAATACCAACCTGGCGATGATATCCGCAGTATTGATTGGCGGGTAACTGCTCGTACAGGGAAAGCGCACACAAAGTTATTTGCAGAAGACAAAGAGCAAGCTGTGATTCTTTACCTTGACCTGAGTTCTAGCCTGCATTTTGGGTCTAAGTATATGCTTAAGTCGGTTCAATTGGCTCACTTTGCCAGCGTGTTGATTTGGCTCACTTTGGCTAAAAAGGATCGCATCGGTGCGGTGATTGACGATGGACATCAATGTTTTGAGTTTCGCCCTTCCTCTCTACAAAAACAGGGGCTGCGGATTCTTAATGCTATCGTCGATACACATAACGCGCAGGTGGCTCGTACTGCCAACAACGAGGCTCGTACACTGCCGTATACTCAGGTGTTAGAAACACTTCATACACTGACACCTAAGGGCAGCGAACTGATTATGCTCAGCGACTTTGCCCACATAAGCGCAGCAGAGTTGACGCAGTTACGTCGACTAAAACAGCACAACAGTGTGAGGGCTATACAGTTTTATGACCCTTTAGAAAGAGGTGAAACAAACTTTAGAGGTCAAGTAAAAGCCTCAGATGGACAACGTAGTCAATGGTTCAACTTTGGCTCCAAGGGCCAAAGAAAGGAACTCGAAACACACTTTACTCAACACCAAGAAACCATTAAACAGCAATGCCATTCGATGGCGATTCCATTTAACACGCTATCAAGTGGTTGGCCCTTGATTTCACAATTAAGCTAACAAACAGTACAAGCAGCATTTATTAAGCAGTAATAATAATGACAACAAACAACCAAAGCCTAGACCTTGAACCTCTGATTTTACCAAACGCTCCGGATTGGTTTCCGCTCGCTTGGGGATGGTGGGCAGTGCTTGCGGCCACCGTACTTTTCGTTTTCAGCATTTATCTTTATACGAAATGGCGTAAAAAACGCCTACGCGCGCAAAAGGCAGCCTTAAAACTTTTAACTCAATCTGTCACACCTCATACCCCTTCCTCTGCTCTAGAAATATTGCGTCAGGCGGCATTGAGTTACTTTCCGCGTGAAGAAATCGCGCCATTAACTGGAATCGCTTGGTATGAGTTTCTCGATAGCCATACCAAAGAAACTCGATTCGTAGACAAACAACATCAGTGGCAAGAAGCGCTGTATCAGAAATCCTCTCAAGAAAATCATCAAAGCTTGGTCGATGATTGTGTCTTTTGGATAACTCACGCTTTGCCACCAAAGAAAAAGGCAAATAACCGTGACTGAGCAAACACTCATAACCGATCTTGCCCAATGGCTAAACATTGAATTTGTCTGGTGGTGGGCACTATTTTTGCTGCCTGTCCCCTGGCTGGTATACAAGCTCCTGCCACAAGAATCTCAACAAGCCGAGATCAAATTGGCGTACTTACCAACTAATGAGAATGGCAGCAAGCCTAGGCAAGCCCTGCAAAAATCACTATCAATGGCGATCTGGGTTCTTCTTATCATTGCTTGTGCGCGTCCAGTTTGGTTTGGTGATCCAGTTGAGTTCCAACCCAAATATCGGGACTTGATGTTAGTCGTCGACCTATCTGGCTCGATGCAGCAAGAAGACATGGAGCTCAACGGCGAATACATCGACCGCCTCACCGCTGTCAAAAAAGTTCTGTCTGATTTCGTGGCAAAGCGAAAAGGCGACCGTCTCGGGGTTGTTTTGTTTGGCGATCACGCGTATTTGCAAACGCCACTCACTGCAGACCGTAAAACCGTCATGCAGCAGATTAATCAAACCGTCATCGGCCTGGTTGGTCAACGAACCGCCATTGGTGATGGCATTGGTCTAGGCACGAAAACCTTTGTAGACAGTGATGCTCCGCAACGAGTCATGATTTTGCTTAGTGATGGCAGCAACACTGCCGGTGTGCTCGAACCGCTCGAAGCAGCGGAAATCGCAAAAAAATACAAAGCGACCATTTACACCGTAGGCGTAGGTGCTGGTGAAATGATGGTGAAAGAGTTTTTCATGACTCGTAAGGTTAACACCGCAGCCGACTTGGATGAGCAAACACTAACTAAAGTGGCAGAGATGACTGGTGGACAATATTTTCGGGCGCGAGATACTGATCAGCTCGAAAAGATCTACGACACGATCAACCAGCTCGAGCCCGTGTCAAGCGACACGCAAACTTGGCGTCCGCAGTCAGAATGGTTCCCATACCCATTAAGCGCTGCATTCGTACTGTCGGTATTGTTATTCCTACTGAGGAGAAAACATGGCTGAGTTTATTTTCCTTAACCCTTCTTGGCTTTTGGGGCTTATCGCAATCCCTATTGCGCTCTTGCTCAATCACAAATTTAGAGCAAAAAAATCGACACTGATTGCCCCTCACCTAGCTAAAGTGCTCGGACAAAACACGCAGTCCAAACACTATTTTATTCTCTGGGGCGTAGCTTGGGCGCTTGCCTGCATTGCGCTAGCGGGACCAAGCTGGCAATCCAACGCTCGCCCAAGCTTTGAGTTAAACCAAAACCGCATTTTAGTGCTTGATATGTCTCGCTCGATGTTCGCTACGGACATCAAGCCTAATCGACTCGCGCAAACACGTTATAAGGCGCTGGACTTACTTCCTAAATGGAAAGAAGGGGCTACAGGTCTTATTGCTTACGCTGGCGATGCCTATAACTTAAGTCCACTGACGACTGATTCCAGTACGCTTGCCGGCATTATCGAGAATTTGTCACCAGAGCTAATGCCTTTTCAAGGGGCAAACCTGCCTTCCGCAATTGAATTAGCGCTCAACCAGTTCTCTCAAGCAGGTGTGCAACAAGGCGACATCATCGTGTTAGCTGATGACCTTGATGAGTCAGAACTGTCTCGCGCGTTGAATTTAGTCGAAGGTAAAAACATTCGGATCTCTGTTCTTGCAGTAGGAACCGCTAATGGTGCTCCCATTGCCCTACCCGATGGTTCTCTTTTAAAGACTGCACAAGGCACAACTGTCGTAGCGAAAACAAATCTGAAGAATTTACAAATACTAGCAAAGAAAACAGGTGGAATTTTTGTTCCTATTCAGCACACCAATCGCGATGTTGAGAGAATTTCGGCCTTTACGAGCAACGTTGGTAGTCAACTTTCGGCCAAGAAGAGTGAAGAAGTGAGCACTGACTCTCGCTTAAACGGTGGCTTTTGGTTGCTGCCGCTGTTACTTCTGCCTGCAGCTTTACTGTTCCGACGCGGCCTGATTTGGATGTTTGTGGCAACAATAATACCGATGACTTGGACACAACACGCCGAAGCAAATCCGTTCTTAAATGCCGACCAACGAGGAGCGGAACTCTACAAGCAAGGTGAGTATGAACAGGCGCAAAACCTATTTACAAACCCAAGCTGGAAAGGAGCCGCCAGTTACCAAAAAGGTGACTACGAAGCCGCTATCGAAGCATTTTCTCATGACTCCTCTCCTAACGGCCGCTATAACCTTGCCAACTCTCTGGCGCAAAATGGTCAATTAGAAGAAGCAGCAGAGCTTTATAAAAAACTGCTTGAAGAAACGCCCAACTTTGAAGCTGCAAAGAAAAACTTGTCGGTTGTGGAACAGAAGCTGAAACAGCAACAGCAACAGCAACAGCAACAGCAACAGCAACAGCAACAGCAACAGCAACAGCAAC